>NZ_CAXAPD010000005.1:0-302125 GCF_963970515.1 Pseudomonas sp. RL_5y_Pfl2_73 | reverse complement strand
CTCCCAAATTAGATCTTCAGCAGACACGATATTCGTGTGCCCCCGGAGCTCCTTTGTGGGAGCGAGCTTGCTCGCGATGAGGCCAGCAGCCCAACATCCATGTGACTGAACCACCGCCATCGCGAGCAGGCTCGCTCCCACATTAGATCTTCAGCAGACACGATATTCGTGTGCACCCGGAGCTCCTTTGTGGGAGCGAGCTTGCTCGCGATGAGGCCAGCAGCCCAACATCCATGTGACTGAACCACCGCCATCGCGAGCAGGCTCGCTCCCACATTTAATCTCCAGTGAACACAAAATTTATGCCCAACACAGAACCACTGTGGGAGCGGGCTTGCTCGCGATGGCGGTGGGTCAGCTTGCATCAGTATTGGATGTACCGCCGTCTTCGCGAGCAAGCTTTGCTCCCACAGATCTGACAGGTGTACGACCGAGAGAACCAGGTCGGCTGTTAGGCCGCCTCGCGGTGGACGTTGATCTCGGGCGCCCCGTTAACCACGATGGCCGAACGCAGGCATTGCGCAGTGGGCAACCCGGCATGGATGCCGGGTTAGCCGCGCTGGGCCATGGATGGCCCTTCGCGGCGGGCCCACGGAGCAATGCCGGAGTGAGGGCACACCGAGCCTAAGCGAGGTGCCGAGTGGTGGGGCAGGAGCGTTTTGGTTACTTTTGACTGGGCCGGCTTCCGGGCTTTTCAAAAGTGACCCGCCGTCAGGGCGGAACCCTAAGCAGCCGTGACCCAGCAACGGATATACACACAAAACCCACACCCAATAAAAAACCCGCTGATCCACTCAGCGGGTTTTTCATTTAGCGATTTAAGCGATTCAAGCGCAGGAAGATCAAAAACCCTCCAACCGCCACACCTCATACGCCGGCGTCTCATAGGGATGGCTGAGCTTCAAAACCTCCACCACCGCACGAATCAACTCATCAGCAACGACAAGCTCCACCTTCCATTCCTCGACCTGCTCAACCTGCCCCGCCTCACCAATGAACGGCTGGCTGCCGTCCAACGGGCGAAACTGGCCCAGGCCCAACACTTGCCAGGCGCAGTGGTCATAGTCGCCGATTCGCCCGCCACCGGCAGCGAATACGGCGCTTTTGACCACGTCCAGATGGCTGGCCGGGACGAAGAAGCAGAGCTTGTACACCGCCTCAGTTCACCCAGACGCGCGCGTTGCGGAACATGCGCATCCATGGCGCGTCTTCGTTCCAGTCGTCCGAACGCCACGAGTTCTGCACCGCGCGGAACACACGCTCCGGGTGCGGCATCATGATCGTGACGCGACCGTCGCGGCTGGTCAGGCCGGTGATCCCGCGCGGCGAGCCGTTCGGGTTGGCCGGGTAGGTTTCGGTGACCTTGCCGTGGTTGTCGACAAAACGCAGCGACACGCAACCGGACAGGTCGGCTTCGAGCAGTGCTTCTTCGCTTTCGAATTCCGCGTGGCCTTCGCCGTGGGCGATGGCGATCGGCATGCGCGAACCGGCCATGCCCTGCAGGAAGATCGAGTTCGACTCCTGGACCTGGACCATTGCCACGCGCGCTTCGAACTGCTCGGAACGGTTACGCACGAAGTGCGGCCAGAACTCGCTGCCCGGGATCAGCTCGTGCAGGTTGGACATCATCTGGCAACCGTTGCACACGCCGAGGGTGAAGCTGTCGGCCCGTTCGAAGAAGCCCTGGAACGCATCGCGGGCACGGCTGTTGAACAGCGCCGACTTGGCCCAGCCTTCACCGGCCCCAAGTACGTCACCGTAGGAGAAACCGCCGCAAGCGACCATGCCCTTGAAGTCGTTCAGGTCGACACGACCGGCGAGGATGTCGCTCATGTGCACGTCGATCGCGTTGAAACCGGCGCGGTCGAACGCTGCCGCCATCTCCACTTGACCGTTGACGCCCTGCTCGCGCAGGACCGCCACTTGTGGGCGAACACCCTTTTTGATGTAGGGCGCGGCCACGTCATGGTTGACGTCGTAGCTGAGTTTGGCGCTCAAGCCCGGGTTGTCTTCTTCCAGCAGCGCGTCGAATTCCTGCTCGGCGCAGTCGGCGTTGTCGCGCAGGCGCTGGATCTGGTAGCTGGTTTGCGCCCACTGGCGCTGCAACAGGCTGCGCTGGCCTTCGAAGACGGTGTCGCCGTTGAAGGTGATGTTGATGTGGGCGTTGTTGATCGGCTGGCCGATCACCGAGACGCAGTCGGCCAGGCCGGCTGCGCTGAACTGGGCGAGGATGTCCGGGGTGGCGTCCTGGCGAACCTGGATCACCGCGCCCAACTCTTCGTTGAACAGGATGGCCGGAATTTCGGCTTTGGACTCGGCAACGCTGTCGAGGGTCAGGCTCAGGCCGCAGTGACCGGCAAAGGCCATTTCCACCACGGTGGTCAGCAAACCGCCGTCGGAACGGTCGTGGTAAGCCAGCAGGTGACCATCGGCGTTGAGGCCCTGGATGACGGCAAAGAATGCCTTCAGGTCTTCGGCATCGTCGACGTCCGGCGCTTGCGAGCCGAGCTTGCCATGCACCTGGGCCAGGATCGAGGCGCCCATGCGGTTCTGGCCACGGCCCAGGTCGATCAGGATCAGGTCGGTGGTGCCCTTGTCCATGCGCAGTTGCGGGGTCAGGGTCTGGCGGATGTCGGTGACCGGGGCGAAGCCAGTCACGATCAGCGACAGCGGCGAGGTCACGCTCTTGTCCACGCCTTCGTCGTTCCAGCGAGTGGCCATGGACATGGAGTCCTTGCCCACCGGAATGGTGATGCCCAGCTCAGGGCACAGCTCCATGCCGACAGCCTTGACGGTGTCGTACAGGCGGGCGTCTTCACCCGGGTGACCGGCGGCGGACATCCAGTTGGCCGACAACTTGATGTCGGAAATCTTGCCGATGCGCGAAGCCGAGATGTTGGTCAGGGTCTCGCCGATCGCCATGCGGCCCGACGCCGGGGCGTCCAGCAGCGCCAGCGGCGTGCGCTCGCCCATGGCCATGGCTTCGCCGGTGTAGACGTCGAAGCTGGTGGCGGTCACGGCAACGTCAGCCACCGGCACTTGCCACGGGCCGACCATCTGGTCACGGGCCACAAGGCCGGTGATGGTGCGGTCGCCGATGGTGATCAAGAAGCTCTTGCTCGCCACGGCCGGGTGATGCAACACGCGCTCGATGGACTCGGCGAGGTCGAGGGTCGACGGATCGAAATCGTCGCCCAGCTCCGCTTCGCGAACGGCCGAACGGTGCATGCGCGGGGCCTTGCCCAGCAGCACTTCCAGCGGCATGTCCACCGGGCTGTTGCCGAAATGGCTGTCGGTGACGGTCAGTTGCGGCTCGGCGGTGGCTTCACCCACCACGGCGAACGGGCAGCGCTCGCGCTCGCAAATGGCCTGGAAACGTTCGAAGTCGGCCGGACCGACCGCCAGGACGTAACGCTCCTGGGATTCGTTGCTCCAGATTTCGTGCGGGGCCATGCCCGGCTCGTCATTTGGAATGTTGCGCAGTTCGAAGCGGCCACCGCGGCCACCGTCGTTGACCAGTTCCGGGAAGGCGTTGGACAGGCCGCCCGCACCGACGTCGTGGATGAAGCTGATGGGGTTGTGTTCACCCAACTGCCAGCACCGGTCGATGACTTCCTGGCAACGGCGTTCCATTTCCGGGTTTTCCCGCTGGACCGAAGCGAAGTCCAGGTCGGCCGAGCTGGTGCCGGTGGCCATGGAGGAAGCGGCACCGCCACCCAGGCCGATCAGCATGGCCGGGCCACCGAGGACGATCAGCTTGGAGCCGACCAGGATCTCGCCTTTCTGCACGTGTTCGGCGCGGATGTTGCCCATGCCGCCAGCCAACATGATCGGCTTGTGGTAGCCACGGACTTCCTCGCCACGCGGGGTGGTGATGGATTGTTCGAAGGTACGGAAGTAGCCGGTCAAAGCCGGACGGCCGAATTCGTTGTTGAACGCCGCGCCCCCAAGAGGACCTTCGATCATGATGTCGAGGGCGTTGACGATGCGCTCAGGCTTGCCGTACGGCTTTTCCCACGGCTGTTCGAAGCCAGGGATCTGCAGGTTCGACACGGTGAAGCCGGTCAGGCCGGCCTTGGGCTTGGCACCGCGCCCGGTGGCGCCTTCGTCGCGGATCTCGCCACCGGAACCGGTGGATGCACCCGGGAACGGGGCAATCGCGGTGGGGTGGTTGTGGGTCTCGACCTTCATGAGGATGTGCACCGGCTCCTGGACCGCACCGTACTGGCGGGTCTCAGGGTTCGGGTAGAAACGACCGGCAACGTTGCCGACGATCACCGCCGCGTTGTCCTTGTAGGCCGACAGCACACCTTCGTTGTGCATCTGGTAGGTGTTCTTGATCATGCCGAACAGGCTTTTTTCCTGGTTCTGGCCGTCAAGGTCCCAACTGGCGTTGAAGATCTTGTGGCGGCAGTGCTCGGAGTTGGCCTGGGCGAACATCATCAGTTCGATGTCGTGGGGGTTACGCTTCAAGCCCTGGAAGGCGCTGACCAGGTAATCGATCTCGTCTTCGGCCAGGGCCAGGCCCAGCTCGACGTTGGCTTTTTCCAGCGCGGCACGGCCGCCGCCCAGTACATCGATGGCGGTCAGTGGCTTGGGTTCGGCGTGGCTGAAGAGGCCAGCGGCCTGCTCCAGGTTGCCCAGGACGACCTGGGTCATGCGGTCATGCAGGCCGTCGGCGATCAGTTGGGCCTGGGCCTCGCTGAACTCACCGGCGACATAAAAGGCAATACCGCGCTCCAGGCGCTGGATTTTCGCCAGGCCGCAGTTGCGGGCGATGTCGCTGGCCTTGCTCGACCACGGCGAAATGGTGCCGAAACGCGGCAGTACCAGGAACAGGCGACCGGCCGGCTCCTGGACAGGAACACTGGGACCGTACTTCAGAAGGCGCGCAAGCACCTGCTGTTCGTCGCCGGTCAAACCGCCGGTGACTTCGGCGAAGTGAGCGAATTCAGCATACAAGCCACTGACAGCCGGTACCTTCTGGCTCAGTTGCTCAAGGAGTTTGCTGTGGCGAAAGGCAGAAAGGGCAGGAGCGCCGCGCAGGATCAACATCTTCGGGACAGCCTCGGGAAGGGGGTGTGCTTTGAGGCCGTGCATTCTAGCCTAAACCGCCGGCAACGGCACCCGAAACGGCACGTGCGGTGCTGGCCGAATGTCGGTCTTTGCCCGCACGGCGGTATTGGCCCCCCATGCCAACGCTCCCGAAGAGATATTTTTCAGCGACGCAAAGCCCTGCGCGCCCCGGCCGGCCTGTGTCGCGGACATGTTTTGCAATGGCTAGCAGACTGGCCTTTTGCTGTCGAGATATGGCGGTAGGGGTCGTTTGCGTATACTGCGCAGATGTTTTCCCCAACGGCTTTGCGTCCGCGATATGCCAAATGGCTGATCGCAACCGGACTCTTCCTGGTGCTCAGTGGCTGTGTTGAGAAACCCAACACACTGGAGCGCGTAAAGGAGGATGGCGTGCTGCGGGTGGTTACCCGAAACAGCCCCGCCACCTACTTCCAGGATCGCAATGGTGAAACCGGCTTCGAATACGAGCTGGTGAAGCGCTTCGCCGACGATTTGGGCGTGGAACTGAAGATCGAGACCGCCGACAACCTCAACGATCTGTTCAACCAGATCGGCAAGCCCAACGGCCCGGTACTGGCGGCGGCGGGCCTGGTCAGCAGCGAACAGCGCAAGAAGCAGGTGCGGTTCTCCCGCTCCTACCTGGAAGTCACCCCGCAAATCATCTACCGCAACGGCCAATCACGCCCCACCGATGCGGCGGCCCTGGCGGGCAAGAAGATCATCGTGCTCAAGGGCAGCACTCACGCGGAACAACTGGCGCAGCTTAAACAGCAGTATCCGGGCATCGAATACGAAGAGTCCGACGCCGTCGAAGTTGTCGACCTGCTGCGCATGGTGGATGAGGGCCAGATCGACCTGACGCTGGTGGACTCCAACGAAGTGGCGATGAACCAGGTGTACTTCCCCAACGTGCGCGTGGCGTTCGACCTGGGCGATGCCCGCAGCCAGAGCTGGGCGCTTGCCCTCGGCGAGGACAACAGCCTGCTCAACGAGATCAACAGCTACCTGGACAAGGTGCAGAAGAACGGCACCCTGCAGCGCCTCAAAGACCGTTATTACGGGCACGTTGACGTCCTTGGCTACGTGGGCGCCACCACGTTCGCCCAACACTTGCAGCAACGACTGCCCAAATACGAACAACATTTCAAGGCCTACGCCAAGAAAGAGAAAGTCGACTGGCGCCTGCTGGCCGCGATCGGCTATCAGGAATCGCTGTGGCAACCGACGGTCACGTCCAAGACCGGCGTGCGCGGCCTGATGATGCTGACCCAGAACACCGCCCAGGCCATGGGCGTGTCCAACCGCCTGGATCCGAAGCAAAGCATCATGGGCGGTGCCAAGTACCTGGCCTACACGAAGGAGCAGTTGGACGAAAGCATCGAAGAGCCCGACCGCACCTGGTTCGCCCTCGCCGCCTATAACGTGGGCGGCGGTCACCTGGACGACGCCCGCAAACTGGCGGCCAAGGAAGGGCTGAACCCGAACAAGTGGCTGGATGTGAAGAAGATCCTGCCGCGCCTGTCCCAGAAACAGTGGTACCGCAAGACCCGCTATGGCTACGCCCGGGGCGGCGAGCCGGTGCATTTCGTGGCGAACATCCGTCGCTACTACGACATCCTGACCTGGGTGACGCAGCCACAGCTCGAAGGCAACCAGGTGGCCGAGGGCAACCTGCACGTGCCGGGTGTCGACAAGAGCAAGCCGAGCCAGGAATCCCCGCAGCTCTGACAGCCAGACACCCCCCTTAATGTGGGAGCAAGCTTTGCTCCCACAGGGGATGGTGGCGGGATCAGGATTTAGCGGCAGCCAGGATCAGCGCTTTCATTTGCGCCACCGCCGACTTGAACCCGACGAACAACGCATGGGCCACCAGCGCGTGACCGATGTTCAGTTCGTTGATGCCCTTGATGGCCGCGACGGCTTCGACGTTGTGGTAGTGCAGGCCATGGCCGGCGTTGACGATCAGGCCCTTGGCCAGGCCGAAGGCGACGCCGTCAGCCACTCGCTGCAGCTCATCGGCCACATCCGTGGGGGTCTCGGCATCGGCGTAACGGCCCGTGTGTAGTTCGATGGCCGGCGCGCCAACACGCTTGGAAGCCTCGATTTGCCGTTCGTCGGCATCAATGAACAGCGATACCTCGGCGCCGATCTTCGACAGGCGCTCCACCGCCATGCTGATCCGCGCCTCCTGCCCCGCCACGTCGAGCCCGCCCTCGGTGGTCAGCTCCTGGCGAGTCTCCGGCACCAGGCAGATGTGCGCCGGGCGGATGAGCTCGGCGAACGCCATCATTTCTTCGGTCACGCCCATTTCGAAGTTCATGCGGGTTTGCAGCACGTCCTTGAGCAACAGCACGTCACGCTCCTGGATGTGACGACGGTCTTCACGCAGGTGTACGGTGATGCCGTCGGCGCCCGCCTCTTCCGCGTCCAGTGCGGCCTTGACCGGATCCGGGTAACGCGTACCGCGGGCCTGGCGCAGGGTGGCGACGTGGTCGATGTTCACGCCGAGAAGAATGCGATTGCTGGTGCTCACGAAAAGGCTCCTGAATGGACAAATAGTCGGCCCACAGCATACGGGTTGATCAGGGCTTGCGAAACAACTCACGACTGACCAGTGGCCGCCCGCCCAGATGCACGGCCAGGGCCTGACGCATCAGCCGCTTGGCTGCCGACAAGGCGCCTGGTGCACTCCAGTCGGCCTCGGCCATCGCCAGCAGCTCGGCGCCGTTGAACAGCCCCGGTTGCAACAGGTAGACCTGCTCCAGGCCAGCATCCACCTGTAGGCGGTAAAGACCGTCCGCCGCAATAGGTTCGCCATGCAGGTCGGTGTTCAGGGCGAAGCCATAGCCCAGGTCATCCAGCAGCCGCCACTCGAAGGAGCGCAGTAGCGGTTCAAGCGGACGGCCTTCGGCCAGGGCCAGCAGCGTGGCGGCATAGTGGTCGAAGACGGCCGGGTGGGGATCTTCGGCGGGCAGCAGGCGGATCAGCAGTTCATTGAGGTACAAGCCGCTGAACAATGCCTCGCCATTGAGCCAGGCGGCGACGCCATTGCTTTCCATGCGTCCGACATTTTTCAACTCGCCCCGGCCACGGAACTCGACTTCCAGCGGCACGAACGGCCGCGCCAACGTCCCGGCCTTGCCCCGCGCCCCACGCAACACCGCCCGCAGCCGCCCTTGCGGCGTGAGGAAGTCCACCAGGGCGCTGCTCTCGCGGTAGGCGCGGCTGTGGAGGACGTAGGCAGATTGGCCGGTGGGTTGGGTTGGGGGCATGGGAATCAGAGTTCTCAATGAGTAATGCAATTTTACTGACAACCACAAACCACTGTGGGAGCGAGCCTGCTCGCGATGAGGGACTGATATTCAACAGGGATGTTGACTGACAGACCGCTATCGCGAGCAGGCTCGCTCCCACAGTGGAATTCATGCACTCAAGTAAACGATTACAGGTCGCCGTAACCCAACGAACGCAACGCCCGCTCGTCGTCGGACCAGCCGCCCTTCACTTTGACCCACAGGTTGAGCATGATCTTGGAGTCGAACAGCAGTTCCATGTCCTTGCGCGCCTCGGTGCCGATGCGCTTGATGCGCTCGCCCTTGTCGCCAATGATGATTTTCTTCTGGCCGTCACGTTCAACGAGAATCAACGCATGGATGTGCAGGGTCTTGCCCTGTTGCTTGAACTCTTCGATCTCGACCGTGATCTGGTACGGCAGCTCGGCCCCCATCTGGCGCATGATTTTCTCGCGCACCAGTTCGGCGGCGAGGAAACGGCTGCTGCGGTCGGTGATCTGGTCTTCGGGGAAGAAATGATCGTTTTCTGGCAGGTGTTCGGCAATCACCCGCTCCAGCGCGTCGAGGTTATGGCCGTGTTGGGCAGAGATCGGGATGATCTGGGCGTTCGGCAACTGTTCCTGCAACCAGGTCAGGTGCGGCATCAGTTCAGCCTTGTCTTCGATGCGATCGGTCTTGTTCAGCGCCACGATCAAGGGACCTGTCACGTACTGAACGCGTTCGAGGACCATCTGGTCTTCTTCGGTCCACTTGGTGCGGTCGACCACGAAGATCACCACGTCGACGTCTTTCAACGCCGCCGAGGCAGTCTTGTTCATATAGCGGTTCAGGGCCTTTTCGCCGCCCTTGTGCATACCCGGGGTGTCGACGTAGATCGCCTGCACGGCGCCTTCGGTCTTGATGCCCAGCATGTTGTGGCGGGTGGTCTGGGGTTTGCGCGAGGTGATCGCCAGCTTCTGGCCCAGGATGTGGTTCAGCAGCGTGGACTTGCCCACGTTCGGCCGACCGACAATGGCGACATAGCCGCAGCGGGTGACGGTTGTATCAGTCATTGCCATTCTCCACACCCAGGGCAATCAGTGCTGCGGCGGCCGCTACCTGTTCGGCAATACGACGACTCACACCCTGACCCCGGCTTTTTTCGTTCAATAGGACAACTTCGCATTCCACGAAGAAGGTACGGCAATGCGGCTCACCCTGGATATCCACGACTTCGTAGCGCGGCAACTCGCAACTGCGTGATTGCAGGAATTCCTGCAAACGGGTCTTGGGGTCCTTGTTGGTGTCCACCAACGTGAGGCTGTCGATCTCGGAGGTCAGCCAGGCCAGCACGCGTTCGCGCGCCATTTCCATACCCGCATCCAGGTAGATCGCGCCAATCAACGCCTCCAGGGCATCGGCCAGAATCGACTCGCGACGGAAACCGCCGCTTTTCAGCTCACCGGAGCCCAGGCGCAGGTAGTCGCCCAGGTCGAAACCACGGGCCAGTACCGCCAGGGTCTCACCTTTTACCAGGCGCGCGCGTAAACGCGACAACTGGCCTTCGCGGGCCAGCGGAAAACGCTCGAACAGCGCCTCACCGGCCACAAAATTGAGGATGGCATCACCGAGGAATTCGAGGCGCTCGTTGTTGCGCCCGGCAAAACTGCGGTGAGTGAGGGCCAGGAGCATCAGGTCCTGGTCCTTGAAGGTGTAACCGAGCTGACGCTCGAGACGGCTTAGAGAAACGCTCACGGTTTACCCACGCTGAGTTCGTGGCTGGATTCCACCGCCGCGGCAGCAAGGTGCCGTTGGCTTGGGACAATTAACGCTGTGTTCAAAAATACGTCCTGACTATCGTTGGCTTCATGCCTTCGGGCAACCTTGTGCAGGCTCCAGAAAAGCATTCGGCGCTGTGTTCAACAGCGCCGTGTGTGATTACTTGATCAGGCCAACCCGCGAGAAATTCGGCAGGTGACTGAGTTTGGGTTCCGGCCAGCTCATCCAGACCGCAAAGGCCTTGCCGACGATGTTCCGGTCCGGGACCATGCCCAGCAGGTCCTTGGGAATGTTCGGATCATCCCAGTACCGGCTGTCGTTGGAGTTGTCGCGGTTGTCGCCCATCATGAAGTAGTGCCCCGCCGGCACGGTCCACGAATGGTCCGGTGCAGCGCGGTAGCGGCTCATTTCCTTGCGGATCAGGTGCTCGGCCTCGCCGAGTTTTTCCTGGTAGAACTCGGCACTGCCCAATGTGCCCGGCTCGGAGCCGATCAGCTGTTCAGCCACCGATTCGCCATTGACGAACAGGCGCTTGTCGGCGGTGTAGCGGACCGTGTCGCCCGGCAAGCCGACGACACGCTTGATGTAGTTGACGCTCGGGTCGCTCGGGAAGCGGAACACCATAACATCGCCGCGTTGCGGGTCACCCACCTCGATGACCTTCTTGTCGATCACCGGCAGGCGGATCCCGTAGGAGAACTTGTTCACCAGGATGAAGTCGCCCACGTCCAGGGTCGGCTTCATCGAGCCAGACGGGATCTGGAACGGTTCCACCAGGAACGAACGCAGCACCAGCACGATGAACAGCACCGGAAAGAACGACTTGCCGTATTCGACCAGCAGCGGTTCCTTGTTGAGTTTTTCGACCACCATACCATCAGGCTGGCTGACGCTGCCCTGATAAGAGGCGATGGCCGCCCGGCGCCGAGGCGCCAGGAACAACAGATCAAGCAACGCCAACAGGCCGCAGACAAACACGGCGATAACCAGCAACAGCGGGAAATTTAGCGACATAGGACCTAACTATCCAACCTGAGCACCGCAAGGAAGGCTTCCTGTGGAATTTCCACGTTACCGACCTGCTTCATGCGTTTTTTACCGGCCTTCTGCTTTTCCAACAGCTTGCGCTTACGGCTGACGTCGCCACCGTAGCATTTGGCCAATACGTTCTTTCTGAGCGCCTTGACGGTTGTACGCGCCACAATCTGCCCGCCAATGGCGGCCTGGATTGCCACATCGAACATCTGCCGCGGAATCAGTTCCTTCATCTTCTCGGTCAATGCACGACCTTTGTAGTGCGCGTTGTCACGGTGCACGATCAAGGCCAGGGCATCGACTTTCTCACCGTTGATCAGCACATCCAGCTTCACCAGATTAGCCGATTGGTAACGATCGAAATGATAGTCCAGCGAAGCATAGCCGCGACTGGTGGATTTAAGCCGGTCGAAGAAGTCCAGCACCACTTCGTTCATCGGCAGGTCGTAGGTCACCTGGACCTGCGTGCCGAGGAACAGCATGTCGTGCTGCACACCGCGCTTCTCGATGCACAGGGTAATGACGTTACCCAGGTGTTCCTGAGGCACAAGGATGTTGGCCCGCACGATCGGCTCGCGCATGTCCTCGATGGCCGACAGGTCCGGCAACTTGGACGGGTTGTCGACGTAGAGGGTTTCGCCATTTTTGAGCAACAGTTCGAAGATAACCGTCGGTGCCGTGGTGATCAGGTCCAGGTCGTACTCGCGCTCCAGGCGCTCCTGGATGATTTCCATGTGCAACATGCCCAGGAACCCGCAGCGGAAGCCGAAGCCCAGGGCATCGGAGCTTTCCGGGGTGTATTGCAGGGACGAGTCGTTCAGGGTCAGCTTTTGCAGGGCTTCGCGAAAATCCTCGAAATCGTCGGAGCTGACCGGGAACAGGCCGGCATAGACCTGCGGCTGGATGCGTTTGAAACCTGGCAGTACATCGACGTCGGGGGTGGAACTCAAGGTCAGGGTGTCGCCAACCGGCGCCCCGTGGATGTCCTTGATGCCGGCGATGATGAAGCCCACTTCACCGGCTTTCAGGTCTACGGTGGCGGTGTGTTTCGGGTTGAATACACCGACGCTGTCCACCAGGTGGATCTTGCCGGTGGACTTGACCAGGATCTTGTCGCCCTTCTTCACGCGGCCATGGCGCACGCGAACCAGGGAAACCACGCCCAGGTAGTTGTCGAACCAGGAGTCGATGATCAACGCTTGCAGCGGATCTTCGATGTTGCCGGTCGGCGCGGGAATGGTGCGCACCAGGCGCTCGAGCACTTCGGCCACGCCCAGGCCGGTCTTGGCACTGCAAGTAACCGCGTCGGTGGCGTCAATGCCGATGATTTTCTCGATTTCTTCCTTCACGCGGTCCGGATCGGCCTGGGGCAGGTCGATCTTGTTCAGCACCGGCATGACTTCCAGGCCCTGCTCGATGGCCGTGTAGCAGTTGGCAACCGACTGGGCTTCGACGCCCTGGCCAGCATCGACCACCAGCAGCGCACCCTCGCAGGCCGCCAGCGACCGGCTGACTTCATAGGTGAAGTCGACGTGGCCTGGGGTGTCGATGAAGTTCAGCTGATAGGTGATGCCGTCACCGGCCTTGTAGTAAAGGGTAACGCTGTGGGCCTTGATGGTGATCCCGCGCTCACGCTCGAGATCCATGGAATCCAGGACCTGGGCTTCCATTTCACGCTCGGCCAGACCGCCGCACATCTGGATGAAGCGATCGGCCAGCGTCGACTTGCCATGGTCAATGTGGGCGATGATGGAGAAATTGCGGATATGACTCAAATCACTCACGGATCAACACTCAAAAAGGCTGCAGGCATAGCCCGCCGAAAAATAGCCGGGAATTGTACCTGATACACCGCGCAAGTGGGAGCAAAGCTTGCTCGCGAAACAGCCCCCTCGATTTCTGAAATCAACCGGCCCGACGCATCAGCCAAAGCCCGGACAACGCGCAGACACCGGCCGGCACCAGCACCGCAAACAGCGGCGAGAAGCCGAACACCAGGCTCGACGGCCCCAGCAAGTCCTGGACAATGCGGAAAGTGAAGCCCACCAGCACGCCGGTAAACACCCGCTGACCCAGGGTCACCGAACGCAGCGGACCGAAAATGAAGGAAATCGCCATCAACACCAGGGCGGCGGTGACCAAGGGTTGCAACACCTTGACCCAAAAAGCCAGCCAGTAGCGGCCGTTATTCAAGCCCTGGTCCGCCAGGTAGTGGATATACCCCCACAAACCGGTAATCGACAGGGATTCAGGTGCCATCACCACGGTGCTGAGCAACTGCGGGCTGATCGACACGTCCCAGCGCTCCTGCGGGGCGGCGACCACCTCGGTGCGGTTGTCATGGAACACGGTGGTGGTGACATCATTCAGTTGCCAGTGATCCTCGGCAAATTTGGCGCGCTTGGCGAAGCTCGACGACAGCATGTGCCGCTGGTCGTCGAAGCGATAACGGGTCACGCCGTACAGAATGCCGTTGGGTTGGACCGAGTTGATGTGAATGAACTCGTCGCCCTGACGGTGCCACAGGCCATGCTTGGCGCTTTGCGCGTCGCCACCACCCTGGGCCAGGGAACGGTTGGCCTGGGCGGTATTTTCGGTGGCTGGCGCGATGTATTCGCCGATCAACACACCTACCAGCATCAACACCAGCATGGGCTTCATCACCGCCCAGACGATCCGACCAATGGACACGCCGGCGGCGCGCATGATGGTCAGCTCGCTGTTGCTGGCCAGGCTGCCCAGGCCGATCAGGCAACCGATCAGCGCGGCCATCGGCAGCATGTCGTACAAGCGCCGTGGCGCCGTCAGCAGCACGTAGCTCGCCACGTCCATCAGCGTGTAGGTGTCGCTGACGTCGCCCATTTCATCGATGAAGGCAAACAAGGTCGCCAGGCCGAGGATGATCCCCAGCACCGCAAGGATCGCCATGAACACACTGCTGCCGATGTAGCGATCGAGTTTAACCACGGGCCACCTCCAGCGCGCTGCGACGACTGGCCAGCTTCAGGCGTAGCGGCTCCCAATAGAGCAACCCCAGGCCGATAGCCAGGAAAATCGAGTGCACCCACCACAGCCCCAGGGCTGGCGGGATCTTGCCTTTCTCCAATGCACTGCGGGCGGAAATCAGGATGGTCAGGTAAGCCATATATAGAAGAATCGCCGGCAGCAGCTTGAGGAAACGCCCCTGGCGCGGGTTGACCCGCGACAGTGGGACCGCCATGAGGGTCACGATGAACACCAGCAACGGCAAGGACAGGCGCCATTGCAGCTCGGTACGGGCACGAATGTCGTTGTTGCCCAGCAGGCTGGCGGTGGGCATCGCGTCGCGGTCAGTGACTTCGTCGCTGACCTCGGGTTTGGGCAACAGCACGCCATAGATGTCGTACTTGATGGCCCGGTAATCGGCCTGCCCCGGCTTGCCATCATAGCGATAGCCGTTTTCCAGGATCAGGTAGCGGTTGCCGTCGGGGTTGATTTCCTGCCGGCCCTTCTCGGCCACCAGCACGGAAATGCCACGGTCCTTCTTGGTATCCGCAGACAGGTTCTTTTGTGTAATGAAGACGCCGCCCAAGTCGATCCGGTCCTCCGAGAGCTGTTCGGTGTAGGTCACGCGCGTACCGTCGCGCAGGGCCTGGAAACGCCCTGGCACCAGCGTGTCGAACTCGGTCATGGCGTCCTGCTGGTTGATCAGCAGTTGGAACTGATTGGCGCCCAGAGGGGCAAGGCTCAGGCTCAGCCAGGCCACCACCAGAGCCACTAACGTGGCCGGGAACAGCGTCATGCGAAACAGGCGTTGCTGGCTCATGCCGGTGGCCGACAGCACGGTCATTTCGCTGTCCAGGTACAAGCGCCCGTACGCCAGCAGGATGCCGAGGAACAACCCCAGCGGCAGGATCAACTGCAAGAAGCCCGGCAGACGGAACCCCATGATCAGGAACAGCGAGCCCGGGTCCAGGGCGCCGGAGGCCGCCTGGGCGAGGTATTTGATGAAGCGCCCGCTCATGATGATGACCAGCAGCACGGCGCTGACGGCGCTCAGGGTCAGCAGGACTTCACGGGATAAATAACGGAAGACGATCAAACCAGACACTCCAGGATTGTCAGGCTAAGGCGGCCAAACAAGAAACGTATCGAGCCAGCTCATGCAGCGAGCCGCGCAAAAAAGAGCCGCATTATCCTGTGATTGGAGGCGCCTGTCACTGCGCACGCTTTAAGCAGACGCTTCACAGTCAAAAAGTTAACCGCTACCAGGGTTGTCAGGCTCGGCCGCCGGGGTTCAAACTGCGGCCTTTGTCGCCGGCACCTACCGGCGCCTCTCTTATATAGAAGACAGCTGCTCAGCGCGCCACTGTCTCGGCGCCTGGCCTCTTGACCATTGACTCAGGGATCCGGACATGGAACTGGTTGTAAAAAGCGTCAGCCCAGAAACGTTGAAAACCGCCACACTGGTAGTCGCCGTCGGTGAAAACCGCAAGCTCGGCGTGGTCGCCACCCAGCTCGACACCCTGAGCGGCGGGGCCATCAGCGCCGTGCTCAAGCGCGGCGACCTGGCCGGCAAGGTCGGCCAGAGCCTGTTGCTGCACAACCTGCCCAACCTCAAGGCCGAACGCGTACTGCTGGTGGGCGTGGGCAAGGACGCTGAACTGGGCGATCGTCCATTGCGTAAAATCATTGCCGGCGTGCTGAGCACCCTCAAGGGCCTTGGCGGCGCGGAGGCCGCCCTGGCGTTGGACGAGTTGGTGATCAAGGGCCGCGACAGCTACGGCAAGAACCGCTTGTTGGCCGAAACCCTGGTAGACGGCGAATACCAGTTCGACCAGTTCAAGAGCCAGAAAGTCGAACCCCGCGCCCTGAAAAAAATCACCCTGCTGACCATCAAGGCGGCCCAGGCTGAAGTCCAGCGTGCCGTGACCCACGCCACCGCGATTGCCAACGGCATGGCGTTCACCCGCGACCTGGGCAACCTGCCGCCGAACATCTGCCACCCGACGTTCCTCGGCGAGCAAGCCAAGGCACTGGGCAAGGAGTTCAAGGGCCTGAAGGTCGAAGTCTTCGACGAGAAGAAGATCAAGGACCTGGGCATGGGTTCGTTCTATTCCGTCGGCCAGGGCAGCGCCCAGCCGCCACGCCTGATCGTGATGCAATACAACGGCGGCAAGAAATCCGAGAAGCCGTACGCACTGGTCGGCAAGGGCATCACCTTCGACACCGGCGGCATCAGCCTCAAGCCGGGGGCTGGCATGGATGAGATGAAGTACGACATGGGCGGCGCCGCGAGCGTGTTCGGCACCCTGCGCGCCGTGCTCGAACTGCAACTGCCGATCAACCTGGTGTGCATCCTGGCCTGCGCCGAGAACATGCCCAGCGGCATGGCCTCGCGTCCGGGTGACATCGTCACCACCATGAGCGGTCAGACCGTGGAAATCCTCAACACCGACGCCGAAGGCCGCCTGGTGCTGTGTGACGCCCTCACCTATTCCGAGCGCTTCAAGCCGCAGGCGGTGATCGACATCGCAACCCTGACCGGCGCCTGCATCGTCGCCCTCGGCTCCCACACCTCGGGCCTGCTGGGCAACAACGACGAGCTGATCGGCCAACTGCTCAGCGCCGGCCAACAGGCCGACGACCGCGCCTGGCAGTTGCCACTGTTCGACGAGTACCAGGAACAACTGGACAGCCCGTTCGCCGACATCGCCAACATCGGTGGCCCGAAAGCCGGGACCATCACCGCAGCCTGCTTCCTGTCGCGCTTTACCAAGAACCTGAACTGGGCGCACCTGGACATCGCCGGCACAGCGTGGACCAGCGGCGGCAAGGACAAGGGCGCCACCGGTCGTCCGGTGCCCCTGCTGACCCAGTACCTGCTGGACCGCGCCAAGGCCTGACACCAATGACCGTCGCTGGCGTCGCCCCCGGGGTGACGTCATCGGCGGCTCAGGAACCGCAATGACCAAAGTCGATTTCTATATCCTGCCCAGCGCCGATCCATCGGCGCGGCTGGATTTCGCCTGCAAGCTCGTTGAAAAGGCCTGGCGCATGGGGCACCGCATCTACCTGCATTGCAGCGATGCCGCCCAGCGCGAGGACCTGGACACACGCCTGTGGGCTTTCAAGGGCGAGAGCTTCGTGCCCCACGGCCCAGCCGAGAGCGAACCCGAAGGGTTGATCGTACTGGGGCTGGGGGATGACTGCGGCCAGCACCAGGACCTGCTGGTCAACCTCGACCTGAAAGTACCGACCTTTGCCCAGCGCTTCGCCCGTGTGGCGGAAGTGGTGGTCGAAGACCCGGCCATCCGGCAAGCCGCGCGGGAGAGTTTCCGCTTCTACCGCGAACAGGGCTATCCTCTGCAAGACCACCGTTTACAGCGACTCTGAGCCCTACGATGGACACTCCAAAACCGCCACAAAAGCCCGCGCACCTGCTGGACGACCTCGAGTCGATCCGCCAACTGCTCGGCGACGACAACCTGCAACCGCCACTGCTGACCGACACGGTCGCGCACGAGCCGGCGCATGACGAACAGATCCCCCTGCTGTTCGAACCGATCAACGGCCAGCCCGAACCCAAGCCGGCGGCCAAGACCGAAGCCAAGGGCCCCGATGCCCTGCTGCACCTGGACCGCGAACTGCGCGCTGCGGCGCAGTTGATCATGCAAGACGTCATCGACGACTTCGCCCCGCACATCGAGACCGAGATCAAGCGTCGGCTGGATGCGCGGATGGAACGGCTGCTCAGTCAGTACGAATAACCCGGTTTATATATGTTTAGTGGCGAGGGCGCTTGCTCGCGCCGGGCGCGCTGTAGGAGCTGTCGAGTGCAACGAGGCTGCGATCTTGTCCCGGACAATTGAGTCCTAAGCGAAAACCGAAAAGATCACGATCAAAAGATCGCAGGCTCCGCCAGCGCCTACAGAGCCCAGCGCGAGCAAGCGCCCTCGCCACAGGGATTTGTTACGCATGTTAATACGCACTCACTGCGTACTGACTCGCCCTGCGCCCCACGCCCCGTTATACTTCCCGGCTTTTCCTGAATAAATGCCAATAGGGTCCCGCCGCGCATGGATAAGACCTACCAGCCGCACGCCATTGAAACTTCCTGGTACAACACCTGGGAGTCCGAGAATTATTTCGCTCCGCAAGGCGCGGGCGATTCCTACACCATCATGATCCCGCCGCCGAACGTCACCGGCAGCCTGCACATGGGCCACGGTTTCAACAACGCGATCATGGACGCGCTGATCCGTTTCCGGCGCATGCAAGGTCGCAACACCTTGTGGCAACCGGGCACCGACCACGCCGGTATTGCCACGCAGATGCTGGTGGAACGTCGCCTCGAAGCCCAGGGCCAGAGTCGCCATGACCTGGGTCGCGAGAAATTCCTCGAGAAAGTGTGGGAGTGGAAAGACGAGTCCGGTGGCAACATCAGCCGCCAGATCCGTCGCCTCGGCTCGTCCGTGGACTGGAGCCGCGAGCGCTTCACCATGGACGACGGTCTTTCGGAGGCGGTGAAGGAAGCCTTCGTGCGCCTGCATGAAGACGGACTGATCTACCGCGGCAAGCGCCTGGTCAACTGGGACACCAAGTTGCACACGGCCATTTCCGACCTCGAAGTGGAGAACCACGACGAGAAAGGTTTCCTGTGGAACCTGAAATACCCCCTGGCCGACGGCGCCAAGACCGCCGAAGGCAAGGATTACCTGATCGTTGCCACTACGCGTCCGGAAACCATGCTGGGCGACTCCGCCGTGGCGGTGAACCCGAACGATGAACGCTACCAGGCGCTGATCGGCAAGTTCGTCGAGTTGCCGCTGGTTGGTCGTCGCATCCCGATCATCGGCGATGATTACTGCGACCCTGAATTCGGCACCGGCTGCGTGAAAATCACCCCGGCCCACGATTTCAACGACTACGAAGTCGGCAAGCGCCACAACCTGCCGCTGCTGAACATCTTCGACAAGCACGCCAACGTGTTGCCGGCGGCCCAGGTGTTCAACCTCGACGGCACCCTGAACGAAAGCATCGATGGTCAGCTCCCGGCCGAATACGCCGGCCTGGACCGCTTCGAAGCACGCAAGCAGATCGTCGCGGCGTTCGAAGCCGCCGGCCTGCTGGTCAGCGTCGACGATCACGCCCTGAAAGTCCCGAAAGGCGACCGCTCCGGCACCATCATCGAACCGTGGTTGACCGACCAGTGGTACGTGTCCACCAAGCCGCTGGCCGAGCCCGCGATTGCCGCCGTGGAAGACGGCCGCATCCAGTTCGTGCCCAAGCAATACGAAAACATGTACTTCTCGTGGATGCGCGACATCCAGGATTGGTGCATCAGCCGTCAACTGTGGTGGGGCCATCGCATCCCGGCCTGGTACGACGAGTCGGGCAAGGTCTATGTCGGCCGTGATGAAGCCGAAGTCCGCGCCAAGCACAACCTCGGCCCGGACGTTGCCCTGGCGCAGGACAACGACGTTCTCGACACCTGGTTCAGCTCGGGCCTGTGGACCTTCTCGACACTGGGCTGGCCGCAGCAGACCGAGTTCCTGAAGAAATTCCACTCCACTGACGTGCTGGTCACCGGCTTCGATATCATTTTCTTCTGGGTCGCCCGGATGATCATGATGACCATGCACCTGATGAAGAACGAAGACGGCACGCCGCAAGTGCCGTTCAAGACCGTCTACGTCCACGGCCTGGTGCGCGACGGCCAGGGCCAGAAGATGTCCAAGTCCAAGGGCAACGTCCTCGACCCGCTGGACATCATCGACGGCATCGACCTGGAAACCCTGGTACAGAAACGCACCTCCGGCCTGATGCAGCCGAAACTGGCGAAGAAGATCGAGAAGGCCACCCGCGAAGAATTCGCCGAGGGCATCGCCAGCTACGGCACCGACGCCCTGCGCTTCACCTTCTGCTCGCTGGCGTCCACCGGTCGCGACATCAAGTTCGACATGGGTCGCGTCGAAGGCTATCGCAACTTCTGCAACAAGATCTGGAACGCC
Source organism: Pseudomonas sp. RL_5y_Pfl2_73 (assembly GCF_963970515.1). Lineage (NCBI taxonomy): Bacteria > Pseudomonadati > Pseudomonadota > Gammaproteobacteria > Pseudomonadales > Pseudomonadaceae > Pseudomonas > Pseudomonas sp. RL_5y_Pfl2_73. Next base: position 281,970 of record NZ_CAXAPD010000005.1, on the reverse strand, counting down.
GCGCGCTACGTGCTGGACAAAGGCGAAGACTGCGGCCAGAACGGCGAAACCTTTGAGCTGACCCTGGCCGATCGCTGGATCATTTCCCAGTTGCAACGCACCGAGGCCGAGGTAACTCGCCAGCTCGATCAGTTCCGTTTCGACCTGGCCGCGCAAGCCTTGTACGAGTTCATCTGGAACCAGTATTGCGACTGGTACCTGGAGCTGTCCAAGCCTGTGCTGTGGGACGAAAACGCACCGGTCGAACGCCAGCGCGGCACCCGTCGCACCCTGGTGCGCGTGCTGGAAGTGGCCCTGCGCCTGGCGCATCCGTTCATGCCGTTCATCACCGAGGAAATCTGGCAGCGCATCGCACCGCTGGCAGGCGCCCAAGGCAAGACGATCATGCTGCAACCTTGGCCGGTGGCCAACGAAACCCGCATCGATTCGGCGGCCGAAGACGACATCGAGTGGCTCAAGACCTTCATGCTTGGCCTGCGTAACATCCGCGCCGAAATGAACATCGGCCCGGGCAAGCCACTGGCCCTGTTCCTGAAGAACGCCAGCGCCGAAGACCTGCGCCGCCTCAACGAAAACGAGGCGCTGCTCAAGAAACTGGCGAAGCTCGAGTCGGTGACGGTCCTGGCAACCGGCGAAGAGGCGCCGCTGTCGGCCACCGCCCTGGTCGGCGAGATGGAAGTGCTGGTGCCGATGGCGGGCCTGATCGACAAGGCCGCGGAACTGGCGCGCCTGGACAAGGAAATCCTGCGCCTCAAAGGCGAAGTACAGCGGGTCGGCGGCAAGCTGTCCAACGCCGGCTTCGTTGACAAGGCGCCAGCCGAAGTCATCGAGAAGGAACGGGCCAAACTGGCCGAGGCGGAACAGGCCTTGGGCAAGCTGGCCGAGCAGCATGGGCGGATCTCCAGCCTGTAACGGCGGTTCGCAATGAAAAGGGAGGTCCCGTTGGACCTCCTTTTTTATGCCCGCCATTTTCTAGCAGACAATGAACATTCCTTGTGGGAGCGGGCTTGCTCGCGAAAGCAGTGGGTCAGCTTACCTCTGCTTTGAATGTACCGACGCCTTCGCGAGCAAGCCCGCTCCCACAATTTGATCCGCGCTACCATCAAGACCGGGCCGGATGTGGGACAATGCCCGCCACTTTTTGAGCCACCCCCGAATCGACCCGCCCATGACCGCCCCTCGCGCACCAAAACCTACCCGCCAGAAGCCCAAGCCCGCCGTCGAGGCCAAACCCGTGGCGCCGCGGGAGAAGGCCAGCCTGCACCCGCGTAACCGTCACCAGGGCCGCTACGACTTCCCCGCGTTGATCAAGTCCACGCCTGAATTGGCCAAGTTCGTGATCATCAACCCCTATGGCAAGGAAAGCATCGACTTTGCCAGCCCCGACGCCGTGCGGGTGTTCAACCGGGCGTTGCTCAAAGCTTTCTATGGCATCGCCCACTGGGATATCCCGGCCGACTACCTGTGCCCGCCGGTGCCCGGTCGGGCGGACTATGTGCACTTCCTTGCCGATTTGCTCGCCAGCCACAATGCAGGTGAAATCCCCCGCGGGGCGGCAGTCAAGGTGTTGGACATTGGCACCGGCGCCAACTGTGTCTATCCGCTGATCGGTTACAGCGACTACCGCTGGCACTTCCTCGGCTCGGAGATCGACCCGACGGCCATCGCCTCAGCCAAGGCCATCGTCCAGTCCAATGGCTTGAACAAGGCCATCCAGTTGCGCCAGCAAGCCAACCGCAAGCAGATCCTCCTGGGCCTGTTGGAGGATGGCGAACGGTTCGACCTGACGATGTGCAACCCGCCGTTCCATGCGTCCCTGGAGGAAGCGACCAAGGGCAGCCAACGCAAGTGGCGGGCATTGGGCAAGGCCGATCCGAAGCGCAAGCTGCCGGTGCTGAATTTTGGCGGTCAGGCTGCGGAGTTGTGGTGCGAGGGCGGGGAAGCCCGGTTCGTGACGCAACTGATCGGCGAGAGCGCGCAGTTGGCCGGGCAAGTGCTGTGGTTCAGCACCCTGGTATCAAAGGCGTCGAACCTGCCAGCGATTCAAACCGCGCTGAAAAAGGCCGGCGCGCTGCACAGCCAGGTGGTGGAGATGTCCCAGGGCCAGAAGCAGAGTCGTTTCGTGGCCTGGACCTTCCAGACTGAGGCGCAGCAACAAGCTTGGCGCCAGTCGCGCTGGGTCCGCAAGGATTAGAAAGATACGGCTCTACTGTAGGAGCTGCCGAGCGAAGCGAGGCTGCGATCTTTTGATCTTTCGCCTGAGATTCAACGGTCAGGGGAAAGATCGTAGCCTCGCTTCGCTCGGCAGCGCCTACCGGTGATTTTCAAGGCAATAAAAAACCGTGCCCGGATCGCTCCGAGGCACGGTTTTTTTTTACTGCGGTCTTACTTGTTGACCGCGTCGGTCAGGCCTTTGGCCACAACCAGCTTGATCACTTTCTTGGCAGCGATTTCGATGGCAGCGCCAGTCGAAGGGTTACGGCCGGTACGGGCAGGACGCTCGGTGACTTTCAGCTTGCCAACACCTGGCAGAGTGATTTCGCCGCCATTTTCCAGCTGATCGGCAACGACTTGGCCCAGTTGGTCCAGCAGCGAACGCACGGTAGCTTTTGGTGCGTCTACAGATTCAGCCAAATCAGCGATCAGTTGGTCTTTAGTAAGAGCCATGTAGTGTTCCTTCCCTATCAAATTCATATGGATTGCAGAGTGCAGTGTCAGCCATCGAGCCCGATCTCTGTTGATCAGGCACCCTCGGCAATCACCGCGACGGATCGGGGTAATAGATGCCGAAAACCGGGTTTGGTTCGACCTGACAGATGCTGAATGCACGCTTAACGCAGTGACATCGCGTAAGACCGGGCAAAACTAGCACAACGCCTCTGAAATATCCGCTTCTAGCTACCCATTTGGTCAGCTTTCTTGCGCTAAAACGTTAAAAAAATGCATATAGGCTGTCGGACGGGTCTGAAAGGGCCTTTGCCGGGTTCCAAAACCAGTGATTGCGGTACACTGGGCCCTTTTTCGGGGCGCGCGTCCTCCTCTCTTTCATCAGCCGAGAAATCCATGCCGATCCGTCATTGCATCGTCCACCTGATCGACAAAAAACCCGACGGCACCCCTGCTGTGCTCCATGCCCGCGACTCCGAACTGGCAGAGTCCGCGGCCATCGAGAACATGCTCGCCGACCTCAACGAGAGCTATAACGCCAAGCAAGGCAAGGCCTGGGGCTTTTTCCATGCCGAGTCCGGGGCGCATCCGTTCAGCGGCTGGCTGAAGGAGTATTTGGACGGTGGCAAGGATTTCACCGCGTTCAGTCGGGTGGCGGTGGAACACCTGCAAAAACTGATGGAAGAGTCCAACCTGTCGGTGGGCGGTCACGTACTGTTCGCCCATTACCAGCAAGGCATGACCGATTACCTGGCCATCGCCCTGCTGCATCACAGTGAAGGCGTGGCGGTGACCGATGAGCTGGACGTGACCCCGTCCCGCCACCTGGACCTGGGCCAATTGCACCTGGCGGCGCGAGTCAACGTGTCGGAATGGCAGAACAACAAGCAATCCAAGCAGTACATCTCGTTCATCAAGGGCAAGAACGGCAAGAAGGTCTCGGAATACTTCCGTGACTTCATCGGCTGCCAGGAAGGTGTCGACGGCCCCGGCGAGACCCGCACCCTGCTCAAGGCCTTCAGTGACTTCGTCGAAAGCGAAGACCTGCCTGAAGACGATGCCCGGGAAAAAACCAAGACCCTGGTCGACTACGCCAGCAGCCAGGCCAAGCTCGGCGAGCCCATGGGTCTGGAGGAACTGTCGGAGTTGATCGACGAAGATCGGCCGAAAGCGTTCTACGACCACATCCGCAACAAGGACTACGGACTGTCGCCGGAAATCCCGGCGGATAAACGCACCCTCAACCAATTCCGCCGCTTCACCGGCCGCGCCGAAGGTTTGTCCATCAGCTTCGAAGCGCACCTGCTGGGCTCCAAGATCGAGTATGACGAGGAAGCCGGTACGCTGATCATCAAGGGCCTGCCCACGTCGCTGACCGACCAGCTCAAGCGTCGTAATTGATGTTGGGTGGGGTGCTGAAGAAATTCCTGCTGATTCTGCTGGTGGTGGTGGCCTATCAGAACTGGGGCAAGATCGAGCGGGTGTTCAACCCCTCGCAGAGGGTTCCCGAGCAGATTCTCAGCCACGCCCGCGTCGTGCTGTATGCCACCGACTGGTGCGGCTACTGCAAGGCCACCCGGCGGTTCCTGGATGAGAAAGGCGTGCCATTTCACGAGTTCGATATCGAGAAGGACAGCGAGGCGCGCAAGGCTTATGAGGCGCTGGGTGGCCGGGGAATTCCGATCCTGGATGTGAACGGCACGTTGATTCGTGGGTATGAGCCGGAGAATATTCTCAGGGCATTGTCCGCGATATAGGTTGTCCGGCAAGGATGGTGCAGGATTTGAAGGCCTAATCGCGAGCAGGCTCCCACATTGATTCGCGGCGGACATAAATCCGATGATCACCGCAGATCCAGTGTGGGAGCGAGCCTGCTCGCGATAGCGGTGGACCAGCCACCTCCTTAGGGAAGGTCAGACCGCCTCGATCCGGAAGCCAAGCCGCGGAAAGTGCACGTGCACCACCCCGCCACGCGCATCTTCGCGACGCAGAATCAATTCCTCGCTACCGGCAAACATCAACTCCCCAGCCACCGGATCAACGCCATAGTCCGTCGCGGCGATACTCACCTGTTGCCCTGCCGTGAACCCGTTCGGCTCGTCGAATGTCTCATCCGGCAGCGCGGCCGGCGTAGCGTTGCGGGCAACGTCCAAGGCCTCTTCGGCACTCATCTGGCTCGACGCGCCATGGCCGAAACCCAGCACCCGTGCCAGCCATGCCGAAACAGCCGGATACGCATCCACCAGCGGCGAGGTGACCGGAGTGCCCTTGAGAAACCACAGTGGATGGGCCATGGCGAAGTCGGCAATCGACGGATCACCCAACAGGAAATCGCCCTCCTCGCGCTGCAACTGCTGCTCAAGGCGCGCCATGATCGTCGGCCATTGGTGCTTGGCCTGCTCGGCGGTCAGGCGCGTGGCCGTGCCGCCACTGAACAGGCCGGCGCGGTCGCTGATGAACGCCTTGATCGCCTCAGGCGATAGCTTGGCGAACCGCACCGCCACCGATTCAGGCTGGAACACCAGACTCACCGCATGCTGGAACACCACCGAATCGGCCCACGCCGCAAAGGACGCGGCAAGCATTTCCCGGCCTTCGGGGAACAGCGCCGGCGAGGCTTTTTCCTGCTCCAGGCGGCGGGCCATCAGCGAGGTATCGCAATAGATATCCGCGCCGACCTGCATTACCGGCGTCTTGCGATAGCCACCCGTCAGCGCCGTCAGGTCAGGCTTGGGCATCATCGGCGGGATGCTCACCGAACGCCAGGACAGTCCTTTGAAACCCAGCAGCAGCCGGGCTTTTTCCGCGAAAGGAGACGTTGGGTAATGATGAAGGATCAGCTCTGACATGAGATTAACCACTGCAGGAATGAAGTCTTACAGCTTAGCGTGCCTGACCGGGACAGCCTACCGGCCTGATAAAGGTCCATCAGCCCGGCTGATGTAGCGACAACACACTGGCCACCAGGCATTCCTTGGCGCTTTTCTTGAGCTTTTTGATCAGTCGCTCCTGGCGCAGGGCCTCGCCCTTGTCGCGACAAGCCTCGGTGTACACCAAAGCCACTGCTGGGCTGGACAGGAAGAAGCGTGCCCCCTTGCCGCTCTGATGCTTGGCGAAACGCCGCACCGGATCATCACTGATGCCGCAGTACAGCGAGCCGTTGGCGGCCCGCACCAGGTAGACGAACCAGGGTTTGCCCGGTTCGGCGGGGCCTTGTGCAGGCAGATCGAGAGAAGGGTCGGCAGTCGTCACAAGCTGTTCAACAGGTCGGCAAAGACAAGCCGCAATCTTATCAGCGACTGGCCTGGAACGCCCGCAACCCCTTGAGTGCCTGGGCCCTGACGGCATTGCGCACCAGCGGTGTCCAGCCCAGCAGCAGGCCCTTGGTGCCCAGCGCCTGGCGAGACCAGCGCCACAGATCGAAGCTGTCGTGGTGTTCGCAGATCTTGCCGTCGCGAAAAACGAAGCGCGCCTGAATGTCATTGATCACGATGTTGCCGGTCTGGCTGAACAGGTACGTCGCCACCCAATGCGCACCACCGGTACGCTCATCGCTGTGCACGTTATCGAAGGTCAGGGAAAAGTCCTTGGCCCGGGTCGTCAACATGCGCCACATATCGCCGGCATCGCGCCCGCGCAGTTCGCCGAACGCCGGGTCGCTGAACAGCACGTCGTCGGTGTAGCAAGCGCTCATGGCTTCGGCGTCCAGGCGCTGGAACGCCTGATAAAAACGGGAGATCAAGGCGTTGTGGGCATCACTCATGGACAGGCTCCGAAAAATGTTTCAGTAGGCCTGCACGATAATCGGCCACCGTCGGGAAGACTATCGTCATTCGCCATGAGAATGATATCAACGAAGGTCTGTGAGCCTCTCGCTGCTGACCCCCACGTACAACGCCCGGCCCGCACCGATGCCCGCAATGATCGCCCCCAGGCCAACCAGGCCGAAGATCCAGCCCAGGGCGCTCCAACCGCCGGTCAAGTCGTGGACCACACCCACCGCGAACGGCCCCAGCGACGCCAGCGTATAGCCGAAGCCCTGAGCCATGCTGGACAGGTTGGCGGCCACGTGGGCGTCCCGCGAGCGCAACACGATCAGGGTGAGCGCCAGGCTGAATGATCCGCCCTGCCCCAGGCCCAGCAGGATCGCCCACCCCCACAAGCCATCGAGCGGAGCGTAGAGGCAGCCGAACAACCCGCCCAGGACCATGAGCATGACGATCACGATGGCCAGGCGCTGGTCCTTGCCGCGTGTGGCCAACCAGGGCGCCGCGAGGGAACTGATCAACTGCACGATGACCGAACCGGACAGCACGAGCCCGGCCTGGGTCGGGGTCAGGCCACGTCCAATCAGGATCGACGGCAGCCAGCCAAAGACGATGTAGGCCAGGGACGATTGCAGCCCCATGTACAACGTCACTTGCCAGGCCAAGGGATCACGCAGCAAGCCGCGAACCCGGTACGCCACTTGGTGGGCACCGTGTTTCTCACCCACTTGCGGTAACCAGAACACCGCGGCCAGCAGCGCCGGGACCGCCCAGAACCCCAGCCCCAAGGCCCAGCTGTGGCCAAGGTGCTCGCTCAGCGGCACCGTCGCCCCGGCCGCCATCGCCGCGCCCAGGCATAAAGCCATGGTGTAGACGCCGGTCATGGCGCCAGCCTGTTTGGTGAAGTCGCGCTTGACGATGCCCGGCAGCAGCACGCCGATCACACCGATACTCGCGCCGGCCAGGATGCTGCCGACAAACAGCCCGACCTGACCGAAGGCGCTGCGCAACACAATCCCACCCGCCAGCGTCAACAAGATCCCCAGCACCACGCGCTCGGCACCGAAGCGCCGCGCCAGCACCGGTGCCAGCGGCGCGAACAGGCCCAGGCAAAGCACAGGCAATGTGGTCAGCAAACCGGCCTGGGCCGCCGACAGGCCGAGGTTTGCTGACACTTCGCTGAGCAACGGCGCCATGCTCGACAACGCCGGACGCAAGTTCAGCGCCACCAGGATCAACCCGAGCAGCAACAGCCAGGGACGATGCACCAACGGATGGCGCTGCTGGGCCTGCTCGTCATCGGCTTCGGCATCGATCAGCAATTCTTCGAGTTCGGCGGCGCGTTTGGGCGCCGTCAAAGGGGTGCGGTCAAGCGGATCGCGGGACATGGAAAGCTCTGCTTCAGGGTTCATTGATCAACTGCCGGCACAGGGCCTTGGCCTGCTCCGGGTCTTGGCGTTCGACGGCTTCGAGGATTTCGACGTGCAGGTCGAACACATGTTGATGGCGGGGAATGATGTTGAGGCTCTGGCGCAACTGTGCACCGAGCACGGCGGAAAAGTCGCGATAGGGTTCACTGGGCGCGGGGTCGTCATCACGGGCTGAATTTTCTGACAGATTAGTCAGCTTCTTGTGGGACGGCAACCGCCTAAGGTCAATATGAGGGAAAAGGAGCGACATTTTCGATTGGTCAAAATTACCCTTTATGGGTAATTTCAAGGACAAGGCACACCGTTCAATGGAAAAGAACACACCCCATTACGCCTTAGTGGCGATACAGGCGGATGTCAGGCGGCTTAAAGGGATAGCTTTCACCAGCACTGGGAAGAACACTGCTCGGACGCTCGGTTTAAACGTCTCGGACATGCAGCAGGTCATCCATGGGCTTGAGCGAAAACAGTTCTACAAATCGATGACCGCCTATGACGATCATCGAGTCTGGCATGACGTCTACCACGCCAATTCACACGGCCTGGAGATTTACCTGAAGGTGACGTAGCGCCCCAGCGGAGGCCCACCGGTAATTTCCTTCAAGGAGAAAACTCATGAAACACCAGCAATGCTTCAGCTGTGGTGCCCCGGAGGGCATGTTGCATTTCGAAGGTCGCGGCGAAACCATGAGCGTCAAGGGACTGGAACGCCGGGTCGATGACTTGTCTGGCTGGGAATGTCAGATGTGCGGCGAAGTCGAGCTCGATTCAAGCTGCTCGGACCGCTACGACCACGCGGGTGATGAGCTGGTCAATGCGGCCAGGCGAATGATCGGCGAAGAGATCAAACGTGTCCGGCGCAAACTGCATCTATCGCAAAAGGAAGCGGTACTGCTGCTATCGGGCGGTGGACACAATGCGTTTTCCCGCTACGAGCGCGGCGAAGTAGTGCCACCCAAGGCGTTGATCTTGCTGATGCGCCTGCTTGATCGCTATCCGCATTTGCTTGCCGATGCCCATGCCTTCGCTGAAGACGCAGACTTGCGGCAATTCAAAACGACGGTGCACAAGGAACACGAGACCCTCACGGCTTGCTGAGCGGCCCATTAAAAACAAACCCGGACAAGTCCGGGTTTATTTCACTGCCTAAGACCGGATCAATGCAGGATCTGACTCAGGAACAGCTTGGTACGCTCATTCTGCGGGTTGTCGAAGAAGTCGTTCGGCGCGGCCTGTTCGACGATTTCACCTTTGTCCATGAAGATCACGCGGTTGGCCACGGTGCGGGCAAAACCCATCTCGTGGGTCACGCAGAGCATGGTCATGCCGTCTTCGGCCAGGCCGATCATGGTGTCCAGCACCTCTTTCACCATTTCCGGGTCGAGGGCCGAGGTCGGCTCGTCGAACAGCATGATTTTCGGCTTCATGCACAGCGCACGGGCGATGGCCACGCGCTGTTGCTGACCGCCGGAGAGTTGGCCCGGGTACTTATGCGCCTGCTCTGGGATGCGCACGCGCTCCAGGTAGTGCATGGCGATTTCCTCGGCCTTGCGCTTGGGCATCTTACGAACCCACATCGGCGCCAGGGTGCAGTTCTGCAGGATGGTCAGGTGCGGGAACAGGTTGAAGTGCTGGAACACCATGCCGACTTCACGGCGGATCGCTTCGATCTGCTTGAGGTCGTTGGTCAGTTCCACACCGTCGACCACGATACGGCCCTGCTGGTGCTCTTCCAGGCGGTTGAGGCAGCGGATGGTGGTGGACTTGCCGGAGCCCGACGGGCCGCACAACACGATACGCTCGCCCTGCTGGACGTTCAGGTTGATGTCTTTCAACACGTGGAACTGGCCGTACCACTTGTTTACGCCCTGCATCTGAATAATGCCTTCAGGGCTCACAGGCTGTTTGATCGCTTCACTCATGAGTCAACTCCTAACGCTTGTGGCCAGTGTCCAGCTTGCGTTCCAAATGCATGGAATAGCGGGACATACCAAAACAGAAAATCCAGAACACCAGGGCGGCGAACACATAGCCTTCAGTCGCCATGCCCAGCCATTTCGGGTCGGCGGCGGCTTGCTTCACGCTGTTGAGCAGGTCGAACAGACCGATGATGATCACCAGGCTCGTGTCCTTGAACAATGCAATGAAGGTGTTGACGATACCCGGAATCACCAGCTTCAGGGCTTGCGGCAAAATCACCAGGCCCATGCTGCGCCAGTAACCCAGGCCCATTGCCGCAGCCGCTTCGTACTGACCCTTGGGAATGGCTTGCAGGCCACCGCGCACCACTTCGGCCACGTAGGCCGACTGGAACAGGATCACCCCGATCAGCGCCCGCAGCAGCTTATCGAAGTTCATGCCTTCGGGCAGGAACAGCGGCAGCATCACCGACGACATGAACAGTACAGTGATCAACGGCACGCCGCGCCAGAACTCGATGAACGTCACGCAGACGACGCGAATCGCTGGCATGTTCGAGCGCCGACCCAGGGCCAGGACGATACCCAGCGGCAATGCACCGGCGATACCGACGGTGGCAATCACCAGGGTCAGCATCAGGCCGCCCCATTGGCTGGTTGCCACGGTCTTCAGGCCGAATACGCCACCGTGCAGCAGGCACCAGGCGATGATCGGGTACAGTACCAGAAAGCTCAGGCCGTAGACCGCCTTACGCGGGAAGCGCGAGATGAACAGCGGCGCAACACCGAGCACGGCCAGCCACACGGTCAGATCAACGCGCCAGCGCAGGCCCGTCGGGTAATAGCCGTACATGAACTGGCCGAAACGCTGCTGGACGAACACCCAGCAGGCGCCGTCCTTGGTGCAGTCGGCCTGCGTGGTGCCGACCCAGTTGGCATCGAGGATCGCCCAACTGAGGATCGGCGGGACCACCAGGTAAATCAGGTAGAAGGCGAACAGCGTCAGCAGCGTATTGAGCCAGCTGGAGAACATGTTCGCGCGCATCCATGCCACCGGCCCGAACACTTTGCTCGGCGGCGGCATATCAGGTTTGAAAGTATGGGATGTCATGCGCTTTTCCTCACCGCTCGATCAGCGCAATGCGCTTGTTGTACCAGTTCATCAGCAAGGAAATGCTGATACTGATCGCCAGGTACACGCTCATGGTGATCGCGATCACCTCGATGGCCTGGCCGGTCTGGTTCAACACCGTGCCGGCAAACAGCGAAACCATTTCCGGGTAACCGATACCGGCCGCCAGCGAAGAGTTCTTCGCCAGGTTCAGGTATTGGCTGGTCAGCGGTGGGATGATCACACGCATGGCTTGCGGGATAATCACCTTGCGCAGGGTCGGCCCGTTGCGCAGGCCCAGCGAGTGAGCCGCCTCGGTCTGACCATGGCTCACCGACTTGATGCCCGAACGCACGATTTCGGCGATGAACGCCGCGGTGTACACCGTCAGCGCCAGGGTCAAGGCCAGCAATTCCGGGATCAGCACCCAACCACCGACGAAGTTGAAGCCTTGCAGCGTCGGCATTTCCCAACGCACAGGCGCGCCGAAGATGAGGGTGCACAGTGCCGGGATTGCCAGAAACAGCGCCAGGCCAACCCAGAATTTGTGGAACGGCTCGCCGGTTGCTTCGAAACGCTTATTCGCCCAGCGCGTCATCAGCACTACGGCAACGATGGCCAGCACGACGCTGACCACAAACGGCCAGTACCCGTCCGCAATCAGCGCGCCCGGCATGTTCAAACCCCGGCTGCTGACAAAGAAAGCGTCGCCGAAGTTATGGGCGGCCCGCGGCCCCGGCATGGTCAGGAACACCGCGAAGTACCAGAACAGGATCTGTAGCAGCGGCGGGATGTTGCGGAAAACCTCCACATAAACCGTCGCTACTTTGGCGATGATCCAGTTTTTCGACAGTCGGGCCACACCGACGATGAAACCGAGAATCGTCGCCAGGATGACACCGATGAATGTCACCAGCAGCGTATTGAGCAGCCCGATGACAAAGACGCGGGCATAACTGTCCGCCTCGGTATAGTCGATCAGGGTTTGAGCGATGCCGAAACCGGCACTACGCTCCAAGAAGCTGAAACCGGAAGTGATGCCCCGGTGCTCGAGGTTGGTCTGCGTGTTATCGAACAGAAACCAACCCAGCGAAATAACCGCCACGATGGTGACGATCTGAAATACCCACGCACGCACTCGTGGATCGCTGAGGCTGAGCCTCTGCTTAGGTGCGCCGATTGAATTTTGCATGAAGTGCCCCGCAAAGAATGGAACAGAACATCACCCGGTGGTTGGCCCACCGGGTGACAGAACCATCAGCGCACTGGTGGTGCGTATTGAATGCCGCCGTTGGTCCACAGCGCGTTCAAGCCGCGATCGATTTCCAGCGCGGTGCCTTTGCCGAGGTTGCGCTCGAACACTTCACCGTAGTTGCCGACTTGCTTGACGATCTGCACGACCCAGTCTTTCGGCAGTTTCAGGTCCTTGCCGTACTCACCGTCGGCACCGAGCATACGAGCCACATCAGGGTTCTTGGTGGACTTGGCTTCAGCCTCGACGTTTTTCGAAGTGATGCCGGCTTCTTCAGCATTGAGCATGGCGTAGCCAGTCCAACGCACAACGGCCAGCCACTCGTCATCGCCATTACGCACGACCGGGCCCAGGGGCTCCTTGGAGATGGTTTCCGGCAGAACCACATAGTCCTTCGGCGAAGCCAGCTTGCTGCGCTGGGCGAACAGCTGGGACTTGTCGGAGGTCAGTACGTCGCAACGGCCAGATTCCAGCGACTTGGCGCTTTCATCGGAGGTGTCGAAGGTGATCGGGGTGTATTTAAGGCCGTTGCCGCGGAAGTAGTCGGAAACGTTCAGTTCGGTGGTGGTACCGGCCTGGATGCAGATGGTTGCACCGTCCAGTTCCTTGGCGCTCTTGACGCCCAGCTTTTGGTTTACCAGGAAGCCGATGCCGTCGTAATAAGTAATGAAGCCTGGGAACTTCAGGCCCATGCCCGAGTCACGGGAACTGGTCATGGTGGTGTTGCGCGACAGGATGTCAATTTCACCAGACTGCAGTGCGGTGAAACGCTCCTTGGCGTTCAGTTGGCTGAATTTCACTTTGTTCGCGTCGCCGAAGACGGCGGCGGCCACAGCACGACAGAAGTCAGCGTCGATGCCCAGGATCTTGCCGGTCGAATCAGGCACCGAGAAACCCGGCAGGCCATCACTCACACCACATTGCACAAAACCTTTCTTCTGCACGGCATCCAGAGTTGCACCCGCCTGAGCGAACCCGCTGACACCAAGTACTGCTGCTGCAGTCACGACGGCCAGGGTGGATTTCAGTAACTTCATTCAAACCTCCAGTTTTGCTCTTGTTGTGTCGGAGCTCGAGCCCTGTCGCACCCTTTTGGGGCATTGCCGACCCTTGTTGGCTTTTTTTAGGGTCAACCGACGTCTGGACCTTCGCTATGAGTCTAATAATGAGGATGTCCGTAAACAGTGGTCATGCCCATCTCTCACCAATCGGCCGAACGGGCTGTAGCCCTTCACGTTCGCGAAGCCCGTAGCGGCTGTTGGCGAACATTCATCACCGGATTTCTGATATCCCATGCGTAGCGGTGAACTGATAGTGTTACCGCACAGCGTAAGAATCATCACTCAGGTACACACATAGCAAAGCCCGTACCAGACCGCTGCGCTTAGCCCTTGGAAAACACGTCAAGACAAAAACTTTCAACGTTGCGACATCTAATTAACTGAGACACCGGGCACGCACTGTAATAACGCACTGATTGGGCGCGCCCGCACAGATTTGGAGCACAACCATGACCGACCCCCTGATTCTCGAGCCCGAAAGCACCGCCGACGCGTGTGTTATCTGGCTCCACGGCCTGGGCGCCGATCGTTTTGATTTCCTGCCGGTCGCCGAAATCCTGCAGCACAGTTTGCTCAGCACACGTTTCGTTCTACCCCAGGCACCGACCCAACCAGTTACGATCAACGGCGGCTACGCCATGCCCAGTTGGTACGACATCCGGGCCTTGAGCCCGGCGCGGGCCATTGACGAACAGCAACTCGAAGTCTCGGCACAACGGGTCATCGATTTGATCGAAACCCAGCGAGCCTGCGGAATAGACGCCTCGCGAATTTTTTTGGCGGGTTTCTCCCAGGGCGGCGCGGTGGTCTATCACACGGCATTCGTGAAATGGCAGGGGCCTCTGGGCGGCGTGGTCGCACTGTCTACTTATGCACCGACTTTCAGCGATGAACTGCAATTGTCGGCCAGCCAGCAACGCATTCCGGTCCTGGCGCTGCACGGGCAATACGACGAAGTGGTACTCAACCCCATGGGCCGAACCGCGAAAGAGTATTTAACGCAACATGGTGTCACCGTGATATGGCAAGAATACCCAATGGGCCACGAAGTGTTACCCGAAGAGATCCGCGACATCGGCACCTGGCTGGCCGAGCGGTTGCGCTAATGAGGCTGATCACCACACCGGTCCTTTGACGATCACACTACGCCGCGCCCGTTTCTTGCATTACACTGGCCGGCGTACATTCCTTAACCAATCGATGAGATGACCGTGCTCAAAGCACTCAAGAAGATGTTCGGTAAAAGCGAGGCCGAGCAACTCGCGCCTGGCTCCACTGCGCCGACCCACGGCCCGAGCCGTACCGATGCACAACAACCGCGCCGCACTGCACCTGTTGCAGGCGCGACAAAAGAGTCGGTGACGCCGCCGACCGCCCAGCCTGTCACCGCCCCGGCAGCGGAAAAGTCACGCAACGAAGCCCCCAGGCCACGGCGTGAACGCGCACCGAAACCGCCGGTCGTCGCCTGGAAGCTTGAGGACTTCGTCGTAGAACCCCAGGAAGGCAAGACCCGCTTCCACGACTTCAAGCTCGCCCCGGAACTGATGCATGCCATCCAGGACCTGGGTTTCCCGTATTGCACGCCGATCCAGGCGCAGGTGCTGGGCTTCACCCTCGCGGGCAAAGACGCCATCGGTCGCGCCCAGACCGGCACCGGCAAGACCGCCGCGTTTCTGATCTCCATCATCACCCAGTTGCTCCAGACCCCGCCGCCCAAGGAACGCTACATGGGCGAGCCACGGGCGCTGATCATCGCGCCGACCCGCGAGCTGGTGGTGCAGATCGCCAAGGATGCCGCCGACCTGACCAAGTACACCGGCCTGAACGTCATGACGTTCGTGGGCGGCATGGACTTCGACAAGCAACTCAAGCACCTCGAAGCCCGCCACTGCGACATTCTGGTCGCCACGCCGGGCCGCCTGCTGGACTTCAACCAGCGCGGCGACGTGCACCTGGACATGGTCGAAGTGATGGTCCTGGACGAAGCCGACCGCATGCTCGACATGGGCTTCATCCCCCAAGTACGCCAGATCATTCGCCAGACCCCACCGAAAAGCGAACGCCAGACCCTGCTGTTCTCCGCCACCTTCACCGAAGACGTGATGAACTTGGCCAAGCAGTGGACCACCGACCCCGCCATCGTCGAGATCGAAGCCGAGAACGTCGCCAGCGAAAACGTCGAGCAACACATCTACGCAGTCGCCGGTGCCGACAAGTACAAGCTGCTCTACAACCTGGTCAACGACAACGGTTGGGAACGGGTGATGGTGTTCGCCAACCGCAAGGATGAAGTGCGGCGTATCGAAGAACGCCTGGTGCGCGATGGCGTCAACGCGGCCCAGCTCTCGGGCGACGTGCCGCAACACAAGCGCATCAAGACCCTCGAAGGCTTCCGCGAAGGCAAGATCCGTGTATTGGTCGCCACTGACGTGGCCGGTCGCGGCATCCACATCGACGGCATCAGCCACGTGATCAACTTCACCCTGCCGGAAGTGCCGGACGACTACGTGCACCGCATCGGCCGTACCGGTCGTGCCGGGGCCGCCGGGGTTTCGATCAGCTTCGCTGGTGAAGATGACTCTTATCAGTTGCCGTCGATCGAGGCGCTGCTGGGTCGCAAGATCAGTTGTGAAATGCCACCGACGCATTTGTTGCGACCGGTTGAGCGCAAGCGCCCTTAACCGTCTCTCATCGAGTAGGAGGCGGATTCACATCCGCCGTCCTCTCACACCACCGTACGTACGGTTCCGTATACGGCGGTTCAGGTTATACGGTTAAGTCGGTTTATCGTGTCCAGTATCGAGACCAGGCCGAAGTTGTCCCATCGTTTCTTCGCCAGCGCCTGATTCATATGTGACGCTCCCGAGTTCCACCATGGGCCGCGGCCATTGAACGCTGATTTGCAGGCCCGCTCCTCTTTGAGTCCCAGGCGCATCAGGTTGCGTGCCCTCGTGGAGGGCCACTTCCATTGACGCCAGAGGACGCAGCGAAGCTTGCGCCGCACCCAGCCGTCCAGTTCTTCAAGTGGCCTTCTGCTTCGGCTAAGCTGGAAATAGCCCGCCCAACCACGTAGTACCGGATTTATTCGCTCGATGATCGTAGCCATCTTGCAACCCTGTGCGCCGTGCAGCAGCTCTCTGAGCCGATCACGCAAGCGATTCAGGCTCATCGTTGCTACTTTCAGATTCGGCTGTTTATGCCAGCTCATCCCGTAACCCAAATAATCACAGACCCATGGCCGCGCCACACGGCTCTTTTCCCGATTCAGCGTTAGTTTCAAACGCTGATTCAGGAAGCGCTCAACCCCGGCCAGCACTCGTTCGCCAGCACGGCGACTGCGCACATAAATGTTCGCATCGTCGGCATAACGCACGAAGCGATGACCCCGCCGTTCCAGTTCGCGATCGAGTTCGTTGAGCAGGATGTTCGACAGCAACGACGAGAGCGGGCCGCCTTGTGGCGTCCCTTCCTGCCGTCGGCTGACGAGTCCGCCTGACATCGTTCCCGCTTCGAGATAGCGACGGATCAGTCTGAGCACACGCTTGTCTTCGATTTGACGCTCGATGTAGGCCATCAATACATCGTGATTGACCCGGTCAAAGAACTTTTCCAGATCAAGTTCCACGCACCAGCGGTGACCCACCACCACATGGGCACGGGCAGTTTCAATGGCTTGATGAGCGTTTCTACCCGGACGAAAACCGTAGCTGTAGTCCGAGAACAGAGGGTCGAAGATCGGCGTGAGCTGTTGCAGCAGGGCCTGCTGGATCAGGCGATCCACGACACAGGGTATGCCCAACTGCCGTGTTCCACCTTTGGGTTTTGGGATTTCAACAGCGCGCACACCTTGCGGGTGATACGCGCCGGCCAGCAACCGAGCCTTGAGAGTCGGCCAATACTGTTTCGTGTAGTCCGCCAGTTGATCGACCTTCATGCCATCGGCACCCGGTGCGCCCTTGTTGCTGACCACACGTCGATAAGCACGCCTGAGGTTGGCCGGTGCAAGCACCCGCTCCATCAGCGTGTCCGGCTCCGCGTTCGTCCACGTCACAGACGCCGCCGATGCCTGCGCACTGCCAGCCGCAAACCCTGGATTCCGTCCAGAGCCTGGGGTTACAGCCCTCTTGTGGAGAGATTTCTGCTTTTCGGACATTCGACGAGACTCTGACGCCTACTGGCGGCATAACCTGTTCGGCCCTTGGTGACAGAGTCATTCGTCACTTACTACGGCCTCGGCTGACTTCTGCACGCTCATCCCGCCGCCTCTCGACGCTCGGTAGCACACTGGCAAGCGTGCAGATCTCCCAGGGTAATTCGCGCGACCTTCCTGCTTATGCCTCTCGGATATACGTCACACGTTCTGTGCAAGTATCGGGCTTTGACGATTGTGGCCGTCTTACCCCACTGTACCGCCTCATCCGCTTCCTATTCGTCAGGCCAGCATTTTGCCTCAGGCTTCCTTCAGATTCGCAGTCACCCGCGACACCCTTGCCTCTGGCTAACACTTCCCCTTGCCGGGTGTGTAGAGGACTTTCACCTCCAAGTCGTTCGGCTCACCACCATAGTGAGCTGAACAGCGCCAGTCACGGCGCTACGCGCCATGCCTGGCGCACCACAGAAAAAGCGCAGCCAGACAGGCTGCGCTTTTTTTGCCTCGGGATATTGCCCAACAAAACTAAAAGTCCATAATAGACAAAATAGTTTATAAAAGCGCTCCGGAGTCCACGATGTCCAGCACGCCTTATGTCATCACCCAAGCCCAGGCCCGAGAACTGCTCGGGCAAATCGACGTACCGCACATCCTGCGCAAGCTGTTCCGCGACCTCGCCGCCGGACAAGCAGTGCAGCCGCCCCAGCAACTGGTGGTATTTCCCCAGGGCGCCGGAGACTTCATCAACTACCTCGGGGTGCTGGCTGAAGACCAGGTCTACGGGGTCAAGACCTCGCCCTACATCGTGCGCGAGCAAGGCCCGCTGGTGACCGCCTGGACCTTGCTGATGTCGATGCAGACCGGCCAGCCGCTGCTGCTGTGCGATGCCGCCGAGTTGACCACCGCCCGCACCGCTGCCACCACGGCTGTTGCCGTCGATGCCCTCGCCCCGCACAACGCCCGGCGCCTGGCGGTCATTGGCAGCGGTGCCGTGGCGCGGGCACACGTGCAATACGTCAAGGGCCTGCGGGACTGGCAAGCGATCAGCCTCTATTCACCAGGCCTGAAGACCAAGTCAGCGCAAGCACTTGCCTCCATCACCGGCCTGGACCCACGCCTGCACATCGCCGACTCCCTTGAAGCCGCGCTGCATGACGCCGACGTGGTGATGCTCTGCACCTCGTCCGCCAAAGCGGTACTCGACCCGCAGACCCTGGGCAAACCGGCGCTGATCACCTCCATCAGCACCAACGCCCCACGCGCCCATGAAGTCCCCCCTCAAAGCCTCAACGACATGGACGTGTTCTGCGACTATCGTCAGACCACCCCGGGCTCGGCCGGTGAGATGCTGATGGCCGGCGAACTGCATGGCTGGGACGCGTCGCGCATTGTCGGCGATTTGCCCGAGTTGCTCAGCGGACGGGTGGCGCGCCCAAGCTATGAACGCCATGTGTTCTTCCGTTCCATTGGCCTGGGGCTGGAAGACGTTGCGCTGGCGAATGCGCTTTACCGGTTGCATAACTGACACACCCATTTCCCCTTGTGGGAGCGAGCCTGCTCGCGATAGCGGTGTATCAGATAAAAATATGTGGCTGACACACCGCTATCGCGAGCAGGCTCGCCCCCACAGGTTCTCGGAAACGCCCAGCAATGTGCTCGACAGGAGAGCTTCATGACCTCAGCAGATTTCATCATCATCGGCGGCGGCATTGCTGGTGCTTCCACCGGTTACTGGCTGGCGCCCCACGGCCGGGTCATTGTGCTCGAACGCGAATCCCATCCGGCCTACCATTCCACCGGACGCTCGGCGGCGTTGTATACCGCCGCCTACGGCACCCCTCAGGTGCGGGCGCTGACCCAGGCCAGCCGGAATTTTTTCGACGCGCCGCCAGCCGGTTTCTGCGAGCACCCGCTGCTGACCCCGCGGGGCGAAATGACCGTGGACTTCACCGGTGACCCGGCCGAGTTGAACAACCAGTACCTCAGCGCCAAGGCCACGGTGCCGCAGATGCAACTGCTCAACGCCGACGAAGCCTGTGTGCGGTTGCCGATCCTGCGACGGGACAAGGTCCACGGGGCGATCTACGACCCCACGGCCTGCGACATCGACACCGATGCGTTGCACCAAGGCTACCTGCGCGGTATTCGTCGCAATGGCGGTGAAGTGCACACCCACAACGAGGTGCAGCAATTGAGCCGCGATGACCAGGGGTTATGGCAGGTGAAAACCGCCAACCAGACGTTCACGGCACCGCTTCTGATCAATGCAGCAGGTGCATGGGCCGATCACATTGCCGAAATGGCCGGCGCCCGGAAGCTGGGGCTGCAGCCCAAACGGCGTGCGGCCTTCATCTTCGCCGGGCCCGAAGGTGTGGACATCCATGATTGGCCGATGCTGGTGAGCCTGGACGAATCCTTCTACATGAAGCCCGACGCCGGCATGTTCCTCGGCTCGCCGGCCAACGCCGACCCGGTGGAACCCCATGACGTACAGCCGGAAGAGCTGGACATCGCCATGGGCATCTACCAGATCGAAGAAGCCACCACCCTGACCATCCGCCGCCCGACCCGCACCTGGGCCGGCTTGCGCAGTTTCGTCCCCGACGGTGACCTGCTGTCCGGTTTCGATCCTCAGGTGCCCGGGCTGTACTGGGTCGCGGCCCAGGGTGGCTACGGCATCCAGACTTCGCCGGCCATGGGCCAAGCCAGCGCGGCGCTGGTGCGTGGCGAACCGCTGCCCGAGGCCCTGGCCCGTTTCGGCCTGACCAGCACCATGCTGTCACCCAGGCGCCTGGGATGAACCCACTCAGGTGACGCATCGCCACGATTGCGGCACACTCCCCCGCGCCCCTGCTTCACGGGGCGCCGACGCTGCCTGGAGCCCTGCCATGAACACCCCTCACCCCGATCCGGCACTGGATAATTTCCGTACCATCGCCGACGCTATCGCCACGCTGTTCTACCCCCACGCCGAAGTGGTACTGCACGACCTGCGCAGCCAGAAAGTCGATTACATTGCCAATAACCTGTCCAAACGTGAAATTGGCGATGACTCGTCCCTGGAAGACATGCTCAGCGAGGACGTCAGCGAACGTAACATCGGGCCCTACGAAAAATTGAACTGGGACGGACAGAAGATTCGCAGCCTCAGCAGCGTACTGCGCGACGCCGACGGGCATCCGCTGGCGGTGCTGTGCATCAACCTGAATATTTCGCTGTTCGAGAATGCCAAGGCCGCGCTGGATCTGTTCCTGTCGCCCGGCAAGTTGATTCCTCAGCCGGATTCACTGTTTCGCGATGACTGGCAGGAGCGAATCAACACCTTCCTGCATGCCTGGATGCGCGAGCGTCAATTGAGCCTGAACCTGCTGACCCGCGACCACAAACGCGAGCTGGTGCTGGCGCTGCATGCCGAGGGCGCGTTTAAGGGCAAGAGCGCGTCCAACTACGTGGCCAATGTGCTGAACATGGGGCGGGCGACGGTGTACAAGCATTTGAAGGAGTTGAAGGGCTGAGGTTTTGTGTTGCCTGGCCTGACGCATTCGCGAGCAGGCTCGCACATTTGATCTCATTGCACACAGACATCGTGTACGACGCAAATCCCCTGTGGGAACGAGCCTGCTCGCGATAGCGATTGATCAATCGCCGTAGATGTCTGACTTGAAATATTTGCCCTGAATCTTCTGATACTCCCCATTGGCCCTAATCCCATCGATGGCCTTGTTCAAGTCCGTCACCAGTTGGGTATTGCCCTTGCGCACCGCGATACCGGCTCCTTCGCCGACGTATTTTGGGTCCTTGAGCTCGGGGCCGACAAAGGCGTAACCCTTGCCACGGGGCATCGACAGGAAGTCCTCCAGCGGAATGGTGTCGGCGAAAATCGCGTCTAGGCGACCGGATGCCAGGTCCATGTAGATTTCTTCGTTGTTGCTGTAGCGCTTGACGATCACACCCTTGGGTTCGAAGACTTCAGTGGCGTAGCGGTCAGTGGTGGTGGCCCGCTGCACACCGACGGTCTTGTCCTTGAGGCTGGCGTACTGGTCATCGACCACCGCCCCTTCCTTCATGACCAGGCGCGATGAGGTGAAGTAATACTTGTGGGTGAAATCCACCGATTTCTTGCGTTCTTCGGTGATGGTCATGGACGACAGCGCCAGGTCGATCTTCTTCACCTTGAGCGACGGAATCAGCCCGTCGAACTCACCTTCGATCCACTCGCACTTGACCTGCATCTGCGCGCACAGGGCATTGCCAATGTCGTAGTCGAAGCCCTCGATCTTCCCTTCCGAGGTCTTGGAAGCAAAGGGCGGGTACGCCGCCTCGATGCCGATGCGCAAGGTTTTCTCAGCGGCGAACAGGCTGCTTGAGGCCAACAGGCTCAAGGCCAGGCCGGTGATGAGGGGGAGTTTTTTCATGATCGATCTCTCGCGGGTTGTTGTTGGTTTGGCAGAGAAAGGTAGGGCGATGACTTTGTATGTACTTATAAGTCCATACTGGACTTTAATGTACATACCGTCAATTGGGGAAACAGGGGAATGTGATGGGAGGTTGCTGGCCCCTTCGCGAGCAGGGGAATCCGTGTCGTACACGACATTCGTGTGCCACGCCGATCAAATGTGGGAGCGAGCCAGCTCGCGATAGCGGACCATCAAGCTGCTCACTGCTTCCAGCGATCCGCCGCCGCATGATCACTGTCCCGCCCTTCGACCCAGCGCGGACCGTCGACCGTGTTTTCTTTCTTCCAGAACGGCGCTCGGGTCTTGAGGTAGTCCATGACAAAGGCGCAGGCATCGAACGCCGCCTGGCGATGGGCACTGGCCGCTGCGACGAAGACAATTGGCTCGCCCGGTTCCAGGGCACCGATACGGTGCAGCACCTCCAGCTTGAGCAGCGGCCAGCGCTGCTCGGCCTCGACGGCGATCTTGCCCAGGGCCTTTTCGGTCATGCCCGGGTAATGCTCCAGGAACATCCCGGACACATCGAGGCCGTCATTGAAGTCACGCACGTAGCCGACAAAACTCACCACCGCACCCACGCCGACATTGGCCGCGTGCATCGCGTTGACTTCATCCCCTGCGTCGAACGGTTCGACCTGCACACGAATAGCCATGGTTCAGCCTCCGGTCACGGTGGGAAAGAACGCCACTTCATCGCCGTCCGCCAGCGGTTCGTCGAGCTGGCACAGGTCTTCATTGCGCGCGCACATCAGGTTTTGTTCCTTCAGCACCTCGGCCCCGTCACGCTGGGCAAGCAGCACGCGCACATCGTCGACCGTGGCGAAATCGCCTTCCACCTTTACCGAATCCACGCCAAGCGCTTCACGGTAACGGGCAAAGAACTTCACGGTGATTTTCATGACGCATCCGCCTGGAAGTGACCGCTCTTGCCGCCGAGTTTTTCCAGCACCCGCACGCCTTCGATGGTCATGCCACGGTCGACGGCCTTGCACATGTCATAGATCGTCAGTGCCGCGACACTGGCGGCGGTGAGGGCCTCCATTTCCACGCCGGTCTGCCCCGACAGTTTGCAACGGGCGACGATGCGCACCCGGTCCTCACCTTCGGCATTGAGCTCGACCTTGACGCCAGTGAGCAGCAGCGGGTGGCAGAGCGGAATCAGGTCACTGGTTTTCTTGGCAGCCTGGATGCCGGCAATACGTGCGACGGCGAACACATCGCCCTTGGGGTGACCGCCGCTGACGATCATCTTCAGCGTGTCGGGCAGCATGTGCACAAAGGCCTCGGCCGTGGCTTCACGGAACGTCACGGCCTTGTCGGTCACGTCGACCATATTGGCGCGACCTTGGGAATCGAGATGAGTCAGCACAGGGTTACTCCTGATCGGGAGTGTCGATTGTAAACCCGTGGGTCAGATTCCGGCAGGGCTGATTGTCGCACCTGCTTCCCTATTGGATCTGTAACTGCAAATCCCCTGTGGGAGCAAGCTCGCACAGGGTTTTCGTTTACCCATAAAAACCGGGCGACCATAGGGTCGCCCGGTTTGGCTGGGGTTACAGGTGAGATTCGGCGTATTCAGCCAGGATCGAGCGCGGTACGCCTTGCAGGGTGATGTGGACCCCGTTGGGGAAGTCCTTGAAGCGTTCGGTCAGGTAGGTCAGCCCGGAGCTGGTCGCGGACAGGTAAGGGGTGTCGATCTGCGCCAGGTTACCCAGGCACACCACTTTGGAACCG
The DNA here is from genome assembly GCF_963970515.1 of Pseudomonas sp. RL_5y_Pfl2_73. Lineage (NCBI taxonomy): Bacteria > Pseudomonadati > Pseudomonadota > Gammaproteobacteria > Pseudomonadales > Pseudomonadaceae > Pseudomonas > Pseudomonas sp. RL_5y_Pfl2_73. The sequence goes on along the minus strand of NZ_CAXAPD010000005.1, from coordinate 258,422 downwards.
GCACCGGCACGGGTGATGATGGTTTTCATCTGGTGCGGGGTCAGGTTCTGGCATTCGTCGATCAGGATCAGGCTCTGCTGGAAGCTGCGCCCGCGAATGTAGTTGAGGGATTTGAACTGCAACGGCACTTTGCTGAGGATGTAGTCGACGCTGCCATGGGTGCTTTCGTCATCCATGTGCAAGGCTTCGAGGTTGTCGGTGATCGCCCCCAGCCACGGCTCCATTTTTTCCGCTTCGGTACCGGGCAGGAAACCGATTTCCTGGTCCAGGCCCTGCACACTGCGGGTGGCGATGATGCGCCGGTAGCGCTTGCTGACCATGGTCTGCTCGATGGCAGCGGCCAGGGCCAGGATGGTCTTGCCGGAACCGGCGGCGCCGGACAGGTTGACCAGGTGGATATCCGGGTCGAGCAAGGCGAACAGGGCCAGGCTCTGGTAGATGTCACGAGGCTTGAGGCCCCAGGCTTCCTGGTGCAGCAGCGGTTCCTGGTGCAAGTCGAGGATCAGCAGTTTGTCGACCTGGATTTCCTTGATCCAGCCGACGAAGCCTTGTTCGTCGATGATGAACTCGTTGATGTGCACCGCCGGCAGGTTGTCGATCAACTGCACCTGGTGCCAGGTGCGGCCGTGGTCCTGGCGGGTCTCGACCTTGCTCACACGGTCCCAGAAGGAGCCTGTCATGGTGTGGTAGCCATTGGGCAACAGCGAGACGTCGTCGACCAGCTGGTCGGTGCTGTAGTCTTCCGCCGCGATCCCGCAGGCGCGGGCCTTGAGGCGCATGTTGATGTCTTTGGTCACCAGCACCACGGCCTGGTCCTGGGCGCGCGCGCGCAGGTCGATCAACTGGTTGATGATGATGTTGTCGTTCAGGTGTTCAGGCAGCACCAGGTTGGGTTCGGTGCGCTTGCTCATCAGGATCGAAAGCAGGCCCTTGGGACCACTTTTGCCGCGCTGGATCGGAACGCCGAGCTCAACGTCCTCCGGAGAGGCATCACCCAGGGTCTTGTCGATCAGGCGGATCGCCTGCCGACATTCGGCCGCTACGCTGTGGTGTCCGCCCTTGAGTTTGTCCAGTTCCTCAAGCACGGTCATCGGGATGGCAACGTGGTGTTCTTCGAAGTTCAGCAGGGCGTTTGGGTCGTGGATCAATACGTTGGTATCGAGTACATAGAGGATTGGCTGGTTGGAGGAAGGGCTACGTCCGTGGTCATCCATACTCGGTCACCTATGTGGGGGCCATTCGACGCAATACCGTGACAGTGCTGCGCCTCGAGGTAGCCACCGAATTCACCCGCGAGGATTCAGGTGAACTGCACACAATCTGGGTCTTGGAAGACGCCACCTGTGTTGCAGGTTTCGGCGGTCTGACTTCTTGATACTCCAAAAACCATGACAGGAAAAAGCACTTTGACGCTTTTTTGAAGTTTATTTTTCAGAGTGACGAATAACCCTTGGCGTACCGCCGTTGCGCCGTTAAAGTCGGAAGTCCGGTTGTCATGATTGCGCGCCGGTTTTCCCTCTTTCTCCAATGTTTCCGGGCCTTTTCAGGTTTCAGCGAAACGCTTCCTGGCAGTCCGCCCAACCGATCCCGCTTTGCGCCGTCTGCGCCATGAGCCAGGGCATTGCCGTTTTTACCCCATCCTGCTTGGCATTGAAATTGATCACCCCGTGGCGCCACAGCAGCATCAGGGTCAGTACGCGCTGGGCGCTTTGCTCAGGCTTGAGCCGATTGTTGCTGTCCTGGGGGTCGATGTCCCACAGCGCCACTTGCAAGCCCTGCTGGCGGAAGAACGCTTGCGCGTCGCCACGACGCTGGCCTTGGGGCGGACGGAACAGCGGTACGTAATTTTCGGGCAGCTTGCCCTTGACCAGCTCGACACTGCGTCGGACCGAGTCTTGCCAGTCCTGCCAATAGCTGTGGGAGCGGAACTCCCACCCCTGCACGCCCACACATTGTCTCGAATACAACGCCTGGAGATTGTTGACCGACCCCTCTTGCAACCGCGCTTGGATGTCCTTGCCCAGCACGAAGAAGGTGCCATTGATGTTCGCCTTGCGCAGGTATTCGGCCAGCCACGGGGTGTTGTCCGGCACGGCGTTGGCGGCGCTGTCGAAGGTCAGCAGGAACAGGCGGTCGTTCATGTCGTCGCCGTTTCGCTCGTAATCGCCGAAACGTTCGACTTCGCTGCTCGTTTGCGGAAAAAGTGCGGCTTTACGCAGCAGTTCGTCGCGATATTGGGTATGAAAAATCTGGCTCGGCGCGGCCCACTTGATGTAGTAGGAGTTGTCATCCAGATGGAACCTGCGCGCCTCTTCGCGCAGGCTCGCCATGTCCTCGACCAGGTAACAGAAGGACGCGTCCTGATCGCAGCTGCGCTGGGCAAAGTTGTAATTGACCAGCAGCCGCTGCCACAGCCGGGCACGAAGCGCGTCGATCGCAACCATATTGACCGTGCGCAACCCCAGGTACTGCTTGAGCGCGATTTCGTCCATGGCATCGACGTCCAGCAAGACCCGGGCGAACATCAGGATCTCGGCCCGCGAGGCCACGTCGAACAGCGTCGGGCTGGTGAGCTGTTCCGGCCAGGTGCTGCGGTCCAGGGTCGCGACGTCGTTGGGCGCGGCAATGGCAGCCAGGCTCAACAGCCAGGCCGATAACAGAAGAGCGATACGCAAAAGGGATGTCTCCATAACGAAACCCGCGCAGCATCATAGACGATCCTGGCGCAATACCCTTGTGGCCAGAGGACGCTGTGGGAGCAAGACTTGCCCGCGATAGCAGAGACGCGCGCCTTCAGAAATCAAGTTGCCGCAATCGCGAGCAAGTCTTGCGCCCACAACGCCCTCACCAAAAATGCCCGTCAATACTCGCCCATCCATCACCTATCACCCCAATAGCTGGAGTCCACCCGGACAACCCCCTAGAATCGCCGCACCCTCAAGGAGACGATTTCATGCTGATGGTGATATCCCCCGCCAAGACCCTCGATTACGAAACACCGCCGGCCACCGAGCGTTTTACCCAGCCGCAGTACCTGGATCACTCCCAGGCGCTGATCGAGCAACTGCGTGAACTCTCGCCAGCACAGATCAGCGAGCTGATGCACGTCTCCGACAAGATCGGCGGCCTCAATGCCGCGCGATTCGGCAGTTGGACGCCGGCGTTCACCCCGGCCAATGCCAAGCAGGCACTGCTGGCCTTCAAGGGCGACGTGTACACAGGCCTCGATGCGCAAAGCTTTGGCGACGCCGACTTCGACTACGCCCAGCAGCACCTGCGCATGCTCTCTGGCCTCTATGGCCTGCTGCGGCCACTGGACCTGATGCAACCCTATCGCCTGGAAATGGGCACGAAGCTGGCCAATGCCCGGGGCAAGGACCTTTATGCGTTCTGGGGCACGCGCATCAGCGAATGGCTGAACGAAGCCCTCGCCGACCAGGGCGACGACGTACTGCTGAACCTGGCTTCCAATGAATACTTCTCGGCGGTCAAGCGCAGCGCACTGAAAGCGCGCGTCATCGATACCGAATTCCGCGACCTGAAAAATGGCCAGTACAAAATCATCAGCTTCTACGCCAAGAAAGCCCGAGGCCTGATGAGTCGATTCGTGATTCAGGAACGGATCGACGACCCAGCAGCACTCAGCCAATTCGATGTACAGGGCTACCGCTTCAACGCTCAACAGTCGAGCCGGGACAAACTGGTTTTCCTGCGCGATCACGCCCCTGAATAAGGCACAAACTTTATACCGCCCCCTGATTGGGGGCCTCCCTATTTGCCATCTTATCCCCCCGCCCGAATTGCCGACTTTATGGCGCCAATAAACCGACCATCTTCTACGCTAACTTTTCCTTCACTCGACACTCGTACGTTTTTTGCGTAGTGGCACCGATTTTTTTCATCGGTAGTGGCACAAAACCATCCACCCCTCCTAACTCCCCATTAATAAAGGACGAAACGGCAAGTGCCATCATATTGAAGGCAGTGCCATCTTCGATAATATTTCGAAAAATTTCGAAAATCGCGATGAGTGGATCGGAACTATGTGAAATCGCATGGCTCATACCATCCGTAACGATTCTCGGCGAGCGTGTACGAGATAACTTACAAAGGATGGCGAACGGATTAACCAAGTTGTCACGGCAACTTAGCGAAACGGTCGCCTATTGAGCTTCACCCTTATAAGGACAGGAGATAACGCACCATTACTATCCCCTACAAGGCCAAGGCTGCGCCCCTACAACGTGCTCACCCGAGCACACAAGCTTCTGATTTTGTGGGCTTTTTGCCAGAGATCGGAAGTAAAGGACCTTTGCACAAGCGTTCTCGACAACGAGGACTGGCTGCATAACAGGGCAGGTCATAATAACTAGGCCACATTGCGCACAACTTGAGTGCATTTATTTAGACACTCGGAACTTAGTATGCCTGCACGCGGTATTGTGGCGCCTGCATTCCACACTTCCGAGTGCACTATGACCGCTGAACACTATTAACTCCGGCCATTTTAGTGGCACGAAAAACAGAGGGAAATGCGATGCGCATTAGCATATTTGGTTTGGGTTACGTCGGTGCAGTATGTGCCGGTTGCCTGTCTGCACGGGGCCATGATGTAGTTGGCGTAGATGTCGCCAAAGACAAAATCGACATGATCAACGCTGGCAAATCGCCAATCGTTGAACCAGGTCTTGGCGAGCTATTGGCGCAGGGCATTCAAACAGGCCGACTGCGCGGCACGACCAACTTCGCCGAAGCCATTCGCGATACTGACCTGTCGATGATTTGTGTCGGTACACCGAGCAAAAAGAACGGCGACCTGGAACTGAACTACATCGAAGCTGTGTGCCGCGAGATCGGTTTTGTCCTGCGTGACAAGACCACCCGCCACACTATCGTGGTTCGCAGCACCGTGCTGCCAGGCACCGTGGCGAATGTGGTCATTCCGATTCTGGAAGACTGCTCCGGCAAAAAAGCCGGTGTCGATTTCGGCGTCGCGGTCAACCCTGAATTCCTGCGTGAAAGCACCGCGATCAAGGACTACGACCTGCCACCGATGACCGTCATCGGTGAGTTCGACAAAGCCTCCGGTGACGTTCTGCAATCGCTGTACGAAGAGCTCGATGCGCCGATCATCCGCAAGGACATCGCCGTCGCCGAGATGATCAAGTACACCTGCAATGTCTGGCACGCCACCAAGGTGACCTTCGCCAACGAGATCGGCAACATCGCCAAGGCCGTCGGCGTCGATGGCCGTGAAGTGATGGACGTGGTCTGCCAGGACAAGACCCTGAACCTGTCCCAGTACTACATGCGCCCAGGCTTCGCCTTCGGCGGCTCCTGCCTGCCCAAAGACGTTCGCGCCCTGACCTACCGTGCAGGTTCCCTGGACGTGGAAGCGCCGCTGCTCAACTCTCTGATGCGCAGCAACGAATCCCAGGTGCAGAACGCCTTCGATATCGTTTCCAGCCACGACAAGCGCAAAGTCGCCCTGCTGGGCCTGAGCTTCAAGGCCGGTACCGACGACCTGCGTGAAAGCCCGCTGGTAGAGCTGGCGGAAATGCTGATCGGCAAGGGTTTCGACCTGAAAATCTACGACAGCAACGTCGAATACGCCCGCGTCCACGGTGCGAACAAGGATTACATCGAGTCGAAGATTCCTCACGTCTCGTCCTTGCTCAACGCCGACTTCGACTCGGTGATCGACAGCTCCGACATCATCATCCTGGGCAACCGCGACGAGAAGTTCCGCGCGCTGACCGAGAACGTACCGGAAGGCAAGCAGGTCATCGACCTGGTCGGCTTCATGTCCAAGGCCACCAACCCGAGTGGCCGGACCGAAGGCATCTGCTGGTAAGTCTGTTTGCCGGCCGGGGCATGCCCCGGCCGGCCTTTCGCCTGCCTTAACCCATCGGGCCGCCCACAAGGCCCGCCCGAGATAGAGACGGATGCAGATTATGCACAGGCTAAAGCACGGCCTGCTTCAGGCCGCCGGTTGGCTGTTTTACTTGAGTTTATTGATGGGCATCGCCATGGCGCTGCCCACGTCCACGTTCGACTCCGAATCCAAGGACTTCATCTTCCTGATCGGCGCCGTGGGCATCTGGCGTTACTCCATGGGAGCAACGCATTTCGTGCGCGGCATGATCTTCCTGTACATCGTCTACCCGCACCTGCGCCGCAAGGTACGCAAGCTGGGCAAGGCGGCGGATCCGTCCCATGTGTACCTGATGGTCACCAGCTTCCGGATCGATGCGCTGACCACCGCTCAGGTGTATGGCTCGGTGATTCGCGAGGCCATCGAATGCGGGCTGCCCACCACCGTGGTTTGCTCCATCGTGGAAATGTCCGACGAACTGCTGGTCAAGAGCCTCTGGGCCCGCATGAACCCGCCAGCACGGGTCAAGCTGGACTTCGTGCGCATCCCTGGCACCGGCAAGCGCGACGGCCTGGCCTTTGGTTTCCGCGCCATCTCCCGCCACTTGCCGGACGACCGCGCCGTGGTAGCGGTGATCGACGGCGACACCGTGCTCGCCGAAGGCGTCGTGCGCAAGACCGTGCCCTGGTTCCAGCTGTTCGGCAACGTCGGCGGCCTGACCACCAACGAGTTCTGCGAAGTGCGCGGCGGCTACATCATGAGCGAATGGCACAAGCTGCGTTTCGCCCAGCGTCACATCAACATGTGCTCCATGGCCTTGTCCAAGCGCGTGCTGACCATGACCGGCCGCATGTCGGTGTTCCGCGCCACCGTGGTCACCAACCCGGACTTCATCGCCGACGTGGAAAGCGACTCGCTGCAACACTGGCGCCTGGGTCGCTTCAAGTTCCTGACCGGCGATGACAAATCGAGCTGGTTCAGCCTGATGCGCCTGGGCTACGACACGTTCTACGTGCCCGATGCGGCGATCAACACCGTTGAGCACCCGCCGGAGAAGAGCTTCATCAAGGCCAGTCGCAAGCTGATGTTCCGCTGGTACGGCAACAACCTGCGGCAGAACTCCCGGGCACTTGGCCTGGGCATGAAGCGTCTGGGTCTATTCACCTCGGTGGTGCTGTTCGACCAGCGCGTGTCGATGTGGACCTCGCTGCTGGGCCTGACCGTGGCACTGATCGCCAGCTTCAAGTACGGCACCGCGTTCATCCTGGTGTACCTGCTGTGGATCGGCATCACGCGGTTGCTGCTGACCCTGTTGCTGTCGTGCTCCGGACACCGGATCGGCCCTGCCTACCCGGCGATTCTCTATTACAACCAGATCGTCGGGGCCCTGGTGAAGATCTACGTGTTCTTCCGCCTCGATCAACAGTCCTGGACCCGCCAGCCCACCCACCTGACCCGTGATCTCGCCAGCTTTCAACGGTGGTTCAACACTTGGTCGTCTCGGACCATGACCTTCTCCGCCGGCAGCATTTTTGTCGCCGTGCTGCTGACGATGGTCTGACCGGACTTGAATGAATTAACTAGGAAATCGCCCCTATGAACACCGCCGTGAATGTCAACGTAGTGCATGAATCCGAAGCCCAGCGCCAACACGCCCGGGTCAAAATCCCGGCCAAGCTGCGCTTCTTCGGCCCTGACCGTACGCCGATGGAAGTCAAGGTCCTGGACCTGTCCGCCGGTGGCCTGAGCTTCAACGCCGGCCAGATGGCCCTCAAGACCGGGGAGGCCTACAAGGGTCGCCTGCAGTTCGTCATCGACAACCTTGGCCTGGCCATAGACGTGGAATTGCAGATCCGTTCCTACGACCGCCAGACCGGCCGCACCGGTTGCCAGTTCCAGAACCTGGAGCCTCGGGACATCTCGACACTGCGTCACATCATCACCTCGCACCTGGCCGGCGACATCGTCGGTGTCGGCGACGTGCTGGCAACCCTGCAGCGCGATAACTTCACCAAGGCTCGCAAGCAGAAAGACGAAAACGGTGGCATGAGCGCCTTCGGCCGCCTGCGCGCCGTGACCTTCAGTTTGGGGATATTCGTCGTTGGCGTGGCAGCGTTCGGTTTCGTCTTCAAGTCGGTGTACGGCATGTACTTCGTCAGCCATGCCCAGGCCGGCCTGGTGAACGTACCGGGCATGGCCATTACCATGCCGCGTGACGGCACCGTGCAGAGCCTGGTCCAGGCCGACGGCGTGGCCGCCAAAGGCGCCCCGCTGGCGACCTTCAGCACCAGCATGCTCGATGTGCTCAAGGGTCACCTGGACGATAACCAGTTGCAGCCGGCCAAGGTCGAGGAGCTGTTCGGTAAGCAAATGACCGGCACCCTGACGTCGCCGTGCGACTGCATCGTGACCCAACAGTTAGTGTCCGACGGTCAGTACGCCAGCAAGGGCGACGTGATCTTCCAACTGGTCCCACGGGGCACCGAAGCCAACGTCGAAGCGCGCTTCTCTTATCGCCAGTTCGGCGACGTACGCCCAGGCACTGCGGTCAGCTTCCAGGTCGCCGGTGAAGACACCACCCGAACCGGCAAGATCGTCAACAGCACCAGCCTGAAAAGTGCCGACCTGTCCTCCGATATCCGTGTGCTGATCCAACCTGACGAACCCCTGGACAGCTCGCTGGCCGGCCGGCCGGTAGAAGTCACCAGCGACCGTGGCCCGAACCTGAACTGGCTGATCGACAAAGCCATGGCCGTCGGTATTTAAGTCGAGGATATGCCCGTGATCACTCCACAAAACAACAATGCACCGCATTCCCTGTGGGAGCGAGCCTGCTCGCGATGGGATCGACGCGGTCTGTCTGGTACACCGAGCGGCCTGCATCGCGAGCAGGCTCGCTCCCACACACGTGCATTCTGTGCGCTGGCGCTGGCCGTGAGCCTGGCCGGTTGCGCCGGCCTGCCCGATCAACGCCTGGCCAACGAAGCCCTCAAGCGCGGCGACACGGCGCTGGCGCAGCAGAACTATCAGCAACTGGCAGACCTGGGCTACAGCGAAGCCCAGGTCGGCCTGGCCGACATCCAGGTGGACAGCCGCGACCCCGAGCAGATGAGAAAAGCCGAGGCGACTTACCGCGCTGCCGCCGATATCTCGCCACGGGCCCAGGCTCGCCTGGGTCGCCTGCTGGTGGCCAAGCCCGGTTCCACTGAAGCTGAAAAGCACGAAGCCGAAGGCCTGCTGAAGGAAGCCTTCGCCAACGGTCAAGGTGGCACCCTGATCCCGCTGGCGATGCTGTACCTGCAATATCCCCACAGCTTCCCGAACGTGAACGCTCAGCAGCAGATCAACCAATGGCGCAGTGCCGGTTACCCGGAAGCGGGCCTGGCGCAGATTCTGCTCTACCGCACCCAAGGCACCTACGACCAGCACCTGGACGAAGTCGAGAAAGTCTGCAAGGCCGCGCTGGCGACCACGGACATCTGCTACGTCGAACTGGCCACGGTCTATCAAAAGCGCGGCCAGCCGGAACAGCAGGCCGAGTTGCTCAAGCAGATGCAAGACGGTCACGCCCGTGGCGTCGTATCCGCTCAACGCGTGGACAGCGTCGCCAGCGTCCTGGCCGATGCCAGCCTGGGCAAGACCGACGAAAAAACCGCCCAGTCGTTGCTCGAAGGCATCGCCCCGGGCTATCCCGCTGCCTGGGTCAGCCTGGCACAGCTGCTCTACGACTTCCCGGAACGGGGTGACGTCGACAAGATGATGCAGTACCTGGAAAACGGCCGCGCCGCCGATCAGCCGCGCGCCGAGCTGTTGCTGGGCAAACTTTACTACGAAGGCAAGTGGGTCCCGGCCGATGCCAAGGTCGCCGAGGCGCATTTCCAGAAAGCCGTTGGCCGCGAAGTGGCCGCCGACTACTACCTCGGCCAGATCTATCGCCGCGGTTACCTGGGCAAGGTGTACTCGCAAAAAGCCCTGGACCACCTGCTCAAGGCCGCCCGCAACGGCCAGAACAGCGCCGACTTTGCCATTGCCCAGCTGTTCTCCCAGGGCAAGGGCACCAAGCCCAACCCGGTCAACGCCTATGTGTTCAGCCAGTTGGCCAAGGTGCAGAACACCCCGCAAGCCATCGAGCTTGCCCAAACCCTCGAAGCACAATTGCCGCCGCAGCAACTTGCACAAGCGCAACGCCTGCTGCAACAAGAGCAGGCCGTTCGCGGCTCGATGAGCCCCGATACGCTGGAACTGCAAGCCCTAAAAGAAGATGACGGCGAGGAACCTCTATGAAGCTTTTGAAGCTCAATCCTTTTGTGCAGGCTGGTATTGGCCTGTCGTTTGCCCTGCTGTGGTCCTGCCCGACCCTGGCGGCGCTGACCGAGAGCAAGAATTTCGGCCTGGAAGTGAAAATCACCGGCCAGTCCGAAGACGACCGCGACCTCGGCACCCAGAGCGGTGGCGACGTCAACGGTGTCGGCCTGGATCTGCGTCCGTGGGTCTACGGTGAAAGCGGCGCCTGGAGCGCCTATGCCATGGCCCAGGCCGTGACGTCCAGCGACATCATCGAGACCGACACCCTGCAACAGTCCGATGGCAGCACCCAGCAAACCGACAGCGGTGATCGCGAAGCCAAGAAAAGCTACCTGGCCATGCGTGAGTTCTGGATTGGCTACAGTGGCCTGACCCCCTACCCGGGCGAGCAGTTGAAGTTCGGTCGCCAGCGCCTGCGCAATGACGACGGCCAATGGCGCGACACCAACATCGAAGCCCTGAACTGGACCTTCGACACCACCTTGCTGCGGGCCAACCTCGGCGTGGCCGAACGCTTCAGCGAATACCGCACCGACCTCAAGGAATTGTCCCCCAAGGACAAGGACCGCCTGCACGTCTACGGCGACGTGGGCTACCAGTGGATGCCAGGCCAGTGGGCCGGTATCCGTGCCCACCACTCCCATGACGACGGCAGCCTCGACTACCCGACCCCGGGCGAAGCCACCGACACCCTGGACAAGACCGAGAACGGTGACTTGACCTGGCTCGGCCTGGAAGCCAACAGCGACGCCTACAACTGGCGCAACACCAACACCGTCAACTATTGGGCCAGCCTTACCGGCATGACCGGCGAACGTGACAGCGTCAACCCGCTCAACGCCGACGGCACGCGCCCGGCGCAAGCCAAGCACAGCGATGACGTGGACGGCTGGGCCACTGACTTGGGTATCCGCCTGCGTCTGGACCCGCAATGGCAAGTCGGTGCGGCCTATGCCCGCGCCAGCGAGGACTACGAACAGAACGGCCTGCAAAGCAACCGTTCGAACTTCACCGGTACCCGCTCGCGCGTGCATCGTTTCGGCGAAGCGTTCCGTGGCGAAATGGCCAACACCCAGAGCGCCAGCCTGTTCGGTTCCTGGCAGTTGCGTGACGAATACGACGCCAGCCTTGTGTACCACAAGTTCTGGCGCGTGGACGGCAACAAGCCGGTGGGCAGCAACGGCATCAACGCCGTGGAAAACAACACCGACGATGTGACCGGCGCGATCCTGTCCACCTCGACCCTGCCGCTGCGTGATGGCAACAAGGACCTGGGCCAGGAAGTCGACCTGGTTGTCACCAAGTACTTCAAGCAAGGCCTGCTGCCAGCCGCGCTGAGTCAGTCCATTGATGAGCCGTCGGCGCTGGTGCGCTTTCGTGGCGGCGTGTTCAAGCCAGGCGACGCTTACGGCAAAGAGGTCGATTCGTACATGCATCGCGCCTTTGTCGACGTGATCTGGCGCTTCTGATGCGAATGGCCATGGGAGTGCCCGATATGAACCGCTACCTCAGGAACAGCCAGGCGATGAAAGGTTCGATCAGCCTGTTGGTCGCAGCGATGCTGCTGGCCGGCTCGCCGGTGTTCGCCAACGTTGAACCGGTGGTCAAACCGGGCAAAGTGGTCAAGGAACTGCAACAAGCCAAGACCTACACCGTCAGCAGCGCGCCAACCGCACCGCTGGAGCTGGCCGCGCCGACCTTGCCCGACCTCAAAGGCTATACCGCCGAAGCGGTCGCGGCCAAGATCGTGCGCAGCAAGCCCGGCAAGATCAGCGTACGGCGGATGATGCAGGAAAACGCCTTGAAGGACTTCATCGGCGGCGACAACAAGATGGCCGAATGGGTGGTGCGCCAGCACGGCATCCCACAAGCCATCTTCGTTGATGACGGCTACATGAACCTCAAGGACCTGGCCAAGAAGGTGCCCAAGTACGTTATCGAAACCTCGCCGGGTGTGTACCTGGCGAAGATTCCGATCGTGGTCGGCCAGAAAGGCATCCTGGAAATCGACAAACAGACCCAGGAACTGCGCCTGTCCCAAGAGGGCGGCTCATTCCTGGTCAACGATGGCCAGATGTTCATCCGCGACACCAAGGTCACCGGCTGGCGCGAAAAGGAAAATGGTCCCGCCACGTTCCGTTCGCCCAAAGAGTTCCGTCCGTTCCTGCTGTCCTGGGGCGGCACCGAGACCTACATCGTCAACACCAAGATGGCGAGCTTCGGCTACGCCAACAGTAAGTCGTACGGGGTCAGTATCTCCCAGTACACGCCGAACATGGCCAAGGTCCTCAAGCGCCCGGAACCGACCGGCTGGATCATCGGTTCCGAGTTCTCGGACATGTGGTACGGCTTCTACTGCTATGAAACCAACGACTTCGTGGTCAAGAGCAATACCTATAAAGACAACATCGTCTACGGCATCGACCCCCATGACCGTTCCCATCGGCTGATCATTGCCGACAACACGGTCTACGGGACCAAGAAGAAGCACGGGATCATTATTTCCCGTGAGGTCAACGACAGCTTCATTTTCAACAACCGCAGCTATGACAACAAACTCTCGGGCCTGGTGATCGACCGTAACAGCGTGAACAACCTGATCGCCTACAACGAGATCTACAAGAACCACACCGACGGCATCACGCTCTACGAGAGTGGTGACAACCTGCTGTGGGGCAACAAAGTGATCAGCAACCGCCGCCACGGCATCCGCATTCGTAACAGCGTGAACATTCGCCTCTACGAAAACGTGTCCATGGCCAACGGCCTGACCGGTCTCTACGGTCACATCAAAGACCTGTCCGACACCGACCGGGACATCGAGCTCGACCCGTTCGACGCCGAAGTCTCGCTGATCGTGGTCGGCGGCGAACTGGCTGCCAACGGCAGCGGTCCGCTGTCCATCGATTCGCCGTTGAGCGTCGAGCTTTACCGCGTGTCCATGCTCGCACCGACCAAATCCAGCGGCATCAGCTTCTCGGGAATCCTCGGCGAACGCCAGGATGAAATTCTCGACCTGCTGGTGCGCCAGCAGAAAGCCGTGCTGATCGACCCTGTCGAACGCCAGACCGAAATGCGGGACTGAGGATGACCTTTATGAACCCACAGATGATCAAACTCCTGGGCCTGTCCGCCCTGACTGCCGGCATTCTCGCCGCGGCAAGCGGCGCGCGCGCCGATGAAATCAAGGCACCGAGCTTCACCGCCGAACCGTGCTGCAACCTGTGCCCGGCAGCCCATGACGCAAAGAACTACACCACGCGCTACCAGCAGAACTTCACCACACTGGTACAAGCCCAGGGCGACTGGCTGTTCCGGACCCAGGAAGACCTGCGCACCGAATTCAACACCACCCCGGCCGGCTACAAGCGTCTGCAACAATTGCACGATGCGTTCAAGGCAAAAGGCGTCGAGCTGGTGCTCGTCTATCAGCCGACCCGGGGCCTGGTGAACCGCAACAAGCTCAATGCGCAGGAGAAGGCCAGCTTCAACTTTGACAAGGCCCTGACCAACTACAAATCCATGCTCGGCCGTTTCGCCCAGATGGGTTACGTGGTGCCGGACTTGTCGCCGCTGACCAACGAGAACCTGCCCGAAACCCTGCCGGCCCACGATTTCTATTTCCGTGGCGACCAGCACTGGACACCATACGGCGCCCAGCGCACCGCCAAAATCGTCGCCGAGAAGGTCAAGCAGATCCCGGCCTTCGCCGATATTCCCAAGCAAGAGTTCGAGACCAAAAAGTCCGGCCGCATGGGCAAGACCGGCACCCTGCACAACATGGCCGGGCAGCTGTGCGGCACCAGCTATGCGGTCCAGTACATGGACCAGTTCACCACCGAACCTAAGGGCGAGGCCGGCGACGGTGACCTGTTTGGCGATTCCGGCAACCCGCAAATCACCCTCGTGGGCACCAGTCACAGCGGCAAAAACTACAACTTTGCCGGCTTCCTGCAGGAAGCCATCGGCGCTGACATCCTCAACGTGGCCTTCCCCGGCGGCGGTTTCGAGGGCGCGATGATCCAGTACCTGGGCAGCGAAGAGTTCCAGAAGAGCCCGCCGAAAATCCTCATCTGGGAATTCTCGCCGCTGTATCGCCTGGACCAGGAAACCATCTATCGCCAGATGATGGCGCTGCTGGACAACAACGGTTGTGAAGGCAAGCCGGCATTGATGAGCAGCAAGACCGCGCTCAAGCCGGGCAAGAACGAATTGATGGTCAACAGCAAGAACATGGACCTGCGTAACGGCAGCCTCCAGGTCGACATCCGCTTCGCCGACACCTCGGTGAAAACCTTGCAAGCCACCCTCTGGTACATGAACGGGCGCCACGAGGATATCAAGATCGAAAAACCGGATACCGCAGAAACCGACGGGCGTTTCGCCTTCCAATTGCGCACCGACGAGGACTGGGCTTCACAGAACCTGCTAGCCGTTGAAGTCCAGGGCCCTGAAGCCGGTAAAGAGCCACTGCAAATCGAAGCGAAAGTCTGCAAACGCAATGCATCTGGGCAAGCCGGGCAACAAACGGCTCAAATCGGACAATGAGGTCTCGTCTCATGACCAGTACCACGCGTACCCGAACGTTGAAAACGCTGCTGGCGCCCTCCCTGCTGACCCTGGCGATGTTCGCTGGGGCCACGCAGGCGGCGGCCCCGCTGCGCCCGCCACAGGGTTACTTCGCGCCGATCGAAAAGGTCAAGGCCGGCGAAGCAGCCCAAGGCTGCAACGCCACACCAACGCCCTACACCGGCTCCCTGCAATTTCGCAGCAAGTACGAGGGCTCCGACAAGGCCCGTGCGACCCTGAACGTACAATCGGAAAAAGCCTTCCGCGACAGCACCGCCGACATCACCAAGATAGAGCGTGGCGTCAGCAAGCAAGTGATGCAATTCATGCGTGACGGCCGTCCCGAACAATTGGAATGCACCCTCAACTGGCTGACCGCGTGGGCCCAAGCCGATGCGTTGATGTCCAAGGACTTCAACCACACCGGCAAGTCCATGCGCAAATGGGCGCTGGGCAGCATGGCTTCGGCCTATGTGCGCCTGAAGTTCTCCGAGTCCCGCCCACTGGCCAATCACCCGGAGCAGGCGCAACTGATCGAAAGCTGGTTCAGCCGGATGGCCGATCAGGTGGTCAGCGACTGGGACAACCTGCCGCTGGATAAGACCAACAACCACTCCTACTGGGCCGCCTGGTCGGTGATGGCCACCTCCGTGGCGACCAACCGCCGCGATCTGTTTGACTGGGCCATCAAGCAATACAAGGTCGGCGTCAACCAGGTTGATGCCGACGGTTTCCTGCCCAACGAACTCAAGCGCAAGCAACGCGCCCTGTCCTACCACAACTATGCCCTGCCGCCCCTGGCGATGATCGCCAGTTTTGCCCAGGTCAACGGTGTGGACCTGCGCCAGGAAAACAACGGCGCCCTCAAGCGACTGGGCGACCGAGTGCTGGCCGGGGTGGAAGACCCGGACATCTTCGAAGAGAAGAACGGCGAAGAGCAGGACATGAAGGACCTGAAGATCGATTCGAAATTCGCCTGGCTCGAACCGTTCTGCAGCCTCTACACCTGCTCCGAGGATGTGCTGGAGCGCAAGCATGAGATGCAACCGTTCAAGACCTTCCGCCTCGGCGGCGACTTGACCCGGGTGTATGACCCTTCGCGGGAGAAAGGTGAAAAAGGAAGCTGATGTCATATCCCTTGCCTGGCAAGGGACCTGTGGGAGCAAGGCTTGCCCGCGATAGCCATGACGCGGGGGCACTGAATGGACCGCGCCATCGTTCATCGCGGGCAAGCCGTGCTCCCACAGTATTCACGGCGACTGAAATGCAATAGCCCCCCGGTTTTCATGGGGGGGGTTGGGGGGGGCTCTGGCCCTTGACTGTGATTCAACATGGAGAGATCGGGATGGTATTTTCATCCAATGTGTTTCTGTTTCTGTTCTTGCCGATCTTTCTCGGCTTGTACTACTTGAGCGGGCAACGCTATCGCAACCTGCTGCTGCTGATCGCCAGCTATGTGTTCTATGCCTGGTGGCGGGTGGACTTCCTGGCACTGTTCGCCGGCGTCACCCTGTGGAACTACTGGATCGGCCTGAAAGTCGGTGCCGCCGGTGTGCGCACCAAACCGGCCCAGCGCTGGCTGTTGCTCGGCGTGGGCGTGGATTTGGCCATCCTGGGCTATTTCAAGTACGCCAACTTCGGCGTGGACAGCCTCAACGCAATCATCACCGGCTTCGGTCTCAACCCGTTCATCCTGACCCACGTGCTGTTGCCGATCGGGATCTCGTTCTACATTTTTGAGTCCATCAGCTACATCATCGACGTCTATCGCGGTGACACGCCGGCGACCCGCAACCTGATCGACTTCGCAGCGTTCGTGGCCATTTTCCCGCACCTGATCGCCGGCCCCGTGTTGCGTTTCCGCGACCTGGCCGACCAGTTCAACAACCGTACCCACACGCTGGACAAGTTCTCCGAAGGCTGCACGCGCTTCATGCAGGGCTTCATCAAGAAAGTGTTCATCGCCGACACCCTGGCGGTGGTGGCCGACCATTGCTTCGCCTTGCAGAACCCGACCACGGGCGATGCCTGGCTTGGCGCCCTGGCCTACACCGCGCAGCTGTACTTCGACTTCTCCGGCTACAGTGACATGGCCATCGGCCTGGGCCTGATGATGGGTTTCCGTTTCATGGAAAATTTCAAGCAGCCCTACATCAGCCAGTCGATCACCGAGTTCTGGCGCCGCTGGCACATCAGCCTGTCCACCTGGCTGCGCGACTACCTCTACATCACCCTGGGCGGTAATCGCAAAGGTACGCTGATGACCTATCGCAACTTGTTCCTGACCATGCTGCTCGGTGGTCTGTGGCACGGCGCGAACTTCACCTACATCATCTGGGGTGCCTGGCACGGCATGTGGCTGGCCATCGAAAAAGCGGTGGGCATCAACACCACGCCACGTAGCATCAACCCGATCCGCTGGGCGCTGACCTTCCTGCTGGTGGTGATGGGCTGGGTCATTTTCCGTGCCGAGAACCTGCACGTGGCCGGTCGCATGTACGGCGCCATGTTCAGCTTCGGCGACTGGTCGCTGTCGGAACTGACCCGCGCCAACCTCACCGGCCTGCAGATCGCCACGCTGGTGGTGGCCTACGTCACCCTCGCCTTCTTCGGCCTGCGGGATTTCTACACCAACCGTCCGCCGGTCAAGACCAAACCCGAGGTCAATACCGAAGCCAACGGCCCGGCCACCGCACAACCGGGAATGATCAAGGCCGTACCGGGTGACAACCCCGCGACGATCCATGAACCGGGCTACACCGTGGGTGTCGAAGCCCAGGTGCAACCTGCCTACTGGACCGTGGACTGGTCACGCTACGTGATGCGCGCCCTGGTGCTGCTGCTGTTCATCGCCTCGATTCTCAAACTCTCGGCGCAAAGCTTCTCGCCGTTCCTCTACTTCCAGTTCTGAGGGATCTGAACATGACCCGCTCACTACGCATCTTTTACATCGCACTGTTCATGCTGATCCTGACAGCACTGGGCCTGTGGTCGATGCGCAGTTTCTTCGGTTTCAGCACCAACCCCGACGCCACCGTGCTCAACGGGCGCTGGAGCAAGGCCGTGGAAACGCACTACGACGACGAGTTCCCGATCAAGCGCCTGGGCACCAACATCTGGGCTGCGCTGGACTACAAGCTGTTCAACGAAGGCCGCAAAGGCGTGGTCCTGGGCCGCGACCAGTGGCTGTACAGCGACGAAGAGTTCAACCCGATCGTCAACGAAGAGCTGAACCTGCAAGGCAACTACGCGCTGGTCGAAGGCGTGCGCCAAAAGCTTAAGGAACAAGGCGTGACCCTGGTTATGGCGATCGTGCCGGCCAAGGTACGGCTGTACCCTGAGCACCTGGGTGACGTGAAGCCATCGAGCATCCACGCCAACCTCTACCAGGATTTCCACGCTCGCGTGGCGGCCGACAAGATTCTCGCGCCGGACCTGCTCGGCCCGCTGCAACAGGCCAAGCAAGGCGGCCAGCAAGTGTTCCTGCGCACCGACACTCACTGGACGCCGGAAGGTGCCCAGGTCGCTGCCGAGAACCTGGCCAAGGCCATTGCCGAACGCGCTCCGCTCAACGGTGAGCCACAACGCTTCGTCACGGAACCTGCAGAAAAAATCACCCATAAGGGCGACCTGCGCCAGTTCCTGCCCCTGGACCCGCTGTTCGAAAACCTGATGCCAGCCCAGGAACCACTGGTCAAGCGCAACACCCGCGAAGCCGACGACCAGCCAGCCGGCGACGACGCGCTGTTCGCCGACGCCCAGGTGCCCGTGGCCCTGATCGGCACCAGCTATAGCGCCAACCCCAACTGGAACTTCGTCGGCGCACTCAAGCAAGCCCTGCACAGCGACGTCGTCAACTTCGCCGAAGACGGCCATGGCCCGATTCTGCCGATGCTCAGCTACCTCAGAAGCGACGCCTTCAAGAACAGCCCGCCACAGGTGCTGATCTGGGAGTTCCCTGAACGTTATCTGCCCGTGAACAACGAAATCGGCGACGCCGACCCGCAGTGGGTCGCAGAGCTTAAGCAAGTCGGCGCGCGCCAACAGAACGTAGCCGCCAACACCCCATCCGAGACGCCCGACCGGGCGCAAAACTGAAAGAGAGGTCCACCATGACTTTGAACACTACTCCTCGCCGTCTCGCTGCTCGCTCCTTCAAGGCCGTTGCTCTCGTCGCCAGCATGAGCGCCCTCTCACTGTCCGCCTTTGCCGGCGACTCGGCCCTGTATGGCCCGGTCGCACCAAAAGGCTCGAGCTTCGTGCGGGTGTACAACGCCAGCAACGCCGAAGTCAGCGCCGCCGTCGGCAGCACCAACATCAACGACGTAGCCCCCTTGGCCAGCAGCGACTTCAGCTTCATGCCCGGTGGCGACTACAGCGCCAAGGTCGGCAGCCAGACCGTGCCGGTGAAACTGGCTTCCGATCACTATTACACCCTGGTCAACAACGCCAGCGGTCAGCCTCAACTGATCGAAGAGCCGCCGTTCAAGAACAAGCAGAAGTCCCTGGTCCGCGTACAGAACCTCAGCGACAAGGCACTGACCCTCAAGACCGCCGACGGCAAAACCGAAGTGGTGGCGAACGTGGCCGCCAAGGGCCGGGGCGAACGTGAAATCAACCCAGTGAAAGTGTCCCTGGCGCTGTTCGAAGGCGACAAGAAAGTCGGCGACCTCAAACCCGTGGCCCTGGAGCGCGGCGAAGCGGCCGTGCTGTACGTCACAGGTTCAGGCAGCAACCTGTCGCCAGTGTGGGTCAAACGCCCAGTGTCCACCCGCTGATGAGTTTTCCTGAGGGCTGAGCACCTTTTGTGTAGGCGCTGCCGTAGGCTGCGATCTTTTGATTTTGATCTTTCACTTGGGATTCAAGTGTTAGGGGAAAGATCGCAGCCTCGCTGCGCTCGTCAGCGCCTACAGAGGGTCAGTCATTCGGGTACGGAACAAGAACAAGAGAGTGAAACGACAGAACGCAGTAGCTCTAACAACCATTTCGCTTTAAGGAGTAACAAACATGATTCCGGTGATCTTGTCAGGTGGTAGTGGCTCACGTCTTTGGCCGCTTTCGCGTAAGCAATTCCCTAAACAGTTCCTGGCCCTGACCGGTGAACACACGCTGTTCCAGCAAACCCTCGAGCGCCTGGTGTTCGAAGGCATGGACACGCCGATCGTGGTCTGCAACAAAGACCATCGCTTCATCGTCAACGAGCAGTTGAACAACCGTAAGCTCGAAGTCCAGCGCATCCTGATGGAGCCGTTCGGACGCAACACCGCACCGGCCGTGGCGCTGACCGCGATGATGCTGGTCAACGAAGGCCGCGACGAGCTGATGCTGGTGCTGCCGGCCGACCACGTGCTGGAAGACCAGAAAGCCCTGCAACGCGCCCTGGCCCTGGCCACCGTGGCCGCCGAGCGTGGCGAAATGGTGCTGTTCGGCGTGCCGGCCACCAAACCGGAAACCGGCTACGGCTACATCAAGTCGACCAACGACGCGCTGCTGCCTGAAGGCGTGAGCCGCGTTTCGCACTTCGTCGAAAAACCCGACGTCAAGCGTGCCACCGAGTTCGTCGAGGCCGGCGGTTACTTCTGGAACAGCGGCATGTTCCTGTTCCGCGCCAGCCGCTTCCTCGAAGAGCTGAAAAAGCACGATCCGGACATCTACGACACCTGCCTGCTGACCCTGGAGCGCAGTGAGCAGACGGCCGACACCATCACCTTCGACGAAGCCACCTTCGCCTGCTGCCCGGACAACTCCATCGACTACGCCGTGATGGAAAAAACCCAGCGCGCCTGCGTGGTGCCGCTGTCGGCGGGTTGGAGCGATGTCGGCTGCTGGTCGTCGCTGTGGGAAGTCAACGAAAAAGACACCAATGGCAACGTCACCAAGGGCGATGTGGTGGTCCAGGACAGCCGCAACTGCATGATTCACGGCAACGGCAAACTGGTGTCGGTGATCGGCCTGGACAACATCGTGGTGGTCGAAACCAAGGACGCCATGATGATCGCCCACAAGGACAAGGTCCAAGGCGTCAAGCAGATGGTCAACACCCTCAACGCACAAGGTCGCACCGAGACCCAGAACCACTGCGAGGTCTATCGCCCTTGGGGTTCCTATGACTCGGTGGACATGGGCGGGCGCTTCCAGGTCAAGCACATCTCTGTCAAGCCGGGCGCGTGCCTGTCGCTGCAGATGCACCACCACCGCGCCGAACACTGGATCGTGGTCAGCGGTACCGCCGAAGTGACCTGCGACGAGAACGTGTTCCTGCTCTGCGAAAACCAGTCGACCTACATCCCGATCGCGTCGGTCCACCGCCTGCGCAACCCGGGCAAGATCCCACTGGAAATCATCGAAGTGCAGTCCGGCAGCTATCTGGGCGAAGACGACATCGAGCGTTTCGAAGACATCTACGGTCGCTCCACCCCGATCGAACGCGGCGTCTCGGTGAAGACTATCGCACAGTAACTAGGTAACGATCAGCCGCACCAGAAGCCCCCATCCAGCCCACTGCGTCCCCTATCCGCAGTGGGCTGGGTGGGGGCTTTTTTTTGAGGTACGTGATGGGCAGGCATCATTGTTTCAACATTACCTGCTCCCTTCGGTAGGATGTACCTACGGTAACGGAGGCTTCCACCATGCTTATCGGCGTCTTGCTGGTCATCACCTGGCTCATCCTGCTGTTGCGCTACCCGGCCAAAGCCTTGCCGGTCTCCCTGGCGGCGTTCATCGGGCTGGGACTGGTCGCCGCCTGGGTGCTCTGGCAGGAAAACCGCGAAACCCGGCAATTGGAACGCCTGGAAATACGCCTCACCTATGCCCCCGGACAATGCCCCGCCGACCGACCGCTGTCGCTGAAGCTGAAAAACACCAATGACGTGCCACTGATCGTGCTGCGCTGGCGGGTCGCGGCCTATGCGCCTGGCGACACCATCAACCTGGCCGACACCCCCTACGACGCACCGCGCTACCGGGGCCCCGGCCAATTGCAGGCCGGCGCTGACTGGCAAGACTGCTTGCCGCTGCCGCCCCTGCGTCCGGGTTATCGCCCGCAGACCCTGGAGTTTCGCGCCGAGCGCTTGCACGGTAGCTTTTCCAACTGACTGCTCTCTCCCACTTTTTGCACAAGGAATGCGCCATGCCTGTTGCGCTGATTACCGGATGTTCCAGCGGCATTGGCCGCGCCCTCGCCGACGCCTTCAAGACTGCGGGTTATCAGGTCTGGGCCACGGCGCGCAAAGTTGAAGACGTAGTCACGCTCAACGCTGGCGGGTTCACCGCCGTGCAACTGGACGTCAACGACGGCCAGGCCCTGGAGCAACTGAACGAGCGAATCAACCAGCAGCATGGCCGCCTGGATGTGCTGGTCAACAATGCCGGCTACGGCGCCATGGGCCCGCTACTGGACGGCGGCGTGCCGGCCATGCAGCGCCAGTTCGAAACCAACGTGTTCGCCATCGTCGGGGTCACCCGGGCGCTGTTCCCGGTGTTGCGCCAGGCCAAAGGGCTGGTGGTGAACATCGGCAGCGTTTCCGGGGTGCTGGTCACGCCGTTTGCCGGGGCCTACTGTGCCTCGAAGGCCGCGGTGCATGCCTTGAGCGATGCCTTGCGCATGGAACTGGCACCGTTCGGCATCCGCGTGATGGAGGTCCAACCCGGCGCCATCGCTTCCAGCTTTGCCAAGAATGCCGGCCATGAAGCCGAACAGCTGATCAGCGAACAATCGCCCTGGTGGCCCCTGCGCGACGGCATCCGCGCCCGGGCCAAGGCCTCCCAGGACAACCCGACCCCGGCCCCCGAATTCGCCGCCAACTTGCTCAAGGCCGCGCAACAACCCAAGCCTCCCCGGCTGCTGCGACTGGGCAATGGCAGCCGGGCGTTGCCGTTCATCGCGACATGGCTACCCACTGGTTTGCTACAGAAGGGGTTGATGAGGCGCTTTGGGTTGCATGGCGCCTTGTAGCCAGATGAGCTCGCTGAAAGACAGCGCCTGTCGAAGATCAGATGGCAGGTCTGATCGGCCACCAGCCCCGCACCAACGCCTCGGTAGCCTGGGTTGCCACACGTCTAGCTTCGGTCGCCTGGACAAATTTAATGATCAACGATGCCCGACGTAGCTGTTCGGAATCGAGTTCAATGACACCGCGTCCCCACTCCACCCCTTGTACCGGTTCCAAAGGCGGTTGCGTCTGGGGCGGGTGGGTCATGCTGTCGAGAAGCTCGCGAGGCCATGGCGAGGTATCCAGAGGGTCACCAAAAGATGCGTTGCTCAGGCTGTCGACAATAGACTCCCATCCCTCCTCGAATGCACGCCAAATGGGCGACATTTCCTTGAGGTAGGGTGCCCAGGAAAGCGTCTCGAATTGCGGTTCTCCTTCCGTGAAATCTGTCAACAGATGGCTGACGAAAAGCGCCTCGGTTGCGCGAGCGTTGAATACCTGGGGGCTCCACCCATCGTTGATGGCCTGTAGATCAGCCCAAACGTGATAGTGCTGCGAAATGAACCGGGGAAAATCGTTCGGCTTGGGACCCGCCAGGTCCAAGCAGAAGTAGCGGAATGATTGCAGATGCCTCTCCAGCTCACCCAACGTAAATGTCCGATGGCGCATGCTGGGCTCCAGACGCGAATAAATACGTGACCGCAAGGCCTTGAAGCGCTCATCAAGGTCGGTGACACGCTGACGTGTGAACTCCATGGAACCGTCCAGATTGAAAAGACGCTCGGCGGCTGTCACGCCGCGGTAGTTCGGCCCGGAAGTGTTGAGTCCGATCTCCTGCACCCCGCCAAGGCGGGTTATCTCATCGCTGAGCCAGTCGAGGAATCTCGCACTGGAGGGGTTTTCGCGAAGCTGTTCGAAACTGCCGCGCAGCCTCGTGTCCGAGACCCAGAGGTCACGGGTATACGCAAAGCGATAACCCGCTGCTCGCAGCCTGGCGATCTGGCTCACCGGCAGCGGGTTGTCATCCAGGTTCACACCCAGCGACTGGCTGCCTTGCGCATTGTGGGGCAACACCGATAGCAGGGCGTCCAGATTGGTAATGGCGTTTTCGCGCAAGATCAAAAATAGCTTGCGGGAGGGGATGCGCTGTAATAGTTCGATGAGTGCCGCAGGAATCTCTCTGAGTTTCGACTGGGCCAAGTTCACCAATTCCAACTGGGGGAATCCCGCCATATTCGGTAAATCAATCACGCGATTGCCGCTCAGGTCCAGTGCGACAAGGCGATTGAGATGGCCCAGGAACGAATGGTTTTGCTCATCCAAGACCAGCCTGCTATCGCTCAGGCTGAGGGCCTCCAATTGCCTCAGGCGTCCAATGGCTTGCAGCAGCTGGGGCCCGAACGAGAGGTTATTTTTCCACACCAAGTGTTTGAGCCGCGGCAACGCTGCCAGCGCCTCGATCGCCGAGACGGCGCCTTGAACGAGCGCAGGCTCCAGGCCGCCGGACACGCCGGAAAGCTCAAGCCATTCCAGCGTGGCGCTGGGGGTTGGCGCGAGCAGGGGCGCGAAAACCTGATCGTTGAAAACAAGCGGGTTCTCGTTCAATAACAGAAACCGCAGCCCTGTCATGCCAGCCACGGCGCTGGGGCAACGTGAGAGGCGATTATTGGTCAGCGTGAGCTCGACGAGTGAGGGAAAGCGACTCAAGAAATCCGAGGGATCTTCACTTAAAGCCAGCCCCTTGAGTGAGATCACCTCAACATGGTTGAAATCAGCGGTAAGCCTCGGCAGCTCCCCTATTGGGCAAGCCTCCACCGCCAAACTCAGCACTTCGCGTGGCCCAACGGGAAAACGGATCTCACGGCGCCAACTGCGGCGCAACGCCCTGCCTACGTTCTGGCGGATCGCCGTCCTCACGCCCGGATCATCATGTTCCACGGCATGGTGCTTGCCCTGGGCTTGCTCCCAGATCTCCAGGCTCTCATCGAGGGTCTTCCATTCGGCTTCTTTTTCACTGATCAGCAGGGCCAGGGATCTGCCGGTGTGCTCACTGCGCAGCTGGAGTTCGGTCATCATCCGGGCGCTGATCGTTGCGTCCGGGTAGAGCGTCTGAAGGCGAGATTGCACGGTGGGTCTGCGCTGCCAGCCCCCCAGGCCTCGCCCACTCATCGGGTAGCCCAGGTGCTCACCCACTCGCTCAAGGGAACGTACACCGGCAAGTTGCAATGGCCGAATGCCCAACGCGGAGCGCAACGGCTCGCGGCTGCTCAAGGCACGCTCCATCAGACGGCCACGCAGCCTGTCCTGCTGCCAAATATCCAGACCCAACTGGCGACGGGCCGAGTCCGGCAAGCCCCGCAGCAAAGCATCTTCCAGGTCTGTGGGTGGGCTGAGCTCGTTACCCGTCTGGTCGAAAGGCTCGTAGCGACCGTCGCGGCGGCGAATCGTCTTCAGCGGCCCAGCGTCACCGGCTTGCAACGGCTCGACAAAACCGCCATCGAGCAGCAGTTGCACACCTACCGGCTCTACCAGTTCCGCCAGCTCGGATGCCAACAGCCGCATGACCAAACGGTCCCGGTCATTACCGGACACACCGTCCTTCAACGCTTCCAATGCACGCACGACACGTAACTCACGCAGCACTTCGACCGTTCGTAGGGCAAGGCTCTGTGGTACGCGACCAGTGCTAAGGCCATGTTGTTCTTCGACGCTCATACTCGACAGCAGGGCATCCGCCAGGGGCTCCGGCAAACTGGGAAAGTCGCGACGCAAGCGCACTGCGTTCGGATGTCGGGCTGCAAGACTGGCGAAGTTATCGATCAACCGGTAGCCGTAGCGCTCCAGACTATCGGCCAACAGGTTGGCGAGGCGGCGATGGGTGATGGCTGGGGCCTCCCAGGGGGTTTCAGGCCCCAGCAAAGCGCTCTTCTCGCGCGCCTCCAATTGCCCCAACAACCGTTCCTGCCATTGGCCGGTGTTGAACGCGGCACCGTCGAGATGCAGCTCGGGGGCTTCTCCTGCGATGAAAAAAGAGGCTCGTGCGTCCAAATAGCGAAACGCACGACGGGCCGGCCAACCGGGCAACTCCGTGAGTAATTGCGCAACCCCCAGGGGCACATTCGGTAAGGCTTGATCGGCACGCAGTCGGGTGATCGCGTCCGCTATTTGCGCCCCGGCGGCAAGACGCCGAGCCATGTACGGCAAAAGTATCGGGAGTGGCTCGCCGTTCACTGCCAGGTAGCGCAGTCGATCATCACTGATACCGACCAGTCGCTGAGCATCGTCCAGGGCGGCGCTTGTCAAGGATTGCAACTGGGGATCGATGTCCCGCAGCAACCGTGCGCCTTGCATGCCCAAGGGATCGCGATGCATCCAGCGCCACCCTGTCGGTCGGCGCCACTCCACGGCCGGCACTACGCCACGGTGATCGGGGGGAAGCCTGAGATGCAGATCAAGTTCTTCGCCGGTCACCTCGTAGAAACGTCCATCTATCTTTACCCAGGCATCATCCGCAGCGCGCCAGACGCCATAGGGGTCGACCGTCGCGTAGTCCGGCGGCGACCGCAGGCTGGCGAACGCCTCGGTGCGACCGTGCCAAAGCCGCTCATTGCCATTGGTCGTGACCACCGGGTTCATGTCATCAAGCAGATGATTGGCCCCCAAGGCCCCAACCGCGAAGGTCGCGGCGCTCATCGCGGCGCTGAACAGATGCTGGATCGCTTCTAGCCGCTCTCCCAGGTTGAGCGCATGGGCGCCTTCATAGACATCCAGGATGAATTGCCCCATCCCCAGCGCAACCCCTGCCCAGGCCAGTGGCTCGACGCCCGGCAGGAACATGCTGATACCGCTGAAAAATTGCAGCCCGGCGCCCAGCCACATCCAGGCTTCGCCAATCAGAACGTCTCGGTCAATATCAGCCACTGAGCGGGCCTGGCTCAATGCACTGCTCAGCACAACGCTACGCCACTCACGGTACAGGCCTTGCCAGAAGTCCCCGCGTAGTTCGTGGGCCTTGAGCAGGTTGGTTTCTCCCTTGCGCAATAGTTGAACCAGCGCCGGGTCGCTCCAGTTTCTATGAGGCAGCGGCAAAAGTCGGGAGAAAAATGCCGCATATCGAAGGTCTTTCAAACGCTCGACCAGATCCGCCTGGAACGCGGCCGAGTTGGCATATTGCTTGATGGGCGAGACAGGATCGCCAGGCATATGGACCACTATTGGCACCTGTCGCCCGGCGGTCTGGCGATCGCCCCAAAATACACGCCCCCCTGGCAGGATGATGCGATGCTCCGCCCGCCAACGGTCGCTCAATTCAAGACCGCTGGCGAACGCCGTCGACAACGGTTCTAGGGGGGTGGATGCATCGAGATGCACGCCAAAGGACGCCAGGATGCGTTCGCCCGTGATATCCAACAAACCCTGCATGCGGGCTTGCTGGGCGTCGTGTCGCAGCTGCGTCTTTTTGTATTCGATGTACGTTGCCGCGAAGGTTGGCAAAGCAACCGCATCATGGGAAAGCTGGGGCAGTTGGCGTCGCAGCTCGTGACCGTAAGCTGTTCCTGTATCGAGATCACGACAGAGCTTGGCAAAATCGTGAATGTGTACGCTGCCAGTGCTGCCAGGGTCAGGGTCAGGGTAAAGCGTGAACCGACTGCCTCCGATAAAAGCCTGCGCCTGAGTATCGGAGACGGTGAAATTGATCAATGCGTGTTCCAGCAGCGATCGCTTTTCGGGGGGATGGGGGGCACATACCGGCGTTGAGAGCCCTCCTCCAGGTATCGGATAGGTCGCGCATTCATCGCGAAAGTGCCTGGTCAGTTCAGAACGTTCCAAGTCGATGTGCGTGCCGAAAAAACGATCCATGGAGGGTTGCATGCGCGACAGCGCAAAGTCGCGCAACGACGGGATAACACTCATCGCTTGGTTGAAGCCATACCCTGCTTCGACCAGGTCCAGGGCGGCCTGTCGTAGTTTTGCCTGTTCGGTCTGGTTCGCATCCAGCAGCCAAATGGGCAGCCGGCGGCGAATGAAATGATGGTGAGTCAGCTGGGTCATCGAGAGCTCCTTCAGTCGAAGACACAAGCTTGAACGGGCTTGGGACAGGCTTGGTGGTAGATAGTTACTACATTGGAAAAAACCTCAGCGTCCGACGTGCGGCTCGACCACAACGGTGCAAGTCATTCCCGCCGCCAGCAGCACAGCGTCGGGCACTTCATCGAGATGGATGCGCACCGGCACCCGCTGGGCCAGGCGTACCCAGTTGAACGTGGGATTCACGTCCGCAATCAACTCACGGCTCTCGGGGTTGTCGCGGTCGTAGATCCCTCGGGAAATACTTTCCACGTGCCCCTTGAGCACCTCACCGCTCATCAACTGCAACTGCGCCGAATCGCCGACCCGCACCTTGGGCAATTTGGTTTCTTCGAAGAAGCCGTAGACCCAGAACGAATTCATGTCCACCACAGCCATTTTCGCCTCGCCAATGCGCGCATAGTCGCCGCGGTGCACATTGAGGTTGGTGACGTAGCCATCCACCGCCGCGCGCACTTCGGTGCGCGACAGGTTCAGCTCCGCGGCCTCCAATTGCGCCTGGGCCTGCTGGTAGTCGGCCAGGGCGGAGTCGGCGATATTGCTGGCGTCGTCGCGGTTTTCCCGGGAGATCACCAGGCTGTCCAAGTCGGCACGCCGATGGGCATTGACCTTGCGCATTTCCCAAGTGGCCTTGCGCGACGCCACCAGGGAGCGAGCCTGCTTCACGGCGATGCGGTAATGCTCGGAGTCGATGCGCATCAGCAGGTCGCCCTTTGTCACCCGTTGGTTGTCGCGCACCGGCACCTCGACCACCTCGCCGCTGACATCGGCCGCCACATTGATGATGTCGGCCCGCACCCGGCCATCGCGGGTCCAGGGCGTGTTCATGTAATGGACCCACAGCGTACGGCCGACCCACAGCGCCAGGGCCAGTACCAACAGCGTCGCCAACAGGCTGAAAAACTTTTTCATCGCATCGATCTCAACGGTACACCGTCAGCGCCAGCGCGCCGAACAGACAGGTAAACAGACTCAGGCGGAGCAACGCCGGGTGCCAGAAGAAGCGGTACAGGTCCAACCCCGACAGAAAACGATCCAAGGCCCAGGCCAGGGCGGCGGCGATGAAAAACATCAGGGTCATGGTGGGCATGTACACACCATGGAAAGCGATCTCACGGGGCATGTTCAGGTTCCTGGAGCAGCGGTGCGGCGTGCGGCCTGGCATAGCCGGCCAATGGCGATTGCGGGTCGAGCAAAGAAGTGCGGATGAAATGCAGGTAGCTTTTTACGCGGCGCAGGGCCGAGGTGTCGAAATGCGGGGCGAAGGGTTCGTCGGTGGCCTGCACGCGGCCGATGGCGTGGTCCACTGCCACCAGGGCACGCCCCAGATTGCTCTGGCTCGGTTGGCGGAACAGGCGCACCAGCGCCCGCCCCATCACACGAATCGCCTGGCGCCACGGCTGGCTTTGCGCATAAGCCGGATGCACCGGCAAAATCGCCTGTTCCTTGCGCAACTCGATAATCGCGTGACCGACCTCCAGCACCACGAACATCCAGCGCAGCAAGTCCCGTTGCACCCGAGGCTGCCCCGCCGCCAACCCGTAGGCCTGATGCAGCAAGTCGCGAGTACCACTTTCGAAGCTCGACGCCAGGCCCTTGAGCTTGCCACTGATGGCAAACACCACTTGCTCACGCAAATCCTGTTCGAGCCGGCGCCACAACCAACGGCTGTTGGGCGGCAAAATGATTGCCCCGGCCGCGGCACACACCAGCATGCCGAGAATCATCGCGATGTAATCGTTGATGAAGGCGTAGGGGTTGTAGACCGTCAGGTTGTCCGGCACCGAACCGGTGCTGAAAAAGATCAGCAGACCCAGCCCGACCCCGGCGTATTTCGGTCGCGAACTGAGGAACGAACCGAGCATGATCACCGGCGCCAGCATCACGCAGAGCAAAGGGAAGCCGTCGATCAACGGGAAGATGAAGAACATCTCGACAAAGCCGATCAACGCCCCGAACAACGTGCCGCAGGCCATCTGGAAAGCCATGCGCTTGGGGTTCGGTGTTGCGGCCGACAAGCCCACGGTGGCGGCGGCGATCATCGTCATGGTCGCGCCGCTCGACCAGGCCGTGGCGACCCAATAACTCCCCAGTACCAACAGGATGAAGGCGGCGCGAACACCCGATGCCGTGGCGGCCAGCCCGTTGGTCTGCGGCACGAACGGTTCATCCCAGCGCTCACGTTCGTGGCTATGATCGGCCAGGGAGGCGTGAGTCAGGGCATAGCCGTGCAAGTCGTCGACGAAGCGATAAAGCAGCTCGTAGGCGGTATGGAAATCCAGTTGCTGCCCATCACTGGGCGCCGTTTCCTGGAACAACGCCCGCAGCCTTCGCACCTGGGCCGGCAGCTCGGCCTTGTACTCGGCCAGCGCCGCCGCCAGACGGGCCGCATCGGCGTCGATCAGGGTGCGACCACTGAAACCGTCCAGCAGTTCGGCCAACGTCTGCAAACCCGGCTTGATGGCATTGACCACATGATCCGCCGCACTGCTGCGCAAGCGCTCAAGCAACTGGTGCAAAGCGTTAAAGCGGGTGGTGATGCCCATGAACTCGCTGTTCAAGCGACTGAGCCGACCGTTGCGCCGACGCATGTGCGGGTCTTCGAACACGGTTACGCTGCGCAGGCTTTCCAGGCCCACCGCCTCGGCGATGAAGCCCACGTTGCGCGCTTCGAATGCCTCCCGCTGGCTGCGCCCACGCAGGCCATCAGTGACAAACAGGGCAAATACCCCAAAGCGCTGGTACAACGCATTGCGCATGGCTGCACTGGCGGTTTGCGGCAGGATCGCGGCGCTGACCAGGGTGGCGCAGAGGATCCCCAGGGAAATCTCCAGCACCCGCCAGACCGCCGCCATGAACGCGCCTTCCGGATGGGCCAGGGCCGGCAGGCCGATCATCGCCGCGGTGTAGCCGGCCAGCACAAAACCATAGGCCCGGAAGTTGCGATAACGCGCCGCCCCTGCTGAACAGAGACCAACCCAGACCGCCAGGCAAGCGAGGAACGGCTCGGTGTTCTGGGCAAACAAGGCGATCAACGCCACCATCACCGCCGAGCCGGCCAGAGTGCCAACAAAGCGGTAGAAACTCTTGGCGAACACCTGGCCGCTCTGGGGCTGCATGACGATGAACACGGTGATCATGGCCGTGCGTGGTTGCGGCAACTCCAGGCGCATTGCCAGCCACAAGGTCAGGAATGCGGCAAACAGAACCTTGAAGATGTAGACCCAGGTCACCCCGTCGCTGCGGGCCCAGTCGAAGAAACCACGGCGCCATTGGAGACGGTACAGCCAAAGTAAAGACGTCAAGGAAGGCATACCCCGCATCGTGGTGAGGGAACTTGCTCCCGCTTGGGTTGTGCCTTGTCGCAGCTGTGTAGGCGCTGCCAAAGGCTGCGATCTTTTGATCTTTTCGCTTGGGACTCAGGTGCCTGAGGAAAGATCGCAGCCTCGTTGCACTCGGCAGCTCCTACAGGGTCCAACCCGCCACCCAGCGCCGTCACCAGGTCGGCATGGGCACTCAAGCGCGCCGCCTGCACTTGCTGTTGCACCTGTTGTTGCTTGAACAACAGGCTTTGGGCGTTGAGCACGTTGAGGTAATCGGTGAGCCCGCGCTGGAACGCTACCATTGCAATGTCGTAGGTCCGCTGGGCGACGGCCACCGATTCGGCGGCGAAGACCTGCTGCTTGTCCATGGATTGACGGCGGATCAACTGATCGGAAATCCCCTTGAGGGCGTTCACCAGTGTCTGATTGTAGTGCGCCACAGCGATGTCATAACCGGCCGCCACCTCGCCCAACTGCGAACGCAAGCGCCCGCCATCGAAGATCGGCAACGTGATCGCCGGCCCGACGTTGTAGGTGAGCTTCTTACCCGTCAAGAACTCCAGCGCCCCACCGCCGGTGGCCATGTAGCCGAGGCTCCCCACCAGGTCGACGTTGGGATAAAAACCGGCCCGGGCCACCTCGATGCTCCGGGCCTGGGCCGCCACCTGCCAACGCCCGGCAACCACATCCGGACGCTGGCCGAGCAGTTCGGCGGGCAAGGCCGACGGCAGCTTCAAGGGCGCGCCGAGGGCCAGGGTCGGGCGTTGCAATTGCGCCCCCACCCCCGGCCCCTTGCCGGCCAGGGCCGCCAACTGATTGCGGCTCAAGGCGATGGCTTCGTCCAGAGCGTCGAATTGACGATGGGTCTCGGGCAGCGGTGCCTGGGCCTGGCTGACGTCGAAATGAGTGCCGATGCCGCCGTCCAGGCGCCTCTGCGCAAGGTCGAGAATCTGCTCTTGTTGGTGGAGGGTCGCGGCGACGATATCGCGCTGGGCGTAGTGCAATGAAAACTGGATGTAGGCGCGCACAATGTTGCTTTGCAGTTCCAGTTGCGCCTGACGCGCCTCAGCGACACTGACATGGGCCAGGTCAACCGCCCGTTCGCTGGCATTGCGCTCGCGGCCCCACAGGTCCAGGGCGTAGCTCAAGCCCAGGGCGGCGTTGTTGTCCCAGGTTGTGGTGTCGGCCAACTCACCCGGACCATAGAACTGATCGGTGGGCCAGTGATGGCGCTTAAGGGTCGCCTCGCCATTGATCTGCAGCGACTCGGCGGCCTCGGCAATACCGGCCATGGCCTTGGCCTGGCGCACCCGCGCGGCGGCCATGGCCAGGCTCGGGCTGTCCTGCATGGCCAGGTCGACCCAGCGATCCAACTGCCGATCGCCGTAGGCTTGCCACCACTGGCGGGTGGGCCAGTGGGCGTCGCGAACCGCCTCGCGGATGGCTGCATCGGTAGCCAGTTGGTTGGCTGGCAATACCTGGTTTTGCGGCCCTATCCCGCCGGTCCCGATGCAACCGCTAATGGTTAATGTCAGAACCCAAACACTGAGAGTCTTCAGCTCTCTGCTGATGCAACGCGGCACTTGCGCAAAATTCCTGAGATGGGGGGCATGAAGCGATCATGAGAATGCATGCCTGGTAACACACCTGTGGGAGCAAGCTCGGCTCCCACAAAGGCTCGCTCCCACAGGAATCAGTGACCCAGGATTGGCGGCAATTCTAGGCATCGCCCTCCCCGGCGATAAGCCGACCTTTCTGTGAATCTTTGTTACCGTTAACGCGATAATCCATTAGTCGGGTCCCGCTGCTCTGTAACTTCGTGTCACAATTTGCCACCTCCCAAGAGAGCCCTCCATGGACACCTTGCAAAACATGCGCGCGTTCAGTTGTGTTGCCGAAGCGGGCAGTTTCACCGCCGCCGCCGCGCAACTGGACACCACGACGGCCAACGTGTCGCGTGCGGTTTCCAACCTGGAAGCCCATCTGCAAACCCGCTTGCTCAACCGCACCACTCGCCGCATTGCCCTGACCGAAGCGGGTAAACGCTATTTGTTGCGTTGCGAGCAGATCCTGGCTTATGTCGAAGAAGCGGAAGCCGAGGCCAGCGACGCCCATGCGCGACCGGCCGGGCAGTTGAAGGTCCATACGATGACCGGCATCGGCCAACATTTCGTGATCGACGCCATCGCCCGTTACCGCAAGACGCATCCGGATGTGACCTTCGACCTGACCCTGGCCAACCGGGTGCCGGACATCCTGAACGAGGGCTACGACGTCTCCATCGTGCTCGCCAGCGAGTTACCGGATTCGGGCTTCGTCTCCCAGCGCCTGGGGATCACCTACAGCATCGTCTGCGCCTCGCCCGCCTACGTGAAAACCAGCGGCTGCCCACAACAACCCGGCGACCTGCTCAACCACGCCTGCCTGCGCCTGGTCAGCCCGGTCATTGCGCTGGAAAAATGGGTGTTCGACGGCCCGGAAGGCCAGGAGATGGTCACCATCAACAGTTCGCCGTTCCTGGTGAATTCCGCCGATGCGATGAAAACCGCGATCACCAGCGGCATGGGCGTGGGGATATTGCCGGTGTACGCGGCCATCGAAGGCTTACGCAACGGCACGCTGGTACGGGTCATGCCCAGCTACCGCTCCCAGGAACTGAACCTCTATGCCATCTACCCGTCGCGCCAATACCTGGATGCGAAGATCAAGACCTGGGTCGAGTACCTGCGAGGCTCGTTGCCGGAAATCCTCGCAGCACAGCAGTCTGAGCTGGCGGCTTACGAATTGAGTGGAAGCCTGGCGGGCGCACGGGTCGCGAACTGAAGTCGCCCCCGTGCGTGAAGGATGATTTCAGCGCTTACCCATCGAACGACGCGTGCCGGGAGGCGCGGCGCCCGGGGTTTTGGTGTGGCCATTCTTCGCGCCGTTCTTGTACCACGGCTGCTGGCTGGCGCCCTTGGCCGCAGCCAGTTCACCGGGTTTGAACGGGAATTTGAAGGCAGGGATCGCCGCTTTGACGTCCTCGTTGCTGGAAACATCGCTGTCGGACAAGTCGGCCTGTTCGCCGCCAGGGAATTCGTCTGCAGGCGAAGGTGTCGGGGAAGTCATGTAAGGCTCCGGGTCATGCATGCAAGTCGGGCCCGAAGGGCGAGCCGCGAAAGGCGGCAGTATACCTGCCCGATATCACCGCGCGCAGGGCAGTTTCATCTGGCACAACCATTCATCTGACAGCAAGCCAGGACAAAACTGACAAGCCTGTCAGTTAGCCGTCCCCCACCCTGGCAAACCGATTGCCGGCGAACACCTGCCGCGACTATTCGAGTGCATCTATCGCGTCGAGACCTTGCGCAGCAACAGTGGCGCCAACACGTTCGGGATCCGCTTGCCAGCCTGAGGCAGCCACAAGGTGGCGTCTTTTCCTGCATTGAATGCCGGGCGAAAGCCAACCGGATCAAAATCAACAGATCGCAGCCTTCACCAGCCCCTCCCAGTTATTGCGCAAACACTGATTGCCCACCCTCACCGATCCAAGCACAATCAGCAAAAGGCCAGCATCTGCTTCATTGCCGGTTTGCAATCCTTTGGGAAGGATCCCAGCCACATGACAACGTAGACATCGGCCCCATGAGCGCGCGCAGTGCAACACCCGGCAACACCCCGCCTTCGATACATTCAGAACGGGTACTCGTACTGGCCAGTTCGCTGGTTGTCATCGCCATCCTGAGCATCGTGACCTTCCTACTGATTCGCGAACATGGCGCCGCACAACAGGCAGCGACACGTGCGGCGACCAATATCGTGCAACTGATTAACACCGATGTGCTGCGTAACGTGGAGCTCTACGATCTGTCGCTGCAAGGTTTGGTCGGCGCCGCCAAACGCGAAGACCTGAAAGACGTATCGCCGGCGATTCGCCATCTGGCGCTGTTCGACCGCGCCACCACCGCCCCCTACAAAGGCGACATCCTGCTGCTGGACAAAGGCGGCGATGTGATCGCTGATTCCGCCTCGATCACGCCGCGTAAAGACAACTATGCCGATCGGGAGTATTTCCAGTCCCATATCCAAGATACAAACCCGGGCATGATGGTCAGCCGCCCGTTCCGCTCCAGAAGTCACGCGCAGGACTGGCGCATCAGTTTCAGCTATCGATTGAGCAACGAACGGGGTGAGTTCATGGGCGTGGCCGAGGCCGCAATGCGCCTCAACTACTTCAACCAACTGTTCAAGAGTCTGAACATCGGTCATGACGGTACGGTCAACCTGGTCAGCCGAGACGGTATTCTCCTGGCTCAAGAGCCCCCTTTGGCCGAAGACATGACAGGCAAGGACTTCAGTCACCGACCGAATTTCATGCGGATCCTGCGCGAAGGCAATGGCAGTTTTACCAGCGTTTCTGGCCAGGATCAGACGCCGCGCCTGTACACTTTTTCCCAGGTGGGCAACTTGCCCTTGATCGTCGTGGTGGCGCTCTCCTCTCAAGAGGTGTTCGCCTCATGGCAACGCACGGCATTGCTGGTCAGCGGTGCCACCGGTGCGCTGTGCATCGGTTTGCTCTGGCTCACCTGGCTGCTGCGCTGCGAATTGCGACGCCGCTACAGAGCTGAACGGAAATTGGCCCAACTGGCGTCGGTCGACGCCCTCACCGGCCTGGCCAATCGACGAACGCTGGACGAAACGTTGCAACAGGAATGGCTGCGCGCCCAACGTTCGGGCCAACCCTTGTCTGTGTTGATGATCGATGCCGATCATTTCAAGGCGTTCAATGATCGCCATGGTCATCAACAGGGTGACGAGGCCCTGAGGGCCTTGGCGCAGTTGATCGGCCAGCATGTGCGACGCCCCGCCGACCTGGCAGCGCGCTATGGCGGTGAAGAGTTCTCGGTGGTGCTGCCGGAGACCACCACCGCCGGTGCGTTCGCCATGGCCCAGAACATTCGTGACGCGGTTGAACAACTGCCACCGATGATCAAGGGGGGAGCCCCCATGACGGTGAGTATTGGCATCGCTACTTGGCTGAACGGGCCGTATGGCGAACTCCCGCAACTTTTACTCGCCGCGGACAAGGCCCTGTACCAGGCTAAGGCCAGTGGGCGAAATCGTGTGGTTTGCGCGATGTGACGCTCCCCTGTGGCTGTAGGGCGCTTAATTGGGGTGTATATCCGTTCTTTGGTAACGGCCACTTAGGGTTCCGCCCTGACGGCGGGTCACTTTCGAAAAGCCGGAATGCCGGCCCAGGCGAAAGTAACCAAAACGCCTCTGCCCCACCACCCGGTGCCTCGCCTAGGCTCGGCATGCCTGACGCTCCAGATCAAAAGCTTAACCGAGGCGCCGTAAGGGCGGAACCCTAAGCCGTCGCTACCGAATTAACGGATATACACAAGAAAGCACCCATAAAAAAAGGCCACCCAAAGGCAGCCTTCAAAAACTAGAGAGGTTTTTTGCTTACACGGCCGCAACAGGGCGCATGTAAGAGATTGGTGCGGTGCTGGCGTCTTCGAACGTCACGACTTCCCAAGCATCTTTCTGCTCAATCAACTTGCGCAGCAGCTGGTTGTTCAGTGCATGGCCGGACTTGAAGCCCTTGAACTCACCAATCAGGCTATTGCCCAGCAGGTAGAGGTCACCGATTGCATCAAGGATCTTGTGTTTGACGAATTCGTCTTCATAGCGAAGGCCGTCTTCGTTCAATACACCATCGGAATCGACCACGATCGCGTTTTCAACGCTGCCGCCGAGTGCGAGGTTGTGCTTGCGCAGGTACTCGATGTCACTCATGAAACCAAAGGTACGGGCGCGGCTGACTTCTTTTACGAACGAAGTGCTGGAAAAATCCACGCTTGCACTCTGGGTGCGGTCACGGAAAACCGGGTGATCGAAGTCGATCTCGAAGCTCACCTTGAATCCTTCGAAAGGGACGAAAGTGGCGCGCTTATCGCCGTCTTCCACTGTCACTTCCCGCAAGATACGGATGAACTTCTTGGCTGCGTCCTGCTCTTCCAGGCCAGCCGATTGAATCAGGAATACGAAGGGTCCGGCACTGCCATCCATGATTGGGACTTCGGACGCGGAGAGCTCGACGTAGGCGTTATCGATGCCCAGGCCAGCCATGGCCGAGAGCAAATGCTCCACCGTGTCCACTTTGGTGTCACCGTTGACCAGAGTGGTCGACATAGTGGTTTCACCAACGTTTTCCGCGCGAGCAGGAATCTGCACCACAGGGTCGAGGTCGGCACGACAAAACACGATGCCGGTATCGACAGGCGCGGGCTTGAGGGTCAGGTAGACCTTCTCGCCGGAGTGCAAACCGACACCTGTGGCACGGATAATATTCTTCAGGGTGCGTTGTTTAATCATGGCATGGGCCGCTTCAGCGCAAATTGCGAACTGGTATCAACAAAGGCTGGCGATGATAGCAGACCAGACCTTTGCTGAACACCAATCACCCGTATCCCCCTGATACATTTCATCAATCGGCCTGACGACGCAGGAATGCCGGGATGTCCAGGTAATCCAGATCGTCTTGCGGATTCATCTTCGCGGCAGCCGCAGCACCGGCCTGGGCCTGGTTGCGCATGACGGTCGGACGGTCCAGGTCACGGTAGTTCACCGCAGGCTGCTCCTGACGAACGGGGGCTTGCTGCTGTGGCTGGGAGGCCATGGCGGTCTGGACGGTGTTATCGATCACCTTCATCGGTTTCTCGATTTTCGCGCCCAGGCCAGTGGCAACCACGGTCACGTGCAGCTCGTCACGCATGTCCGGATCGATCACGGTGCCGACCTTGACCATCGCGTGGTCGGAAGCGAACGCCTCGATGATGCTACCCACGTCGGAGTACTCGCCCAGGGACAAGTCGGGACCGGCGGTGATGTTCACCAGGATACCGCGGGCACCCTGCAGGTTGACGTCTTCGAGCAACGGGTTGCGGATAGCCGCTTCGGTGGCTTCGCGCGCACGGTTCGGACCGCTGGCGCAGCCAGTGCCCATCATCGCCATGCCCATTTCGGACATCACAGTGCGTACGTCGGCGAAGTCGACGTTGATCATGCCTGGACGCTTGATGATGTCGGAGATACCGCGAACGGCACCGGCCAGTACGTCATCGGCCTTGGCGAAAGCCGACAGCAGGCTTGCGTCTTTACCCAGGATGGTCAGCAGCTTCTCGTTAGGAATGGTGATCAACGAGTCGACGCTTTCGCTCAGCGCGCGGATGCCTTCGTCGGCGATCTGCATGCGCTTGCGGCCTTCAAACGGGAACGGACGGGTCACCACCGCAACGGTGAGGATGCCCATTTCCTTGGCCACTTCGGCAATGATCGGGGCGGCACCGGTACCGGTACCACCGCCCATGCCAGTGGTGATGAACACCATGTTGGTGCCGGCCAGGACTTCGGCGATGCGCTCGCGGTCTTCCAGGGCAGCCTGACGGCCAACCTCAGGATTCGCGCCGGCACCCAGGCCCTTGGTCACGCCGGTACCCAGTTGCAGGATGGTCCGCGCGCCGATGTTTTTCAGCGCTTGAGCATCAGTGTTGGCGCAAATGAATTCGACGCCTTCGATGTTGCTCTTGACCATGTGGTTGACAGCGTTGCCGCCGCCACCGCCGACACCGATTACTTTGATAACCGGGCTAGCGGGGATGTTGTCTACGAGTTCGAACATTTTCCCTCTCCTTTCATTCTCTAGTTTTTTCGCCTACTGCGTTTGCTGCGTCTTCCTGCGCCAAGCCTGAAACCTGCCGCTTGAAGCTTTGAAACTGTTTAAAAGTTGCCTTTGACCCAAGCCTTGAGCTGCTCGAACAGCGGAGCCTTCGGCTCGTCGCTGCTGTAGCTGTCGCGGCTGCCGATGCCCGAAAACGAAATCCCGTCGGACTGTTTCTGCAAGCCGTACATCAACAGGCCCACGCCAGTGGAATAGATCGGGTTGCGGACCACGTCATCCAGGCCCTTGACGCCATGGGGCACGCCCAGGCGCACCGGCATGTGGAAAATTTCTTCGGCCAGCTCGACCGCGCCTTCCATCTTCGACGTACCGCCGGTCAGCACAATGCCGGCCGGGATCAGGTCTTCGTAGCCACTGCGACGCAGTTCGGCCTGGATCAGCGTGAACAGCTCGTCATAACGCGGCTCGACCACTTCGGCCAGGGCCTGGCGCGACAGTTCGCGCGGTGGACGGTCGCCGACGCTTGGCACCTTGATGGTTTCGCCGGCACCGGCCAGCTTCGCCAGGGCGCAGGCGTAACGGATCTTGATTTCCTCGGCGTACTGGGTCGGGGTGCGCAACGCCATGGCGATGTCGTTGGTCACCTGGTCGCCGGCAATCGGAATCACCGCCGTGTGGCGAATGGCGCCTTCGGTGAAGATCGCGATGTCTGTAGTGCCGCCGCCGATGTCCACCAGGCACACGCCCAGTTCTTTCTCGTCGTCGGTCAGCACCGAGTAGGCCGAGGCCAGTTGCTCGAGGATGATGTCGTCGATTTCCAGGCCGCAGCGACGTACGCATTTCTCGATGTTCTGCGCAGCGTTCACCGCACAGGTCACCACGTGGACCTTGGCTTCCAGACGCACGCCGGACATGCCCAGGGGCTCACGCACGCCTTCCTGGTTATCGATCACGTAATCCTGCGGCAGGGTGTGCAGTACACGCTGGTCCGCCGGGATCGCCACGGCCTGGGCCGCGTCGAGTACGCGCTCAAGGTCGGCGGAACTGACCTCGCGATCACGAATTGCCACGATGCCGTGGGAGTTCAGGCTGCGGATGTGATTGCCCGCCACGCCGACGAACGCCGAGTGGATCCGGCAACCGGCCATCAGTTGCGCCTCTTCGATGGCGCGCTGGATCGATTGCACGGTGGACTCGATGTTCACCACCACGCCTTTTTTCAAGCCGCGGGACGGGTGTGTACCGATCCCGACGATGACCAGCGTGCCGTCGTCCGCGACTTCGCCTACCAGCGCCACCACCTTGGAAGTGCCGATATCAAGACCGACGATCATTTTCCCGCTTTGCACGTTTGCCATGGGTCCTGCCTCTTCTTAATTCTTCGCGACGGCGGGTTCGGCCGTCGTGGGCGCTACAGGTTCCCGCCAGCCAACAGCCAGGCCGTTGGCGTAGCGCAGATCGATGCGCGCAATGTTCGTAATCTGTTCTTTGAGCGTCTTGTCATAAATGGCGATAAAACGGCGCATCTTTTCCACCTGGTTCCCGCGCCCGAGCAACAGCTCGATGCCCGGCCCCGAGCTGCCCGCGCCAGTGGTCAGGAACCAACTGCCGCGCTCACGCAACTCCAGGCGTGCGATGGAGAAGCCCAGTGGCCGCAACATCTGGCTCAACACCTGGTATTGCTGCATCACTTGCTGCTGGGCCCGCTGTGGGCCGAACAGTTGTGGCAAATGTTCGTAGTTGGCCAGTTCCCGCGGCGTAAACGCCTGGCCCTGGTTGTTCAACAACGATTCGTCGCCCCAACGGGCCACCGGCAATTGTTCTTCCAGGCGGATCGACACCTGGTCAGGCCACACCCGCCGAACTTCGGCGTGGGCGATCCAAGGCATCTGCTCCAGTTCCTTGCGCATGCCCGCCAGGTCGATGGTGAAGAAACTCGACGCGACGAAGGGAGCGATCCGCTGCTGCACGGCCTGCTGGCTGATGTAGCTCAGGTCGCCCTGGACGTTGATCCGGGCGATTGGGCGGTCGGCATAAGGCAGCAACCGTTGCGCGCCTTCATACGTACCGAACCCCAACGCCACCAGCAGCACCGGCCAGAACAAGCTCTTGAGAAAGCCAAAATTGGCTTTCGGCAAGCGCGCCGACATCGGCTCTTTGGCCACCATTCGGCTGGCACCCCGCGGCACCGGCTTGCGACCGGGTGCGGATGGCTGATGACGAAGCGATGCGCCTTGCATGGCTTAACCTCTTGGCTCTTGATGGCCAACACTGGCGGCCAGGATCGACAGCACCAGTTGCTGGAAATCCAGACCGGCGGCGCGAGCCGCCATCGGCACCA
The DNA here is from genome assembly GCF_963970515.1 of Pseudomonas sp. RL_5y_Pfl2_73. NCBI lineage: Bacteria > Pseudomonadati > Pseudomonadota > Gammaproteobacteria > Pseudomonadales > Pseudomonadaceae > Pseudomonas > Pseudomonas sp. RL_5y_Pfl2_73. The sequence goes on along the minus strand of NZ_CAXAPD010000005.1, from coordinate 217,327 downwards.
GGCTGTGGTCGGTCATGCCAGGCGCGGTGTTGACTTCCAGGAACCAGAACTGCCCATCGGCGTCCTGCATCACGTCCGCCCTGCCCCAACCGGCGATACCCAGCGCCTCACAGGCCTTGCCCGTGAGTTCCATCAGTTCTTTTTCCTTGGCGGCGTCCAGCCCGCAGGGAATGCGGTACTGGGTATCGTTGGCGACGTACTTGGCGTCGTAGTCGTAGAACGTGTGGGGCGTACCCAGCGCAATCGGAGGCAACACCTGGTCACGCAGGGTGGCGATGGTGAACTCGGGACCGGTGATCCATTGCTCGACCAACACTTGCGAATCGTAGGAGCTGGCGTCTTTCCATGCCGTGGTCAACTCAGGCAGCGAATTCACTTTCGCCATGCCGATACTTGAACCTTCATGGGCCGGTTTGACGATCAAAGGGAAGCCCAGTTCCGTGGCCGCCGAAATACAATCGGCCTCGGACGCCAGCACGGCGTGACGCGGCGTCGGAATGCCGAGGCTGTGCCAGACCTGCTTGGTGCGCAGCTTGTCCATCGCCAGGGCGCAAGCCAGGATGCCGCTGCCGGTGTAGGGAATGCCCAGGCACTCGAGCAGGCCTTGCATGCTGCCGTCTTCGCCGCCACGACCGTGAAGAATGATGAACGCGCGATCGATCTTTTCGCTCAGCAGGCGCTGCAGGAAGTCGTCGCCCACGTCGATGCCGAATGCGTCGACACCGGCGCCTTGCAGGGCTTGCAGCACGGCGTTGCCGGACTTGAGGGACACCTCGCGCTCGGCGCTCTTGCCGCCGAACAGCACGGCAACGCGGCCGAAGGCTTTCGGATCAAGGGTCGAGACCAGGTTGGCGTAGGCAGCAATCATTTCAGTTTCCCCTCGCTGGCAGCCACGATTGCCCCGGCGAATAACGGACTGTTCAACAGTTTCGGGGCCAGGCCACCGATGTCACCGGCACCCTGGCACAGCAGGATGTCGCCGGCGCGCAGCAGCGGCTTGACCAGCGGCGCGAGGTCCACGCCGCGTTCGATGTAGATCGGGTCCAACTGCCCGCGCTGGCGAATGCTGTGGCACAGCTGGCGGCTGTCGGCCCCCGGGATCGGCTCTTCACCGGCCGGGTAGACTTCCATCAACAGCAACACATTGGCGTCGGCCAATACTTGGACGAAATCGTCGTACAGGTCGCGGGTGCGGCTGTAGCGGTGCGGCTGGTAGACCATCACCAGGCGGCGCTCAGGCCAGCCACCGCGCACGGCCTTGATCACCGCCGCGACTTCGGTCGGGTGGTGACCGTAGTCATCCACCAGCATCACGTTGCCGCCGTCCACCGGCAGTTCGCCGTAGACCTGGAAACGTCGGCCCACGCCCTGGAACCCGGACAGGCCTTGGACGATGGCTTCGTCGCTGACGCCTTCGTCAGTGGCGATGCAGATGGTGGCCAAGGCGTTCAGCACGTTGTGGTTGCCGGGCATGTTCACCGACACATCCAACGGCTCGCGATCAGGGCGCAGCACGGTGAAGAACGTCTGCATGCCCTGCTGGCGCACATTGATGGCGCGCACGTCGGCCTCTTCGCCAAACCCGTAGGTCACCGTCGGGCGCTTGATCAGTGGCAGGATCTCGCGCACCACTGGGTCGTCCAGGCACACCACCGCCAAACCGTAGAACGGCAGGTTGTGCAGGAACTCGACGAAGGTTTTCTTCAGTTTGTTGAAGTCACCGTCGTAGGTCGCCATGTGGTCGGCGTCGATGTTGGTAACCACGGCCACCAGCGGTTGCAGGTGCAGGAAACTCGCATCGCTTTCGTCGGCTTCGGCGATCAGGTAGCGGCTGGTGCCCAGTTGGGCATTGGTGCCCGCGGCATTCAGCCGACCGCCGATCACGAAGGTCGGGTCCAGGCCACCGGCCGCGAACACCGAGGCGATCAGGCTGGTGGTGGTGGTCTTGCCGTGGGTACCGGCGACGGCGATGCCGTGGCGATAGCGCATCAGCTCGGCCAGCATCTCGGCCCGTGGTACCACGGGGATGCGGCGTTCCAGGGCGGTGGCGACTTCCGGGTTGGAGGTGTTCACGGCGCTGGAAACCACCAGCACGTCGGCATTGGCGGCGTTCTCGGCACGGTGGCCAATAAATATCTGCGCGCCGAAGGACTCCAGGCGCTCGGTGACCGGGGAGGCCTTCAGGTCGGAACCCGAAACCTGGTACCCCAGGTTCAGCAGCACCTCGGCGATCCCGCACATGCCCACGCCGCCGATACCGACGAAGTGGATGCGGCGGATACGGCGCATTTCCGGTTGCGGCATGGCTTTGCGATTCTCAACCATGGGCCACCTCCAGGCAGGTATCGACCACTTGGGTCGTGGCATCGGGTTTGGCCAGGCGGCGTGCGGCACGGGCCATGTCTTCAAGTCGTTGCGGCTGCATCAAAACCTCTGTCAGGCGGGCGGCAAGATCCGCGGCGCCAGTCGTTCTTTGCGGCATCAGGAAGGCAGCGCCTTCACGGGCCAAATAGTCGGCGTTACGGGTCTGGTGATCGTCGATGGCGTGGGGCAAAGGCACCAGCATCGAGGGCAGACCGGCGGCAGCCAGTTCACTGATGGTCAGCGCGCCTGCGCGGCAGACCACCAGGTCGGCCCAGCCATAGGCTTGGGCCATGTCTTTGATGAAAGGCTGCACTTGCGCCTCGACGCCGACGGCGCGGTAGCGCTCGGCGGTCACTTCATCGTGGTTTTTGCCGGCTTGGTGAAACACTTCCGGGCGCAGTTCGGGGGCGACCTGCGACAGGGCGTCGGGCAGCAATTTGTTCAACGGTTCTGCCCCCAGGCTTCCGCCCAGGACCAGCAAACGTGCCTTGCGTCCAGCCAGGGCTGGGCGCGGCGTATCGAAAAACAGCTCGGTACGCACCGGATTACCGGTGGTGCGGCGGCTGCCCGACAGGGTAAAGGTGTCGGGAAAGGCTTCACAGACCCGGGCGGCCAACGGCACCAGTAACCGATTGGCGGTACCGGCCACGGCGTTCTGCTCATGGACGATCACCGGCACACCGGCCAGTTTTGCCGCAACGCCGCCAGGACCGGTCACATAACCGCCAAACCCCACTACGCACACCGGCCGCAACCGACGGATGATCGCCCGCGCCTGCCAGACCGACTTGAGCAGCATCAACGGCGCCTTGAGCAACGACAACTTGCCCTTGCCCCGCAGGCCGCTGGCGTCGATTCGGTGCAGTTCGAGGCCGGCGCCGGGCACCAGTTCGTTCTCGATACCCCGAGGCGTTCCCAGCCAGTGCACGGTGTAGCCGCGCGCCTGGAACTCCCGGGCACAGGCCAACGCCGGGAATACGTGCCCGCCGGTACCGCCCGCCATGATCAGTACGTTAGCGCCCATGAGTCGGCTCCTCGGCAAAGTCGCTCTCTTGAAACTCCATCTCTTCGCTGCCCAGGTGGGTTCGACTCTCCCATTCGATGCGCAGCAACAGGCCCAGACAGGCACAGCAGATCACCAGGGAGCTGCCGCCATAACTGAGGAACGGCAGCGTCAGGCCTTTGGTCGGCAGCAGGCCGACGTTCACGCCGATGTTGATCAGGAACTGGCCGATCCACAGGAATGACAGGCCATACGCCACATACGCGGCAAAAAACTGCTTGGCCTTCTCGGCCCACAAGCCGATGTACATGCCGCGCACGCAGACGAACACGAACAGGGCAAGGGTGCACAAGGAACCCACCACACCCAGCTCTTCGGCCAGGACCGAGAACACGAAGTCGGTGTGGGCTTCCGGCAGGTAGAACTGTTTCTGCACGCTGTTGCCCAGGCCCACGCCCAGCCATTCGCCGCGACCGAAGGCGATCAGCGCCTGGGTCAATTGATAGCCGGAACCGAACTGGTCGGCCCACGGATCGGTAAAGGTGATCAGGCGCGCCATCCGATACGGTTGCGCCTGTACCAGCACCGTCACGGCCCCCACCGCTAGCGCGACCATCAGGGTGAAACGGAACAGCCCGACGCCCCCCAGGAACAACATGGCCGCCGCCGCCCCCATCATCACCACCGTGGCGCCGAAGTCCGGCTCCATCAGCAGCAGGCCCGCCATCGGCAGCAACACGATGAACGGCTTGAAGAACCCCATCCAGCTCTCGCGCACTTCTTTCTGGCGACGCACCAGGTAACCGGCAAGGTAGATCACCACGAAGACCTTGGCGATCTCCGAAGGCTGTACGTTGAAGAAGCTGAAGCCGATCCAGCGCATCGAGCCGTTGACCTCGCGGCCAATCCCCGGCAACAGCACCATCACCAACAGGCCAAAGGCACCGAGCAGCATCAGCCAGCCCAGGCGTTGCCAGGTGGCGATGGGCACCATCATGGTGACGATGCACGCGCCCACGCCAATCACCAGGTAAATCAGGTGGCGAATCATGTGATAAAGCGTGTTGCCCGACTGCACCGCCGCCACTTCCGACGACGCGGACGTGATCATCACCAGGCCCAGGCCCAGCAAGGCCAGGCAACCGACGAGCATCGGAAAGTCCAGGTCGATGCCACGCCCAGTGATCAACGGCGACGGGTACGGCTTGATGATGCTCAGCAGGTTCATGCCAAGTCCTCCGCAGCCTGGGCGAACAACTGCCCACGCTCTTCGTAGTTCTTGAACATGTCGAAACTGGCGCAGGCCGGTGACAACAGCACCGCATCGCCCGGGTGCGCGAGGGCGCGGCATTGCTGCACCGCTTCGTCCAGCGAGCCGACGCGAACCTGCGGCACGGCGTCGCCGAGCGCCTGGGCGATCAATTCGCGGTCGCGGCCCATCAGCACCACGGCACGGCAGTTGGCCGCCACCGGGTCGCGCAGGTCCTTGAAGTCGGCGCCCTTGCCGTCGCCGCCGGCGATCAGCACGAGCTTGCCGTCGATGTCCGCGCCCAGCCCTTCGATGGCCGCCAGTGCGGCACCGACGTTGGTGGCCTTGGAGTCGTTGTACCAAGCCACACCGTTCAGGTCGCGCACCCACTGGCAGCGGTGCTCAAGACCGGCGAAGGCGCGCAGGGCCGAGAGCATGGCGTCGAACGGCAGGCCGACCCCATGCCCCAAGGCCAACGCGGCCAGGGCATTGGCCTGGTTGTGAGCGCCACGAATCTTCAGCTCGCGCACCGGCATCAGGTTCTGGAACTCGAAGGCCAGGTATTTCTCGCCATTCTCTTCGCGCAACCCGAAACCTTTGAAATCCGGAACGCCCAGGCCGAAGGACCAGCACGGCATACCGTCGCCCAACAATGGACGGGTCAGGGCGTCCTGGCGGTTGAACACCACTTGCCGAGCGCCACGGAAGATCCGGTGCTTGGCCAGGTGATAAGCCGGCAGGCCGCTGTAGCGGTCCATGTGGTCTTCGCTGATGTTGAGCACGGTCGCCACTTCGGCACCCAGGTGGTCGGTGGTTTCCAGCTGGAAACTCGACAGCTCCATCACGTACAGCTCGACGTCGTCACTGAGCAGGTCCAGCGCCGGGGTGCCGAGGTTGCCGCCCACGGCGACGCGCTTGCCGGCCGCCGCGGCCATTTCGCCGACCAGGGTGGTGACGGTGCTCTTGGCATTGGAACCGCTGATGGCGACGATCGGCGCCTTGGCATTACGCGCGAACAGCTCGATGTCGCCGGACAATTTCACGCCACGGGCAGCGGCCGCCTGCAGGGCCGGAGTCGCCAGGGCCAGGCCGGGGCTCACGTAGAGCTCGTCGGCGCGGCACAGGAATTCGACGTCCAGCTCGCCACAACGCACGTCCACCTGCGGATAGTCACGGCGCAGCGTGGCCAGCTCAGGTGGATTTTCCCGCGTATCAGCCACGGCAAACGACACACCCCGGTTCGCCAGGAAGCGAACCAGGGACATGCCGCTCTTGCCGAGGCCGACAACGATGCGGAAGTGGTCAGAAGCGATCAGGGACACTCGTTCTACCTCAGCTTCAGGGTGGCAAGGCCGACCAGGACCAGAATCACGGTGATGATCCAGAAACGGACGATCACTCGTGGCTCGGGCCAGCCCTTGAGTTCAAAGTGGTGATGGATCGGCGCCATGCGAAATACCCGGCGGCCGGTCAATTTAAAGGACGCAACCTGAATGACGACCGACAGGGTCTCCATCACGAACACACCGCCCATGATGAACAGGACGATTTCCTGACGAACGATGACGGCGATGGTGCCCAGGGCCGCGCCCAGCGCCAGCGCGCCAACGTCGCCCATGAAGACTTGCGCCGGGTAGGTGTTGAACCACAGGAAGCCCAGGCCGGCACCGATCAGCGCACCGCAGAACACGATCAACTCGCCCGCCCCCGGCACATAGGGGATCAGCAGGTATTCGGCGAACTTCACGTTACCCGACAGGTAGCAGAAGATCCCCAGGGCACCGCCGACCATGACCGTGGGCATGATCGCCAGGCCATCGAGACCGTCGGTGAGGTTGACCGCGTTGCTCGAACCGACGATCACCAGGTAGGTCAGCACGATGAAACCTGCGCCCAGCGGGATGCTGTAGTCCTTGAGCATCGGCAGGATCAGGGTGGTCTCCACCGGAGAAGCAGCGGTCATATAGAGGAAGATCGCCGCGCCGAGGCCGAACACCGACTGCCAGAAATACTTCCAGCGGCTTGGCAGCCCACGGGAGTTCTTCTCGATGACCTTGCGGTAGTCGTCGACCCAGCCGATGGCGCCGAAGAACAAGGTTACCAGCAGCACGACCCAGACATACCGGTTCGCCAGGTCGGCCCAGAGCAAAGTGCTGATGCCGATGGACGAGAGGATCAGCGCGCCGCCCATGGTCGGGGTGCCGGATTTGGACAGGTGCGATTGCGGGCCGTCGTTACGGACCGACTGGCCGATTTGCAGGCTCTGCAGGGTGCGGATCATCCACGGGCCCAGGAACAGCGACAACGACAGCGCGGTCAGCACCCCCAGGATCCCGCGCAGGGTCAGGTACTGGAAGACCGCGAAGCCTTTGTGGAACTGTTGCAGGTACTCCGCTAGCAGCAGCAGCATCAATGTTTCTCCGTGGAGGCGCCGCACAGCGCCGCGACGATGTTTTCCATCGCTGCGCTGCGTGAGCCCTTGATCAATAAGGTGGTGTTCGGGTCCTGCTCGGCGCCCAAGGCCTGGATCAGTTCAGCCTGAGTGGTGAAATGCCGTGCGTGTTCGCCAAACGCGGCGACCGCATGGGCCATCATCGGACCGACCGCATACAGCGCGTCGACCTTGCCGCGCGCATAGGCACCGACGTCGTGATGCCCCTGTTGCGCCCAATCGCCCAGTTCACCGATGTCCCCCAGCACCAATACGGTGCGACCGGTGAAACCGGTGAGGATATCCACGGCCGCGCACATGGACGACGGGTTGGCGTTATAGGTGTCGTCGATCACGCGCATGCCGTTGCTGGCCAGTTGCGCGACGGAGCGCCCCTTGACCGGCTGCACGGCGTTCAACCCGGCGACAATGCCCGGCAGCGACACGCCCAGCGCATGGGCGGCAGCCGCTGCGGCCAGGGCGTTGGCAACGTTATGAATGCCGAGCAGGTTCAATTGCACCCGCTCAGCGCCATCCGGGCTGTGCAGGTTGAAGGCCGGGCAACCGCGAGCATCGCGGCCCAGGTCGCTGGCGTAGAAATTCGCGGCGAGGTTGTTCAGGGCAAAGGTCAGCACCTTGCGCCCACCCGCCCGGGTCTTCCAGATTTCGAAAGCCTTGTCGTCGAGGTTCAGCACGGCGACGCCATCGGCATCCAGCCCCTCGATGATTTCGCCTTTGGCCTCGACGATTTTTTCCGGTCCGCCGAACTCGCCGACGTGGGCGGTCCCGGCATTATTAAGCACCGCCACGTGGGGCTTGGTCATGCCCACGGTATAGGCAATCTCGCCGAGCCGCGAAGCGCCCAGCTCGATCACGGCGCCACTGTGCTCCGGCGCCAGTTCCAGCAAGGTCAGTGGCACGCCGAGGTCGTTGTTCAGGTTGCCACGGGTCGCCAACACGGGACCGCGGGTGCGCAGGATGCTGGCAAGCATTTCCTTGACCGTGGTCTTGCCGCTGGAGCCGGTGATGGCCGCGACCGGGTTGCCATACGCCGCGCGGTTCAGCGCACCGAGCTGGCCCAGAGCCTGGCGGGTATCGTTGACGAGCAATTGCGGCAGCGTACTGTTGGTCACTTCGCGCTCGACCAGTGCCGCGACCGCACCTTTGCCCGCCACTTCGTTCAAGTAATCGTGACCATCGAAGCGCGGCCCAGCCAGGGCGACGAACAATTGCCCCGACGCGATCGCCCGGCTGTCGATGCTGACGCCGTTGAAGGTGGCGTCCGCGGCAATGAGGCGCGCATTCAGGGCGCTGGTCAGTTCGCTGAGCTTCAGGGCTTTAAGCATGGGCCACCTCCCACGCGGTCAGGGCGTGATCGGCTTCCACAAGATCAGAGAAAGCATGGCGTTCGCCGTTGATTTCCTGATAATCCTCGTGGCCCTTGCCAGCCAGGACGATGACATCGTCCGCCGAGGCGCTGGCGATCAACTGGGCGATGGCCAGGCCGCGACCCTCCACGAAGGTGACGTTATCCGCGGCGGCAAAACCGGCGCGGATGTCGTCGAAGATCCGCAACGGGTCTTCGCTGCGTGGGTTGTCGTCGGTGACCAGCACGCCGTCAGCCAAGCGCTCGACCACTTCGGCCATCAGCGGGCGCTTACCGCGATCGCGATCGCCACCGCAGCCGAACAGGCACAGCAACTTGCCCTTGGCGTGAGGACGCAGGGCCGTGAGAACTTTTTCCAACGCGTCGGGGGTATGGGCGTAATCGACCACCACCAGCGGTTGAGTACCGCCACCCAGGCGCTGCATGCGACCGGCCGGGCCCTCGAGCTTCGGCAAGACCTTGAGAATTTCGTCCAGCGCGTAGTCCAGGCCGAGCAAGGCGCCGATGGCCGCCAATACGTTGCTCAGGTTGAAACGGCCGAGCAAGGTGCTGCGCAAATGGTGCTCGCCCTGGGGCGTGACCAGCGTGGCGCGCACGCCTTCGTCATTGAATTGCGCCAGGCGTACATAAAGGTAGGCGCTGGCATCTTCCAGGCTGTAGGTGATCAACCGGGACTCGCGCTTTTCGGCAGCCAGTTGCCGACCGAATTCGTCATCGAGGTTGATGACCCGGCACTTCAGGTCATTCCAGGCAAACAGCTTAGCCTTGGCTTCACCATAGGCCTGCATCGTGCCGTGGTAATCCAGGTGGTCTCGGGACAGGTTGGTCAACACCGCGACATCGAACGCCAGCGCGGTCACACGGCCCTGGTCCAAACCGTGGGAAGAGACTTCCATCGCAACGGCCTTGGCACCGGCCTTCTTCAGGTCCGCCAGGGTCGCTTGCACGGCAATCGGGTTCGGCGTGGTGTGCAGGCCACTTTCCAGTGCGCCATGGAAGCCGTTGCCCAAGGTGCCGACAATGCCGCAATGCTGGCCGAGCAGGTCGAGGGCCTGGGCCACCAGTTGGGTCACGCTGGTCTTGCCGTTGGTGCCGGTCACGCCCACCAGGTTCAGGTGACGGCTCGGCTCTGCGTAGAAACGCCCGGCGATGTCCGACAACTGCGCCGCCAGCCCCTTGACCGGAATCAGTGGAATGTCGGTGATCGGCAGCACGGTCGCGCCTTGCACTTCATAAGCCACGGCAGCCGCGCCACGTTTCAGGGCATCGGCAATATGGTCGCGACCATCGACACGGGCACCCGGCACCGCCAGGAACAAGTCCCCGGCGCGTACATTGCGGCTGTCCAGGGCCAATTCACGAATCAGCAGATCGTGACCGGCGTGGGCAAAGATCTTGTTCAGGCTCAGGGACATCAGCCACGCCCTCCTTCGGCTTTCAAGGGAACGACCGGTGCGGTATTGGCCTGCTGGGTCGGCGGCAGGTTATCCGGGGTAATGTTCATCAGGCGCAAGGTCCCGGACATCACTTTGCTGAACACCGGCGCCGAGACCAGGCCACCGAAGTAGCCAGCCTTGCTCGGTTCGTCGATGACCACGACGATGGCGTAGCGCGGGTCGCTCATCGGGCCGAAGCCGGCAAACAGCGAACGGTAGGAGTTCTCGGCGTAGCCCTTGATGCCCACGGAGACTTTACGGGCCGTACCCGATTTGCCTGCCACGTGATAGGCCGGGACCTGGGCGCGATAGACACCACGCGGCGCCTCGATCACCTGCTGCAGCATGCCCTGCATGGTCTTGGCGACGCTCTCCGGGATCACCTGGGTAGTCTGCGGCGCCTTGTCGGCCTTGATCAGGGTCAGCGGTGCCATCCGCCCATTGTTCGCCAGCGCGGAAAACGCGTGGACCAACTGGATCGCTGTCACGGAAACACCGTAGCCGTAGGACAACGTGGCGGTTTCAGCCTTGCGCCAATCGCGGTAGTTCGGGAGGTTGCCGACACGCTCGCCCGGGAAGCCCAGGCCGGTGTCCTGGCCGAGGCCAATTTTCTGGGCCAGGTGATAAATCGTCTCGCCGCCGATATCGAAGGCGATCTTGCTCATACCGACGTTACTGGAGTTGATCAGGATGCCGGTCAGGTCGAGTACCGGGCCTTCAGTCCTGGACACGTCGCGGATGGTGTACTTGCCGATCTGTAGGGTACCCGGGTACACCTCGACCGTGTCGCTCGGTTTCCAGCGCCCGGTTTCCAGGGCGGCGGCCATCGACACCGCTTTCATGGTCGAGCCCGGTTCGAACACGTCGATCATCGCGCGGTTGCGCATCATCGCCGGTTGCAGGTTGCGACGGTTGTTCGGGTTGTAGGTCGGCTGGTTGACCATCGCCAGGATCTCGCCAGTCTTCACGTCCAAGATCACCAGGCTGCCGGCCTTGGCACCGTTCTCGACGATGGCGTTGCGCAACTCACGGTTGGCCAGATATTGCAGGCGCAGGTCAATGGACAACGCCAAGGGCTTTCCGGCCTTGGCGTTTTTGGTGACTTGGACATCCTTGATCAGCCTGCCGCGCCGATCCTTGATGACCTGGCGCTTGCCGGGAATCCCGGCGAGCCATTCGTCATAGGCCAGTTCGACACCCTCCCGCCCTCGGTCATCAATGTCGGTAAACCCGACCATGTGGGCGGTGACTTCACCGGCCGGGTAAAACCGCCGGAACTCTTCGATGCCGTAGACACCGGGGATTTTCAAGTCGAGCACACTCTGGCCTTGCTCGGGCGTCAACCCGCGCACCAGGTAGATGAATTCTTTGTTGGCCTGGGCTTCGAGGCGCTCAGCCAGGGCCTTGGGATCCTGTCCAAGCGCCGCCGCCAGTGCGGGCCATTTTTCCTTGGCCGACTGCATTTCCTTGGGGTTCGCCCACAAGGTGGTCACCGGAGTGCTCACGGCCAGGGGTTCGCCATTGCGGTCGGTGATCAGACCACGGTGCGCCGGGATCGGAATATGTCGCACGCTACGGGCGTCACCCTGCTCCTTGAGGAAGGCACGGTCGACGACCTGCAGGTCGATGATGCGCCAGGAAATGGCCGCCACCATGATCCCGAGCAAGCCCAGGACCAGGCGAAACCGCCACGGGAACAGCGCCCCTTCGAGTTTCATCATGGCGTCACCATCTGCACTTCGGCAGCGCCAGGGATACGCATTTTCAGTTGTTCGGTGGCCAAGACTTCGATGCGGCTATGGGCAGTCCAGGTGCTCTGTTCCAGGATCAGCCGGCCCCACTCGGCCTGCGCCTTATCGCGCACGCTCAGTTCGCTGTAGAGGGTATTGAGCAACTGCCGATTCCAATGCGCGCTGTAGGACACGGCGATGGCCGACACGAGCACGCCGACAAACAGCAGCAGCATGAAAAAGCTGCCGCCAGGCAAAGGCTTGGCGAAGAGCCTGCTCACCGCAACTTCTCCGCAACACGCATGACCGCGCTACGGGCGCGCGGGTTGGCCTTGAGTTCAGCCTCGGAGGCGAACTGCGCCTTGCCATGGACCTTGATTTTTGGCACGAAGGCTTCGAAACGCACCGGCAGGTTGCGCGGTAGGTTATCGGCTTCGCCCTTGGTGAGTTTGCGCATGAACAGCTTGACGATGCGGTCTTCCAAGGAATGGAAGCTGATCACCACCAGCCGACCGCCGATCTCCAGCGCTTCAAGCGCCGCTTCGAGACCGACTTCCAGATCGCCCAGCTCGTTATTGACGTGGATGCGCAAGCCCTGGAAAGCCCGGGTCGCCGGATTCTTGCCTTTCTCCCAAGCCGGATTGGCAACCTTCAGCACCTCGGCCAGATCGCCGGTGCGCTCGAATGGCTTGATGTCGCGCCGCTCGACCACGGCACGGGCCATGCGGCCGGAGAAACGCTCTTCACCGTATTCCTTGAAGACACGGGCGATTTCTTCCACCGAGGCAGTGTTGACGAATTCGGCGGCGCTGATCCCACGGGACGGGTCCATGCGCATGTCCAGCGGGCCGTCATTGAGGAAACTGAAGCCGCGCTCCGGGTCGTCCAGTTGTGGCGAAGACACGCCCAGGTCGAGCAACACGCCACTGACCTTGCCGGCCAGGCCACGCTCGGCGACTTCCGAAGCCAGCTCGGCAAAGCTGCGCTGCACAATGACAAAGCGGCCGTCTTCGGCCGCCAGCGCTTGCCCGGTGGCAATCGCTTGAGGATCCTTGTCGAACCCCAGCAACCGGCCACCCGGACCGAGCTTGCTGAGAATCAACCGGCTGTGTCCGCCACGCCCGAATGTGCCGTCCAGATAGCAGCCATCAGGACGTACGGCGAGAGCCTCGACGGCTTCGTCAAGCAGTACGGTGATGTGGTTAAAGCCGCTTTCAATAGTCACAGGATCAAATCACGCAGTTCATCAGGCATGGCGCCCGGTTGTTGAATAGCAGCGAGGTCAGCGGCAGAAACCGCATTCCAGGCATCTTCGTCCCACAGCTGGAACTTGTTCAGTTGGCCCACCAGCATCGCGCGCTTGTCCAGCTTGGCGTACTCGCGCAGGCGCGGTGGCACCAGGAAACGACCACTGCCATCGAGCTCGAGGTCGACGGCATTACCGATCAGCAAGCGTTGTAAGCGGCGATTTTCTTCACGCAACGAAGGCAGTGCGCGCAGTTTGGTTTCGATGATTTCCCACTCATCAAGAGGGTAAACGCACAAACATGGGTCAACGGCGTCGATCGTGACGATTAACTGCCCCGAACTTCGCGAAACGAGCTCGTCACGATACCGGCTGGGCATGGCGAGCCGCCCTTTTGCATCGAGACTGATAGCGTTAGCTCCGCGAAACACGTCTGCGTTTCTCCACTTTTTGGCGTTTTACCTTCAAAAAAACCCACTTCATGCCACTTTCCGCCACTTGCGCACACTATAGGAATGCGCCCACCGCACCGTCAAGGCGCGCAATGAAGGAAAAGCCTTATAGATCGGAGATTTAGGAGCGTTTCAGGAGGGGCAACAAGAATTTGACGTAGGAAATTTCACCAAAAACTCAAGCAGTACAGGGGGCTGCGCACACAAGTTAAAGTGATTTGTTAAGAGTAAGATTTTTTTGGTATTAGGAACTGCGTCTGCCAGTGATTCCGGCAGGGAGGGAAAAGGTGGAGAGTCGATCTGTAAGCCGGGTTCTGTCTTGAACAGTCATTCGTCTACGATGGCCATCACTGGACATCTTTAGCAACCTACCCGGTCCCAGCGCGGGCCACGCCTTGGGACCCTATTTGGTCTTGCTCCAAGTGGGGTTTACCTAGCCACGAACTGTTGCCAGCCGTGCGGTGCGCTCTTACCGCACCTTTTCACCCTTACCGGCGCCGAAGCGCTTAGGCGGTTATTTTCTGTGGCACTTTCCGTAGGCTCACGCCTCCCAGGCATTACCTGGCACTTCGCCCTATGGAGCCCGGACTTTCCTCCCCCCCCTAATTTTCATAGAGGGCAGCGACTGTCCGATCGACTCTCCGCCGCGAAGGTTAACGGTAGAGCGCTTGAAGAACAAGCGCTAAAAGCCATGGGCCAGCCCCGTGTCCCGGTTTCACGGGCCTTTCTGTTTTTCCAGCGCAACTTGATACAGCACGTTCTTGCGCTCGCCAGTGATCTGCGCAGCAAGGGCAGCGGCGCGCTTGAGGGGCATTTCCTCGAGCAGCAGGTTCAGGACGCGCATCGCCTCGCTGCTGACAGCGTCTTCACTTTCCGGTGCTGTCCAACCCGCCACTAGCACGACACATTCGCCGCGCTGCTGGTTGCTGTCGCCTTCGACAAACGCCCGCAGCTCCGCCAACGGCAACCCCTTGAGAGTTTCGAAGGTCTTGGTCAACTCACGAGCCAACAACGCCGGGCGCTCCGCGCCGAACACCAACTCCATATCTTGCAGGCACTCAAGGATGCGGTGCGGCGCTTCATAAAAGATCAGCGTGCGCGGCTCTTCCTTTATGGCCTCCAGGCGCGCTCGCCGCCCCACCGCCTTGGCCGGCAGAAAACCTTCGAAGATGAAACGGTCCGACGGCAAGCCTGCCGCCGACAGTGCCGCGATCAATGCACAAGCGCCCGGCACCGGCACCACACTGATACCGGCCGCCCGGGCCTGACGCACCAGATGATAGCCAGGGTCGGAAATCAGCGGCGTACCGGCATCGGAAATCAGCGCGACGTTATCGCCCGCCAGCAGCCGGGTAATGAAACGACTGCCTTCATCCCGCTCATTGTGTTCATGACAGGCCGCCAACGGCGTGGAAATGCCGAAATGCTGCAGCAGACGCAGGGAGTGGCGCGTGTCTTCAGCTGCGATCAGCGCAACCTCTTGCAGGATTTTCAGCGCCCGGGCACTGATATCGTCCAGGTTGCCGATGGGCGTCGCCACCACGTAAAGCGAGCCGGCAGCGGAATTCAAAGCACCTGGAGCAGTCAAGACACACACCTCATGATCGGTAAAAACCGCCATTGTAGCGTGTAGCGGCCGCCTCGGCTGCTTAGGTAGGAGCTGACGAGCAAAGCGAGACTGCGATCTTTCCCCAGATACTTGAATCCCAAGCGAAAGATCAAAAGATCGCAGGCTGCGCCGCTCCCACAGAGGCCAACGGGCACTTGCCACAACGCCACAAGGACTCAATACCCGCTCTTTATGTGCTGCGTCGCGATCGCTGAACGACCTAAATTGACCGATTCACACCACTAACATCGCGCCCCGGCCAGCGCTTGGGTACAATTCGACGCTAATTTGATCTCGTATCAGGAACACTTACATGATCGCTTGCCTGCGGCTGCTCTCCGCCCTCTGCCTCGCTGCCCTCCTGGCGGCCTGCGCCAGCTCGCCCTCGTCCAGCCTTGGCGAACTTCCACGCACCCCGGATGCCAGTATCGAGCAATTGCTCGAACAGGCCACTCAAAGCAAAAATCCGGAAAAAGCCGCCCTGCTGCGCCTGAGCGCTGCCGACCTGGCCTACCGTCAGGGCAATGCCGGCCAGTCCGCACAGATCCTGCAACAAGTGCCGATGGAACAACTCAAGCCCGGTCAGCAGATTTTCGCCAGCACGCTGTCGGCTGAGCTGGCGATGACCCGCAACCAGCCCAAGGCGGCACTGACCGCCCTGAGCCACCCAAGCCTGCAACACCTGAGCGAAATGCCGGTGGAGCAGCAGGTCCGCACCGGTACCGTCCGGGCCCGCGCCCTGGAGGCCGACGGCCAGACCCTGGCCGCCGCCAAGGAACGTATTTTCATCGCGCCCCTGCTGGAAAATGACGCGGCGGCCAAAAACCACGAAGCAATCTGGTCGTTGATCGCCTCGCTGCCCACCGACCAGTTGCAGCCAAGCGCCAACGACGACCTAGGCGGCTGGCTGAGCCTGGCCCAGGCCGTCAAGATCGCTGGCACCCTGGAACAACAGCAGGCAGCCATCGACCACTGGCGCGAACAGAATCCACAACACCCCGCCGCCCTACAACTGCCGACACCCCTGGTCAAACTCAAGGAACTGGCGAGCCAGCCACTGAGCAAGATCGCCCTGCTGCTGCCACAGCACGGCCAGCTGACTGCGGTTGCCAAGGCCTTGCGTGAGGGTTTCATGGCCGCGCACTACCAGGCCCAGCAGGCCGGTCAGAAGCAACCAAGCATCCAGTTCTATGACAGCTCCGGCCTGACCTCCATGGACGAGTTCTATCGCAAGGCCCAGGCCGACGGCGTGCAACTGGTAGTCGGACCGCTGGAAAAACCACTGGTCAAGCAGATCAGCACCCACACGCAACTGCCGATCACCACCCTGGCGCTGAACTACAGCGAAGGCGAACAAGGGCCACCGCAACTGTTCCAGTTCGGCCTGGCAGCCGAGGATGAAGCCCGCGAAGTCTCCCGTCGCGCCCGCGCCGATGGCCTGCATCGCGCCGCCGTCATGGTACCCAAGGGTGGATGGGGCGATCGCGTCCTGAAAGCCTTTAGCCAGGACTGGCAGGCCAATGGCGGCACCATCATCGCAATCGAACGGATCGACCAGCCGGTGCAATTGGCCCAGCAGATCGCCGACATGTTCCAGCTGCGCAAGAGCGAAGCTCGCGCCAAGAGCCTGCAAAACACCGTCGGCACCACGGTCGCGGCCCAGCCGTCCCATCGCCAGGACATCGAATTCATCTTCCTGGCCTCGACGCCGCAACAGGCCCAGCAGATCAAGCCGACCCTGAACTTCCAGTACGCAGGCGATGTACCGGTCTACGCAACGTCTTCAGTGTTCAGCGCCAGCGGCGACCAGAACCAATACAGAGACATGGGCGGTATCCGTTTCTGCGAAACCCCTTGGCTGCTCGACGCCAATGACCCGCTGCGCAAGCAGGTCACCGCCCAGTGGCCCCAGGCAGGTGGCAGCCTGGGCCGGCTGTACGCGATGGGGCTAGACGCCTATCGCCTGGCGCCGCGTCTGGGTCAGCTCAAGACACTGCCAGACAGCCGCATCGAAGGCCTGTCGGGTAGCCTGGCAGTGTCTTCGACCCAGCGCGTACAGCGTCAACTGCCTTGGGCCGAGTTCGTCAACGGCCAGGTGCAGCGCCTGCCGGATACCCAGCGCTGATGCCCGACCGATCACGCCAACAAAGCGGACGGGATGCCGAGGGCCAGGCCCTCGCGCATCTCCAGCAACAAGGCCTGCGGCTGGTGGCGCAGAACTGGTTGTGCAAACGCGGCGAGCTTGATCTGGTCATGCTTGACGGCGATACAGTAGTATTCGTCGAGGTTCGCTACAGAAAAAATACTCAATGGGGTGGCGCGCTCGACAGCATTGACGAGCGCAAGCGCCAGAAGCTGGTCTTCGCCGCGCAGTATTTTCTGCACAGCGAGCCCCGCTGGGCCGATCATCCCTGCCGCTTCGACGTGGTTGCCATCGACAGCAACGCCGCCCAGTTGAACTGGCTGCAGAACGCCTTCGACAGTTGAGCGCCCATGCCGAGCCGGATGCCCTCACATAACTTTTTTGCTCTTTGCTTTGCGCGCCGCACATGTTTGTGCCGATAAGCCGCGCTACTTAAGGTCACACAGATGGACATGCAATCGCGAATTCGCCAGCTTTTTCAGGCCAGTATCGACACCAAGCAACAGGCGATGGACGTACTTGCACCGCACATCGAGCAAGCCAGCCAAGTGATGGTCAACGCCTTGCTCAACGAGGGCAAGATGCTTTCGTGTGGCAATGGCGGCTCGGCCGGCGACGCCCAGCACTTTTCCTCGGAACTGCTCAACCGCTTCGAACGCGAGCGCCCGAGCCTGCCAGCGATCGCCCTGACCACCGACAGCTCGACGATCACCTCGATTGCTAACGACTACAGCTACAACGAGATATTCTCAAAACAGATCCGCGCCCTGGGCCAACCCGGCGATGTACTGCTGGCGATTTCCACCAGCGGCAACTCAGCCAATATTATTCAAGCGATCCAGGCCGCACATGATCGCGAAATGATTGTCGTAGCATTGACCGGTCGTGACGGCGGCGGCATGGCGTCCCTGCTATTGCCAGAAGACGTCGAGATCCGCGTACCGGCCAATGTCACCGCACGCATCCAGGAAGTCCACCTGCTGGCGATCCACTGCCTTTGCGACTTGATCGACAGCCAACTGTTCGGGAGTGAAGAATGACCCCTAATCGCCTAGGCCTTCTGGCCCTGACCCTGTGCCTCGGCATCAGCGGCTGCACATCGGTGGTTAACGCCAGCCGGGAAAAGCCGATTGAAGATGACCGCGGCACCCGCACCTTCGGCAGCAAGATCGACGACTCCCTGATTGAAACCAAGGTAGGCGTGAACATCGCCAAGGCCGACCCGGACCTGGACAACAACTCGCACATCGTCGTCACCAGCTTCAACGGCGTCGTATTGCTGGCCGGCCAGACCCCACGCGCCGACCTCAAGGCCAAGGCCGAACAGGAAGCGAGCGCCGTGCAACGGGTCAAGACCGTGCACAACGAACTGCAGGTCCTGCAACCTTCCTCGCTGCTGGCACGCCAGAACGATGCCTGGTTGACCACCAAGATCAAGACCCAGATGCTCACCGACGCCAGTATTCCCGGCTCGCGTATCAAGGTTGTGACCGAGAATGGCATTGTCTATTTGCTGGGGTTGTTGACCAAAAAAGAGGCTGCGCAGGCGACCAACTTGGTGCAGGGTGTGTCCGGGGTGCAGAAAATCGTCAAGTTGTTTGAGTATATTGACTGATATAAATGCAGGTACAAGAACGGCGCTTTTTCCTGGAAAGGAAGGCGCCGTTTTTTTATCGCTTCGCTTCGTTTTGGTTGGCTGGTGTGTATATCCGTTGCTGCGGTAACGGATATACACACCAACCATGACACAAAAAAAATGCCCACATCTCACGATACGGGCATTTTCTTAACCAAGTCACCAAGCTTTCAAACAGCCTGTATCTGGCACATGTCTACCTACTTCACCACTTTCAAACTCGGCCGACCGCTAGGACGCGGTGGCTCGTCATCCGGTGGCGGCAAGTCATCATCCGGCTCGAACGCTTCCTCGCCATCGAGCGGCGCTTCCAGCTCAAACACCATGCCTTGGCCATTCTCCCGAGCATAAATCCCCAGGATCGCAGCAATAGGCACGTACAAAGTGTGCGGCACGCCACCGAAGCGCCCTTCGAAGCTGACGGCATCGTTATCCATATGCAAGTGACGCACAGCGGCTGGCGACACGTTCAAGACAATTTGCCCGTCATTGGCAAAACCCTGCGGCACCTGCACCGACGGAAACTCGGCGTTGACCAGCATGTGCGGGGTGCAATCGTTGTCCACAATCCACTCGTAGAGCGCGCGGACCAGATAAGGTCGACTGGAGTTCATAGCGGCTCCCTAAGCCTTAGCGCATGTCACGTTCGACACCAGACAGACTCGCCTGGAATGCCTCACGCGCGAATTGGCGCTCCATATAATCAAGCAGCGGCTTGGCAGGCCGCGGCAGTTCGATACCCAGAATCGGCAAACGCCAGAGTATGGGCAATAGGCAGCAATCCACCAGACTTTGTTCCTCACTGAGGAAAAACGGCTTGTCGACGAACAGCGGCGATACGCCGGTCAGGCTTTCACGCAGCTCCTTGCGCGCCACGACCCGCGCCGGCTCCTTGGTCCGGGAATCCAGGATCAGGTCCACCAACCCGCACCAGTCACGCTGGATGCGATGGATCAGCAAACGGCTGTTGGCACGCGCGACAGGGTACACCGGCAGTAAAGGCGGATGCGGATAACGCTCATCCAGATATTCCATCACCACGGTCGACTCCCACAAAGCCAGGTCACGATCGACCAGTGTGGGCAGGCTGCCGTAAGGGTTCACCTCGATCAGCTTCGGCGGCTGACGGCCCGCTTCGACGTAAATGATCTCGGCGCTGACACCCTTCTCTGCCAGTACGATGCGTACCCGGTGGGAATAGTGGTCAGCGGGGTCGGAGTAACAGGCCAACCGATTGGTCACGCCCATGGCGATCCTCCTCGCTTGTTGAAATTATCGAAAAACGGAAAAACGAGCGCGCCCAGAGGGCGTCTCCCGTAACACCTGGCAGGCCAGGCTCGTTACATGTCTAGAGACGCCCTTGGGCGCGCACGATTAACAGCAATGGCTTACAGCTTTATCAATGCACGTCTTTCCAGTATTCACGCTTGAGCAGGTAAGCGAATACGAAGAAGAACGCCAGGTACAGCAATACATAGGTACCGATGCGCTGATGCTCCAGCTTCACCGGGTTGGCCGAGTAGGCCAGGAAGGTCACCAGGTTCTTGACCTTCTCGTCGAACTGCTCCGGCGTCAGGCTGCCAGTGTTCGGCACAATGGTCAGCTGATCGCAGGCTTCATGAGTCAAAGCGGTGCCAGTCAGCGGATCGAATTGCTTTTTGCCGTCCTCGACGATCTGAACCTGTTTGCAGCCTACCACCTGGCGACCCTGAAGGCCGACCAGTACGTTAGGCATGCCGACGCTCGGGAAGACCTTGTTGTTCACGCCCCATGGACGTGCAGGATCTTCGTAGAACGAACGCAGGTAACCATAGAGCCAGTCCGTCCCACGCACACGAGCGACCAGGGTCAGGTCCGGCGGCGCGGCACCGAACCAGGTCTTGGCGTCCGCAGGTTGCATGCCGATCTCCATGTGATCACCGATTTTGGCACCCGTGAATATCAGATGGCTCTGCATGAGATCTGCGGGGATATCCAAATCTTTGGCTACGCGCTCATAGCGCTGGAACTTCGCGCTGTGACAGCCCATGCAATAGTTGGCAAATGTACGCGCACCATCTTGCAAGGCGACCTTATCAGCGACGTCAATTTCAACCTTTTCAAGCTCAGGCTCAAGCGTGTTGGCAAAAGAGACAGCAGGAAGCACAGCCAGAATCAAAACTGCAAATAACTTTTTCATCAGCCAGTCACCCTTTCCGGAACCGGTTTGGTCTTCTCGAGCCTGGTGTAGAACGGCATCAGAATGAAATAGGCGAAATACAGGAACGTGCAGACCTGCGAGAGCAGCGTACGCCCCGGCGTCGGCGCCAGTACCCCGAGCACACCCAGGATCACGAACGAGATGCAAAATACCCAGAGCCAGATCTTGCTCAGCCAGCCTTTGTAGCGCATCGACTTGACGGGGCTGCGATCCAGCCACGGCAGGACGAACAGCACGGCGATGGCTGCGCCCATGGCAATAACGCCCATCAGCTTGTCCGGAATTGCCCGAAGGATCGCGTAGAACGGCGTGAAATACCAAACTGGAGCAATATGCGCAGGCGTCTTGAACGCGTTCGCCTGCTCGAAGTTCGGCTTCTCGAGGAAATAACCACCCATTTCCGGGAAGAAGAACACGATGGAGCAGAAGATGAACAGGAAG
The DNA here is from genome assembly GCF_963970515.1 of Pseudomonas sp. RL_5y_Pfl2_73. Taxonomy (NCBI): domain Bacteria; kingdom Pseudomonadati; phylum Pseudomonadota; class Gammaproteobacteria; order Pseudomonadales; family Pseudomonadaceae; genus Pseudomonas; species Pseudomonas sp. RL_5y_Pfl2_73. The sequence continues at coordinate 196,000 of NZ_CAXAPD010000005.1, read as the reverse complement.
ACCACTACGCCGACGATATCTTTCACGGTGTAGTACGGATGGAAAGCGATGCCATCCAGCGGTACGCCGTTCTCGTCCTTGTGCTTCTTGATGTCCACGCCATCCGGGTTGTTCGAACCGACTTCGTGCAAGGCCAGGATGTGCAACACCACCAGGCCGAGGATCACGATCGGCAAGGCGACCACGTGCAGGGCGAAGAAGCGGTTCAGGGTAATGCCCGAGATCAGGTAGTCACCACGGATCCACTGGGTCAGGTCGTCACCGATGACCGGGATCGCACCGAACAGCGAGATGATCACCTGGGCCCCCCAGTAGGACATCTGGCCCCACGGCAGCAGGTAGCCCATGAAGGCCTCGGCCATCAGCGCCAGGTAGATCAGCATGCCGAAGACCCACACCAGCTCACGAGGCTTCTGGTACGAACCGTAGAGCAGGCCACGGAACATGTGCAGGTAGACCACGATGAAGAACGCCGAAGCGCCGGTGGAGTGCAGCAGACGCAGGATCGAGCCGTACTCGACGTCGCGCATGATGTATTCGACGGAAGCAAACGCTTCTTCCGCCGACGGGGTGTAGCTCATGGTCAACCAGACACCGGTAACGATCTGGTTGACCAGAACGAGCAGCGCCAGGGAGCCAAAGAAATAGAAGAAGTTGAAGTTCTTCGGAGCGTAATACTTGCTGAGATGGTCTTCCCACATTTTGGTCGCGGGAAAGCGCGCATCAACCCAATCCATGAATTTGCTCATCACGCTTTCTCCGTATCGACGCCGATGACAATGATGTCGTCGGTCTCATAGGAATGCGGGGGAACTGGCAGGTTCAGAGGTGCAGGCTGCGACTTGTAGACGCGACCAGCCAGGTCATAGTGGGAGCCGTGGCAAGGGCAGAAATAACCACCGACCCAGTCCTTGCCCAGATCGGCAGGCGCCACCTCAGGACGGAACGTTGGCGAGCAACCCAGGTGCGTACAAATTCCGATCAGCAGCAGGACTTCCGGCTTGATCGAACGCGTTTCAGGATTGACGTATTCCGGTTGGACCGAGTTCTTGGAGGACGGGTCGGACAACTGACCCTCGATCTTTTTCAGATTCCCCAGGATTTCCTCTGTACGGCGGACGATGAACACCGGCTGGCCGCGCCACTCAGCAATCATCTGCTGGCCTGGCTCGATCTTGCTGACATTCACTTTCACCGGTGCACCTGCGGCTTTCGCCTTGGCACTGGGAAACCATGACCCCACGAACGGGACCGCAGCCCCCACCGCTCCTGCAGCACCCACCACGGATGTGGCTGCTACCAGGAAGCGACGCCGGCCTGCATTCACGCCGTCATTGCTCATTCAGTCCTCTCCCATCAGCTTTGTGGCCTGTTAGATCAGGCGTCTACTAAGTAAAAATCTGAACTTATAAAAATTTTGCCGAATGGTAATGAAAAGCCCCAATTCTGACAAGGTAATTACCATGCGGCCAAACCGCCAAGCCTTGTAGTATAGGGGCTCTGCGAATGTGGCAAGTTGTCACAGAGCAATTCTTTTGCCCATAAAAAAACGCCCAGCTCCGTGAGGAACTGGGCGCCTTTTGAAAGCGGAAGCGAAATTAACGCTTCGAGTACTGCGGACGCTTACGCGCTTTACGCAGACCGACTTTCTTACGCTCAACTTCGCGAGCATCGCGAGTTACGAAGCCGGCTTTGCGCAGAGCACCACGCAGAGTCTCGTCGTAATCCATCAGGGCGCGAGTGATGCCGTGGCGGATTGCGCCAGCTTGACCACTTACACCACCACCGATAACAGTGACGTAGATGTCGAATTTTTCGACGGTCTCGGTCAGTTCCAGCGGCTGACGAACTACCATGCGGGCAGTTTCGCGGCCGAAGAAGTTATCCAGGGAGCGGTTGTTGATGGAGATGTTACCAGTGCCCGGACGCAGGAAAACGCGTGCGGTTGCAGTCTTGCGACGGCCAGTGCCGTAATTTTGAGTCGCCGACATAATGAACTATTCCGTTAAAACTTCAGTTCTTGGGGCTGCTGAGCAGTATGAGGGTGAGCAGCGCCCGCATAAACCTTCAGCTTACGATACATGTCGCGACCCAGAGGGTTCTTAGGCAGCATGCCTTTAACCGCGGTCTCGATCACGCGCTCAGGGGCTTTGGCGATCAGCTTTTCAAAGTTGATCGACTTGATGCCACCAGGAAAACCGGAGTGGGAGTAGTACATTTTGTCAGTGGTTTTAGCGCCAGTAACACGTACTTGCTCAGCGTTGATCACAACGATGTAGTCACCGGTGTCAACGTGAGGGGTGTACTCAGGCTTGTGCTTGCCACGCAGACGGCTCGCGATTTCGGTGGCCAGACGACCCAGGGTCTGACCAGCAGCGTCGACGACAAACCAGTCGCGCTTTACTGTTTCCGGTTTAGCAGTAAAAGTTTTCATTCTTTATAGCCTCAGGGGCCGCCCTGTAAATTAGACGGCGGATCTTACTGAATAGTGCGTACTTTGACAAGTCAAAGGCAGCCGGATACAGACGCTTTCGGGGGCTCGGGTCGGCGCGTCCGTTCAACGGCAAGATTCTTCGGCGGCGGCGCATCACTTCCACTGCAGAAAGAGGTGCGCAATTATGCAGATTGCGAAAAATATTTCAACCTGCTTTTATGATTGTTTTGCCCAAGGAGCTCCCGATGGACTATCGCCCGCTAGGCCGTACCGATCTGAACGTGAGTGCCCTGTGCCTCGGAACCATGACCTGGGGTGAGCAGAACAGCGAGGCCGAGGCCTTCGCCCAGATCGAACGCGCCAAGGCTGCCGGCATCAATTTCATCGACACCGCCGAGATGTACCCGGTGCCACCCAAGGCCGAAACCTACGCCACCACTGAGCGCTACATCGGCAATTATTTCAAAAGCCGTGGCGACCGTGCCGACTGGATCCTGGCGAGCAAGATCGCCGGCCCCGGCAACACCATCGACTACATCCGCGACAAGAACCTCAAGCACAACCGCCGCCACATCGTCGAAGCCGTGGACGCCAGCCTCAAGCGCCTGCAGACCGACTGGATCGATCTTTACCAACTGCATTGGCCGGAGCGCAGCACCAACTTCTTTGGTCAACTGGGCTACCAGCACAAGGCCGACGAAACGTTCACCCCACTGGAAGAAACCCTCGAAGCCCTGGACGAGCAGGTCCGCGCCGGCAAGATCCGCCATATCGGCCTGTCCAACGAAACGCCGTGGGGCACCATGAAATTCCTCGCCCTGGCCGAGGCCCGTGGCTGGCCGCGGGCGGTGTCGATCCAGAACCCGTACAACCTGCTCAACCGCAGCTTCGAGATCGGCCTGTCGGAAATCGCCATTCGCGAGCAATGCGGCTTGCTGGCTTATTCACCACTGGCGTTTGGCTTCCTGTCAGGTAAATACGAAAACGGCGCACGGCCAGCCAAGGGCCGCCTGACGCTATACAGCCGCTTCATGCGCTACTTCAATCCACAATCGGAAGCGGCGTGCAGCCGCTATGTGGCCCTGGCCCGCGAACATGGCCTGGACCCGGCGCAAATGGCCCTGGCGTTCGTCACCCGGCAGCCGTTCGTGACCAGTAACATCATTGGCGCCACCACGCTGGAGCAACTGGACAGCAACATCGCCAGTGTCGAGCTGAAACTGTCGGATGAAGTGCTGGCGGGGATCGAGGCGATTCACAAGGATCAGCCGAACCCGGCGCCGTGATCCATAGGCCTCATCGCGAGCAGGCTCGCTCCCACATTGGATTGATGACTGACCACTCATTTGTGATCGACATACAACCCCTGTGGGAGCGAGCCTGCTCGCGATAGCGGCCTAACAGTCACTACGACATCAAAGCGAACGCGCAATAATCTCCTTCATGATCTCATTGGTCCCGGCATAGATCCGCTGCACCCGCGCATCCGCCCACGCCCGGGCAATCGGGTACTCCCACATGAAGCCGTAGCCGCCATGCAACTGCACGCACTCGTCGAGCACCTTGCATTGCAGGTCGGTGCCCCAATACTTGGCCATCGCCGCCGTCGGCACGTCCAACTTGCCTTGCAAGTGCAACTCCAGGCAGCGATCGACGAAGACCCGGCCAACCTGGATTTCGGTGGCCATTTCCGCGAGCTTGAAACGGGTGTTCTGGAAGTCCGCGATGGATTTGCCGAACGCCTTGCGCTCGCGCGTGTAGTCCAGGGTCCATTGCAGCGCCGCTTCGGCCGATGCCAGGCCGCCTATGGCGACGGTCAGGCGCTCCTGGGGGAGCTCCTGCATCAGATAAGCGAAGCCCATTCCGGCCTGCCCGAGCAGGTTCTCCTTCGGCACGCGGACATCCTGGAAGAACAATTGCGACGTGTCCTGGGCCTTCATGCCGACTTTTTCCAGGCGCTTGCCCTTCTCAAAGCCCGGCGTACCCGCCTCCACCAGGAACAGGCTAGTGCCCTTGGCGCCGGCCTTCGGATCGGTCTTGGCGACCACGATCACTAGGTCTGCCAGGAAGCCATTGGTGATGAAGGTCTTCGAGCCGTTGATGACATATTCATCACCGTCCAGCACCGCCGTGGTCTTCACCCCTTGCAGGTCGGAACCGGCGCCCGGCTCGGTCATGGCGATGGCCGTGACCATTTCGCCAGACACCAGCTTCGGCAGGTACTTATGTTTCAGCGCTTCGCTACCGTAATGCAGGATGTACGGTGCAACGATGTCGGAGTGCAGCGAAAAACCGATCCCTGTCAGCCCCAGGCGCCCGATCTCCTCAATCACCACCGTGCTGTAGAGGAAGTCGGCATCCAGCCCTCCATAGGCTTCTGGAAGGTGCGAACACAACATGCCCGCCTCCCCGGCTTTATTCCAGAGCTGGCGATCGACATGCCCCTGTTTTTCCCACTGACTGTGGTACGGCACGGCTTCTTTTTCGAGGAGGGTTCGTACGCTGTCGCGAAACAGTTCGTGCTCGGGACTGAACAGTGTTCTTGGGATCATGGCGCACCTTTGGTTATTGTTAGGCGTGGTTATCCGACAGAGCCTAAGCCTGTGGGGTATGACAGGACACTGGACACATCCGACAAAAAATAAGACGATCCAGCCGTCTGTTGACCACTTTCCCCTATAAAAATAAAGATGAATTATGTCTATGCACGCCTCCACGCCCTTGCGGCGCGTCAGCATCCTGGCAATCGACCGGGTCTTCGCCTCCACCCTCATGCAAGCCAAGGATTTTTTCCACCTGGCCAGCCTGCGCTATGGCAAACAACTGGGCCACGGCCTGACGCCGGCGTTTGAAACCCGACTGGTCAGCCCCGATGGCAAACCGGTGAACAGCTTCAGCGATGTGATCATGCCGGTGGACGGTGGCCTGGAAAACACCGACGTCATCATCCTGCCGGCCTTCTGGGATGATTTCGCCACCCTCTGCCAACGTTATCCCCAGGTCTTGCCCTGGCTGCGCGAACAACACGCGCGCGGTGCAGTACTCTGCGGCGAAGCCACCGGGGTGTTCTGGCTGGCGGAGGCCGGGCTGCTCGACGGTAAGGAAGCCACCACCTACTGGCGTTTCTTCAATGCTTTCAAGGAACGCTTCCCCCAGGTATACCTGAACCAGGACAAGCACCTGACCGACGCCGACAACCTGTTTTGCGCCGGCGGCACGACCTCAGCCTGCGACCTCTACATTTACCTCATCGAACGCTTCTGTGGCGCCAACGTCGCCCAGGCTGTGGCGCGGGATATCCTGTATGAGGTGCAACGCAGCTATTCGCCTGGGCGGATCGGCTTCGGCGGGCAGAAACTGCACCAGGACGTGATCATCCTGCAGATCCAGCAATGGCTCGAAGAGCACTTCGCCGATAAATTCCGCTTCGAGGATGTTGCCCGGGAACATGGCATGAGCATCCGCAACTTCATGCGCCGCTTCCAGACCGCCACGGGTGACAAACCACTGCATTACCTGCAGCGGATGCGGATCGAGACCGCCAAGGGCCTGCTCTCCGGCAGCCGCAAGAGCATCAAGACCATCAGCTACGAAGTCGGCTACGACGACGCGAGCTTTTTCGCCCGGCTGTTCCGGCAACATACCGACCTGTCGCCGAACCAGTATCGGCAGCAGTTTCAGCAGGCGGCGTAGCCCGAGGGCTTGGCAACGACCCACTGTGGGAGCGAGCCAGTTCGCTCCCACTTTCGAGCATGTGCGGCGCACGGCCAGCCTTTCTTGCATATTCCTACATAAGAAACGGAATGCAGAGCGTCCGAGGGCGGGATTGGTCGGGTGGACTCGACGGGTGACCCGTTCGCCTCGCCCTACCTGCATAGCGAAGCGGTTTTTGACTCCAAGGGCCTGATTTTCGACAGTCCCCGCTACATCGGGCTCGCCGCATTGGACGAGTGCCTGCTATTCATGAAAACCGATGAAACCCGAAAGTCTTTCTACGAACACTGCCGCGAAAGAAACGATGGTTTGCTCACGGATTCATCCGTAACAAAACTGGTAAAACTGACCAACCAAAAGACGCGCGTCCACTACAACTGGAAATACAGCCAACCTGAACAGACCCAGCACCGTTTTGAGGATTTCGACTCGGTCATCATGACACTGCCCTCGTGGCTGATCGAAACGCGTATCGCGCTTGAAAACTGCACCCCGCAAATGCTGCCCTTCGAGACAATCAATGCCTATAAAACAGCCCATTGGGAGACCAGTTGCAAAGTCTTTGCACCATTAAAAAAATCATTCCTTTCGAAAAACAGCAAAATTCCGCAGGCCATCGTCACCGACAGCTTCATTCACGACGTCTACACCTACCGCTACAACGACAGTTACAGCTATGACTGCATTCTCCTGAGCTACACGTGGGAAGACGACGCAACCAAGCTCGCCTCCTTCACCGATAAGGAGCTGGTAACCAAGTGCGCCAAAGAGCTGGATCGAATACTCATGAAATGCACCAATGTCCGCGAGAGAATCTCTCCCTACATCGGGCTCGATCGAGCCGTGGTCCAACGGTGGATGACCGATAAAAATGCGTTGGGTTGTGCAAAGCTATACCGACCTGGCACCTACTACGATGCCGTGGGCCTGATGAAGTACAACAGGGATTTCGGACATCATTCAGGCCTGTACTTTTCTGGCGAGTCATTTTCAGTGGATGCGGGCTGGACAGAGCCTTGCTTTCGAGGCGCCGTCGACGCAGTCATTCATATCTGCAACAAAACCGCCGCGATATTCAATGGTGGTTTTTCCATGAGCGACTATCCGCACTACAGAACCGCGCCCTGACGCAACTCTGCCCTTGGAGCCATGCACGACGAGCACTGGCTCCGCCTTCATTTCCTCCTGCCAAGGGCTCCTCACATTCATCTTGGGAAATGCCCTACAGCCTAAAAGGAAACGGCTGACTTACGCTCCGCGCCCGTTTCACCTCTTATGAACACGCCATTAAACAGCGTGAATAACAATAAAAAGAGGTTTACGAAAATGAACGAGCCAACCAGTCCTGTTCGTGTAGCGGTTGTGCAATTCGCCCCCCCAGGTCGGTATAAAAAATCGTGAAGAGAATCTGCACCGCGGCCTTGCGCTGGCCCTGGGCGCGGTAAACGGTGGAGCGAACCTCATCGTCCTGCCCGAACTATCAAACACCGGCTATTTCTTCAGCAACCGGCAGGATGCGTTCGAACACTCAGAATCAATCCCCGGCGGGCAGAGTGTGCAGGCCTGGATGGACTTCGCCCGTCAACACAAGGTTTACCTGGTGGCCGGTTTGACGGAACGCGAGGGCATGCACCTCTTCAACACTGGCGTTCTGGTAGGGCCTGACGGTTTTATCGGCAAGTATCGAAAAGCACACTTATGGAACCTGGAAAAACTTTGGTTCACGCCAGGCGATCTGGGTTTTCCAGTATTCGAAACGCCAATAGGCCGCATTGGGTTGTTGATCTGCTGGGACATCTGGTTCCCGGAAGTACCGAGAATTCTCAGCCAGCAAGGCGCGGACATCATTTGCAGCCTGAACAACTGGGTCTGGACACCACCGCCCCTATTCGATGACGCCGGCAAATGCATGGCGTCGTACCTGACGATGACAGCCGCGCACGTGAACAACGTATTTATCGCAGCGGCAAGCCGCATAGGGGAAGAGAGAGGTGTTCGTTATCTGGGCTGTTCGTTGATAGCAGGCACCAACGGCTGGCCGATCAGCGCCGTAGCCTCCGCTGACCAACAAGAAGTTCTTTTTGCCGATATTGACCTGACCAGTTCCCGTAGCGCTGCCATCTGGAACAATTTGAATGACCTGCACCGAGATCGTCGAGCCGATCTTTACGATCAAATGCTCGGTTATACCCAGCACCCTTGTCTGCCGCGCTGATAAGGGAGCGAATCAATGGAAACTACAAGCGAAAAGCTCGACCAACGCCAGCATACCGCCAGATCACCGCTGGATATCGCCATCATCCTGTTAATGCTCGGCGCGATAGCGCTGGTGATCTGGCTTTCGTTCACGAACCGCGCCTCCTGGCCCGCCCACTGGCCAGACTACAGCCACATGGTATCCAACTTGCCGCAGCCAAGTGCTTGGCTACGCTGGGTGTTGGGGGATATCAGCGAGGTCGCGTTCTACAAACATGAGTTTGCCTCTATCGGACTGCTCGCCGGAGCATATCTCGCGTACCGGGCCAATCGGACAGGAAAAGCCTGGCAAGGCTTTTCCATCTGCTATGGCAGCGGTCTTTGGCCGTGGCTCGTCACCAGTTCGTTGCTTGGGCTCTTGCTGAGTAACCTTCTGTGGGGTTGGACCGTGACAGCCACAGCTTGGCAGCCCACGTTTGCAGCGTTCGTTTCATTACCCGCGGCGATGGTGCTGATGTTCGGCGGCGGCTGGAAGGTGGCGGTCAATGGCGCAATCATGGGCGCCTTGCTGGTCACCCCTGCGTGTTTGTTGATCGTCAACTACGTCTGCAATCCACTGGGATTGCCGGTCGTGATCGGCAATGTCTCCGGAATGGCGGTGGCCAGCGTCATTGCGTTTCTGCTGTGTCGCCACTTGCCGAGCCTGATGCAGTCGCAAGCGAGCGGAAAAGCATCCGAACCGCAACCGCTGCCCACTACAGCCAAGGCGCCAGACTACGGTATCGTCTGGAGTTTGCGCCGGGTCTTGGCAGACTTTTCCGAAGCGCCGTTCTTCGGTAATGAATGGGCCAGCCTCGGACTGATACTGGGCGCGTTGCTGGCTTACACCTTAAGCCCGATGAGCCCGGTCTACGGCTCGGGCTTGCTGCCCCAATTGATCGGCGCACAAGCACTGACGTCGGCACTGGGCGTGATGATCTGGCGTCGCCAGTGGATGCTGCGCGGATGGTATCCCACCTACATTCCGTTGGTATCTGTCGTACCTGCGGCGATTTTGACCTACGGCGGCAGTTGGCTGGTGATTGGGTCAAGTGCTTTGCTGGGTGCATTGATTGCGCCGCCGCTGGCGTGCGCAATTGCCAAACGGTTACCCGCCGACATGCACGCTTTCATCGCCAATGTCCTGTCCATGGCTATCAGTACCCTTCTTATCATTCCGTTTATCGGATTTCTGATAACCCACTGACCCCATCATCCTATGGCTGTATTGCGACCTTGAGGCGGGTACAGCCATTTCTCATTACAAAAGTGAGGTATTACATGGACCTACCCAAGCTGGCCATCGCGTCACTCGGCGGTACCGTGAGCATGCAGGCCCGGGCCGCCGGAGAAGGAATAGTCCCGACCATCAGTGGCGCAACCCTGCTGGCTTCGGTACCGGAGTTGACGACGCAGGCACATGTCACCGTCGAAACACTGGGAATGTTGCCCAGCGCATCATTGGATTTCGAGTTTTTATTGAGCGTTCTCTGCTGGGCGAATTATCAAATCGAGCAAGGTGCCGTGGGGATTGTCATCACTCAAGGCACGGATACGCTGGAAGAAACTGCGACATTTTTCGATCTGCTATGGGACCACGACGAACCATTGGTCCTGACCGGCGCAATGCGCTCGGCAACCCAGGCAGGCGCCGACGGGCCGGGGAATCTTTTGGATGCCTGCCGGGTTGGCTTGGCCAAGAGCAGCCGGCAGCGTGGTGTTCAAGTGGTCATGAACGGGCAGATTCATTCGGCGCAGGCTGTTCGCAAAACCGATTCGATGGCATTACAGGCTTTTTCTTCACCGATCATGGGCCCGACCGGTCTGTTATTGGAAGGCAACGTTCACTACCTACGTCCGACGCTGCAACGCAACGTCTTGCCGTTACCGAAGCAAACGACACAAAAAGTTGCCTTGCTACAAGCATCACTGTCCGCCGACACCCTGTTGTTGGAAAACATTCTCACGCTGGGCTACGACGGGTTAGTCATCGCCGGTTTCGGTGCAGGACACCTTTCTGAAACCTGGACTGCGCCGGTTGATGCCATTGCCAAAAAAATCCCAGTCATTATTGCAACTCGCTGCGGATCAGGATCCACGGCTCGTTCAACTTACGGGTTCAAGGGGGGCGAGATGGATTTGATTCGCCGAGGCGCATCAATGGCTGGCTTTACCTGTCCACGCAAAGCCAGGATTCTCTTGTGGCTACTGATTGGTTGCCAGCGACAGAATGATTTGGCTCGCTATCTGAAAGAGGGCATCCAGTTTCAGTAGCCTTGAGACTTACCTGAGTCGTTGTAGCGAGAGGGGCTGCTGCCCAGCTCGGCGGGAGCCAGCTCCCGCGCTACCGGTTCTTTACTTGCCTTGAATGAACAGCATCGCTGCAATCGCTGGGCCTGTATTTACGTATTCCCTACGGCTTATGCGCCCGTGCCAGGAATTCGTGGGACTGCATCTCCAGCAAGCGACTCAAGGTCCGCTGGAATTCGAAGGTCAGGCGACCGCCGGTGTAGAGGTCCTTGAGTTCGACTTCGGCCGAAATGATCAGCTTCACGTTACGGTCGTAGAACTCGTCGACCATGTTGATGAAGCGACGGGCGATGTCGTCGGTGGTGACGCTCATCTGCTCGACATTGCTCAGCAGCACGGCGTGGAAAATCTTGCCCAGTTCGATGTAGTCGTTCTGGCTGCGGGGGCCGTCGCACAGTTCGCGGAAGTCGAACCAGGCCACGTCATCGCAAGTGCGCACGGCGCGGATTTCGCGATTTTCGATGACCAATACATCATTTTCCACGGCCTGGGTGCATTCCGGCGTCAGGGCGCGGAAGCTCTTGCGCAGGCTCTCTTGGGCAGCGGCATCCAGCGGAAAGTGGAACAGTTCCGCTTGTTCGAGGTGACGCAGGCGGTAGTCGACGCCGCTGTCGACGTTGACGATTTCAGTGTGTTCCTTGATCAGCGCGATGGCCGGCAGGAAACGCGCCCGCTGCAGGCCGTCCTTGTACAGGCCGTCCGGCACGATGTTCGAGGTCGCGACGAGGGTCACGCCGTTCTTGAACAGCTCTTCCATCAAGGTGCCGAGGATCATGGCGTCGGTGATGTCGGAAACGAAGAACTCATCGAAGCAAATCACTCGGGTCTCGTCGGAAAACCGCTTGGCGATGATGGTCAGCGGGTTCTTCTCGCCGCCCAGGGTCTTCATTTCCTCGTGCACGCGCTTCATGAAGCGGTGAAAGTGCGTCCGTGTCTTCTCCTTGAACGGCAACGCTTCGAAGAAGGTGTCCACCAGGTAGGTCTTGCCACGGCCCACGCCGCCCCAGAAATACAGGCCCTTGACCGGAGCCTGGTCTTTTTTTCCGAACAGTTTGCCCAACAGGCCGGGCTTGTTGTTCGCCGCCGCGACCAGGTCGTCGTACAGGCGCTGCAAATGCCGCACCGCCGTTTCCTGGGCTGCGTCGTGGAAGAACTCCGGGCGTTTCAGATCAGCTTGATATCGTTCTAGGGGCGTCATATTCGTTAGCAAGGCAACAAAAACGGGCCGTCACTGTAGCGATGGCCCAGAGGAATGGCAATCGGCCCGTATTCGGGCCGATGGTCGAGTGATGCGCCGGGATCAGTCCTGGGCAGGCGTCAAGGCAACGCGCAACGCATCGACGGCGGCATCCCGGGCGGCGCTGTCAGCAAAGGCTGGGCTATTGGCCACGCACTCGCCGTCGAGCCAGACGCTGAAACCCAGGTCGGCGCTTCGCACATCCAGCGGCTGGCCGGCCTGCAGTTGTTTGGTGACCTGGCCGGCAGCCTTGCCATCGGCAAAGTTGCGCGACAGCAACAGTTGCTCGCCGTCGGCGGCCAGCAGTCGGAAGCGGAAACTGCCGTCGTCTTCGCGGAAACTGACGAAGCGGGCAGCCTTGGTGGCTTTCTTCTTGGTGCTGGCGGTCACCTGAACCTGACTGACAAACGAGCGCAGGCCAACGGCCTCGCGCAGTTCGGTGAGGAACGGCGTAGCCACGGCCCGGGCTTTTTTTGCGCCCAGTTGCAGGATGTCTTCCAGGTCCGATGGACGCTCGATGAACTGGTGATAACGCTCGCGCGATTCACCCAATTCGCTGTCGAGCAACTGGAACAGACGGTTCTTGGCTTCGCCCCAACCCAGGCCTTGCAGCAGTTCGCTGCGAAACTCCGCGGACTGTTCGGCAGTGGCGAAGGCCTGAAACAGGGTGAACAGGTGCGAATTGTCCGCATCCTTGGCTTCGCCCGGGGCGCGCGAGTCGGTGACGATCCGCGAGATCGCCTCCTTCATCTCCTTGGCGCTGCTGAACAAAGGGATGGTGTTGTCGTAGCTTTTGGACATCTTGCGGCCATCGAGGCCCGGCAGCGTGGCGACGCTTTCTTCGATCAGCGCCTCGGGCATGGTGAAGAACTCCTTGCCCTGGCCGAACAGGTGGTTGAAGCGCTGGCCGATGTCGCGGGCCATCTCCACGTGCTGGATCTGGTCGCGACCGACCGGCACCTTGTGGGCGTTGAACATCAGAATGTCGGCGGCCATCAACACCGGGTAGCTGTACAGGCCCATGGTGATGCCGGCGTCCGGGTCTTCGCCGGCCTCGACGTTCTTGTCCACCGACGCCTTATAGGCGTGGGCGCGGTTGAGCAGGCCCTTGGCGGCGACGCAGGTCAGCAGCCAGGTCAGCTCCGGGATCTCGGGAATATCGGACTGGCGATAGAACGTCACGCGGTCCACGTCCAGGCCGCCGGCCAGCCACGTGGCGGCGATTTCCAGGCGCGAACGCTGGATACGCAGCGGGTCATCGCACTTGATCAGGGCGTGATAGTCGGCCAGGAAGTAGAACGAATCGGCGTTGTTCTCGCGACTGGCGAGGATCGCCGGACGGATGGCGCCGGCATAGTTGCCCAGATGCGGGGTGCCGGTGGTGGTGATGCCGGTCAGGATACGGGTACGCGTCGTCATGGGTTATCGCTTGTCAGACTGCTGTCAATTCGAGAGGCGAGGCAGGATCAGATCCTTGAGATCGGTCAGCTTGCCATGAAAAAAGTGTCCGCATTCTGCCACTTTCAGCAGCTCATGGGGGCGTTGGAGCGTGTCGGACCATTCGTAAACCAGCTGCGGATCGACCACTTCGTCGGTTTCCGGCTGAATCACGGTCAACTCCCCCTTCGTGGGCAAGGGCGACTGCTCGTCCAGACGCATCACCGCCGGGGCCACCATGAACAGGTGCTTGACCGCCTGACCCTGGGCTTCCAGACGCCCGCCCAGGCTGGCGGCGACGAAGCCGCCGAAGGAAAAACCGAACAGGGTCAGGGGCAATTGCGGGTATTTTTCACGCAACCATTGGGCGACAGCCTGGGCATCGTCCACTTCGCCGGTGCCCATGTCATGAGTGCCAGCACTGGCACCCACGCCACGATAATTGAAACGCAACGTAACCAGGCCAGCATCGCGGGCGGTGCGTTGCAGGGTCGAGATCACTTTGTTGAGCATGGTCCCGCCCTGCACCGGGTTCGGGTGGCAAATCAACGCCAGGCCACGGGGAGCCTCGCTGTCCAGGTACAAGGCTTCCAGTTGGCCCACCGGGCCATCGATGACTACAGGGGTTTCGCGCATAAGCAAGGGAAAGAACTCCGTGACCTCGAATAGGGTCGACTCGTCTAGCTAAAGTCTGTGCCTGGCATGATTGCGATGTTCTTCGCGGTATACAGCGCAGGTCCGAGCCGTTAACGTAAAGCAAAGCCGTTTATAGAGGAAGGACTCGTGGAACACTCGCTCTTAGTTTGGTTGTTGCCGACTCTTGCCCTGGTTGCCGGTGTCGCCATTGGATTCCTGCTTGCCCGACTGCTGCCCAACGCGGTGCCCAACAGCACGCAACGTCAGCTGGACGACATCCAGGAACGTTTCGACAGTTATCAGAATGAAGTGGTCACTCACTTCAACAGCACCGCATCCCTGGTGAAAAAACTCACCCAGAGCTACCAGGAAGTCCAGGATCATTTGTCCGAGGGTGCCAATCGCCTAGCCCTGGACGAGCAGACTCGCCAACGCCTGCTGGCTGCCCTGCACGCCGATTCGACGCAGGTTCCACGGGAACGCCTGACCCCGCCAAAGGATCAGGAACCGCCCCGGGACTACGCCCCCAAGACCCCGAATTCGCCCGGCATGCTCGATGAGCATTACGGTTTGAAGAAGTAATCGCCAAGCAACACCCCAAAAGCCCGCCCGATCACATGATCGGGCGGGCTTTTTATTGGCTCAAGAAAATCCCCCCTGTGGGAGCGAGCCTGCTCGCGATGAGGCCGGCACATCCAATATCACCGATTCAGGCAGACCGCTATCGCGAGCAGGCTCGCTCCCACATTTAAAGCGGGCTTAAGCCAACACTTCACCTGCCACCTGATCGATAGCACCTTTGGTGATGTCGACAATCAGGTCCGCATCCTCGCGGGTCAGGATCAGTGGCGGGGCGAAGCCCAGGATGTCGCCGTGGGGCATGGCGCGGGCGATCATGCCGCGTTCCAGGCAGGCGGCCGAGACCTTCGGGCCGACTTTGAGTGCCGAGTCGAACGCCGTGCGCTGTTCAAGGTCGGCCATGAACTCCACCGCCGCCAGCATGCCGTCACCGCGCACCTCGCCCACCAGCGGATGCCCCTCAAGGGTTTCACGCAGGCGACGATTCAGGTAGCCGCCAACATCCTCGGCGTTGGCCGTGAGGTTTTCCCGCTCAAGGATGTCGAGGTTCGCCAGTGCCGCCGCCGCGCAAATCGGATGCCCGGAATAGGTCCAGCCATGGCCCATGGCCCCTTCGGTCTGGGAGGCTTTTTCAATCACGCTCCAGACCTTTTCGCCGATAATCACCGCCGACAAGGGGGCATAGGCACTGGTCAGGCCTTTGGCTGTGGTGATCAGGTCCGGCTTCATGCCGTAGCGCTGGCTGCCCATCTTCGAACCCAGGCGACCGAATGCGCAGACCACTTCATCGGCAATCAGCAGCACGTCGTATTTTTTCAGCACGGCCTGGATCGCATCCCAATAACCGGCGGGCGGAACGATGATGCCCCCGGTGCCCATCAGCGGTTCACCAATGAACGCCGCCACGGTATCCGGGCCTTCGGCGAGGATCATTTTTTCCAGCTCATCGGTGCAATAGCGCACGAAGGCCGCCTCGTCCATGCCCGCCGGGGCCTTGCGATACCAGTGTGGGCACACGGTGTGCTTGACCCCTTCGACCGGCAGGTCGAAATGTTGGTGGAAGGTCGCAAGCCCCGTCAGACTACCGGTCAAGATGCCCGAGCCATGGTAACCACGGTCACGTGAAATGATTTTCTTCTTCAGCGGCCGGCCCAGCACATTGTTGTAGTAGCGCACCAGTTTGACCTGGGTTTCATTGGCGTCGGAGCCGGACAAACCGTAATAGACCTTCTTCATCCCTTCCGGCGCCCAGTCCATGATGCGACTGGACAGCTCGATGATCGCCTCGCTCGAATGGCCGACGTAGGTATGGTAGTAGGCCAGTTCCTTGGCCTGCTTATAGATGGCATCGGCCACCTCGGTGCGGCCGTAACCGATGTTCACGCAGTAGAGGCCGGCAAAGGCATCGATGAACTCACGGCCTTCATGGTCGCGAATGCGAATGCCTGACGCACTCTTGATGATCCGTCCCTTGAGCGCGCCGCTGGCGTGATCGTGAGCGTGGGTCGAGGGGTGCATGAAATGCGCACGGTCTTGTTCGAACAGCATGTTGAGTTCTTGGCTCATGCGGACTCTCCTGGGAACTGGCCTTGATGGTGCAGGCAAAAATATTTGGTTTCGACAAAGGGCTCGAAGCCCTCGCTGCCACCCTCGCGACCAAGGCCCGAGGCTTTCATGCCACCGAAGGGAATCGGGTGGCCGGTGAACTTGACGCCATTGACCGCGACCATGGCGTGGTCGAGACGGCGGATCAGCGGATAAATGAGGTCCAGGCGGTTGGAACAAATATAGGCCGCCAGACCATACTCGGTGTCGTTGGCCATTTCGATGGCTTCGTCCAAGGTGTCGAATGGCATCACCCCGGCAATGGGCGCGAAGTTTTCTTCACGGTAGATGCGCATCTGCGGCGTGACGTCGGCCAGCACCGTGGGCTGATAAAACAACCCGCCCAAGGCATGGGCCTCACCGCCCACCAGGCGTTGAGCGCCAAGGGCCAGCGCATCGGCGACGCGGTCAGCGGTCGCATCGAATGCCGCTTGATGCATCAACGGCCCGATCTCCACCTCCTGTTCCTGTTGATCGACCATGGCCGGCCCGACGCGCAAGGCGCGCACCGCGGCAGCAAAACGACTGAGGAATGCCTGGTACACCGGACGCTGCACCATGATTCGGTTAGCCGCACAGCAGTCCTGCCCCGAGGTCTGGAACTTCGCCTCCACGGCGACTTTCACCGCCAAGGCCAGGTCGGCATCGGCGCAGACAATAAATGGCGCGTTACCGCCCAGTTCCAGCGCGACTTTCTTCACGTCCTGGGCTGCCGCCTGCAACACCAGCTTGCCCACCCGCGTCGAGCCCGTGAAGCTCACCGAGCGTACGCGACGATCCTTGACCAGGGTTTCCATGGCCATTTGCGGCTCGCCCAATACCACGTTGAACACCCCGGCAGGAAAGCCTGCCTCCTCGGCCAGTTGCGCCAGCGCCAAGGCCGAGTAAGGCGTTTCGTGGGCCGGCTTGATCACCACGGTGCAACCGGCGGCCAGGGCAGCGGCGGCCTTGCGGGTGATCATCGCCGAAGGGAAATTCCACGGCGTGAGCAGTGCACAGACGCCTACCGGTTCCTTGATTGTCCCCAAGTGCGCACTGGGGATATGGCTGGGGATGTTCTGACCGTACAACCGCCAGGCTTCCTCGGCGAACCACGGGATGAAGCTGGCGGCGTAGGCGATTTCGCCACGAGACTCGGCTAGCGGCTTGCCCTGCTCCAGGCTGAGAATGTGCGCAAGGTCTTCGCTGTGTTCGACGATCAGTGCCGCCCAGCGCCGTAGTAGTGCGCCCCGGGTCTCCAGGCTCTGCTCACGCCACGCCGGGAATGCGCGATGCGCCGCGTCCACCGCCGCGACGATCTGCGGCTGATCCAGCATCGGCACATGGCCGATGACGGTGCGGGTGGCCGGGTTGTGGACGGCCACACTGTGGCCGCTGTCACTGTGGACCCAATGGCCGTCGATGTAGCAAAGCGCTTTGAACAGCAGCGGATGTTGGAAAGGCATGACGTTCACTCCAGAGCGTGTGCGTGAGTCCATGCTAGGGCAGCGGCGCTTGGGTAATTGAGGGTTTAGCGTGGGGCAAACCCTGGGTTTTTTCTGAATCGAGGGCGGTAAACCGTGTTTTCTGCGGTGCTCAGGACAGCTCGGCCAACGCCGCCGGTAAGGCCCCGGCGGTCTTGATGGTCTTGGTCACGATGTAGGTGAAGTAGCGTTCGATGCCGAGGTCTTCGAGCAGCAATTGGTCGACGAAACGCTGATAGGCATCGACGTCCGGCGCCTGGATCATCGCCAGGTAATCCACACCGCCGCCAGTGGCGTAACAGAACGCCACTTCTGGCGCGCCGATCATGCGCAGCTCGAAACGGCGCATGTCCTGGGCGGTGTGCCGGGCCAGGGTGATCTCCACCAGCACCTGCTGACGCTTGAACACCGCGCCCCAATCGATCTGCGCCCGGTAGCCGATGATCAGGCCCGCCGCTTCCAGCTTGCGCACCCGCTCCCAGGCCGGGGTCACCGACAGGTTGATGGCCTCGGCCAGGCTCGACTTGGTAATCCGCCCATCCTCGGCGAGGATCTGCAGGATCTTGAGGTCGTAGCGATCGAGCTTGTGCATGGGACGTGGGCTCTCCAGACAATTCAGAAGACATCACACCGATTAGTGGCGAGGGAGCTTGCTCCTGCTGGGCCTGTAGGAGCTGTGTAGGAGCTGTCGAGTGCAACGAGGCTGCGATCTCTCGACAAAGATCAAAAGATCGCAGCCTTCGGCAGCTCCTACAACGCAGCCGAGCGCGAGCAAGCTCCCTCGCCACAGGGTGGTGTGTCAGTTGAGGTGTATCAAGCCAACACATCCGCAATCACCGCCAAGGTATCGCCACACTGCACCAACCCGGGAACGTGCCGGGCCGCCAACAGACCGCTGCGGGCGGCGCGGTACTGGACCGGGGCAACGCCGCTGCGGGTGGCGTCGTAGATACGCGCCACCACCTCGCCCCGGGTCACGTGTTCCCCCAGGTCGCGGCACATTTCCAGCAAGCCGTCGTGTTCGCTGGCGATGAAACAACTGGCGTCCGGCATGTCGAGCATCAGCGAGGGCTGCAACTCGATCGTGCCCCGCAGGATGTCGGCGTGGATCAACAGGTTGCGCACCCCACGCTCGGCAATCGCCACGCTGCGGGCGGTCGACGAACCGCCGCCGCCCAACTCGGTGGTGACGAACACCTTGCCTTGGGACTCGGCCGCCGTGTCGTACATCGCCCCGGCGTCCAGCTCCAGCATGCGCATGCAATACGGCGCGTTGAACGCCAGCATCCCGGCCTCGCAGCGCGCTTGCTGCTGTTTGTCCGGCAATACATGGCAGGCGGCAAACGGCAGGAAATCCAGGGTCCGCCCGCCGGAATGAATGTCCAGGACAATGTCGGCCAAGGGCAGCAGGGTGCGATTGAAATAGTCGGCGATTTTTTCGGTGACGGTGCCGTCCGGCCTGCCGGGAAAACTGCGGTTCAGATTGCCCTTGTCGATGGGCGACGTCCGGCGCCCGGCGTGAAAAGCCGGGGTGTTCATGAACGGCACGATGATCACCCGCCCGCTCACGTCTTCAGCCGTCAGTTGCTGCGCCAGTTTGCTCAACGCCACCGGGCCTTCGTATTCATCGCCGTGGTTGCCACCGCTGAGCAAGGCCGTCGGGCCGCTGCCGCGCTGGATGACAGTGATGGGAATCATCACTGCGCCCCAGGCCGAATCGTCCCGCGAATATGGCAACTTGAGAAAGCCGTGCTGCACGCCCTCGCGGGTGAAGTCGACCGTGGCGCTGATGGGATTATTAGGCAGATCGGGCATGGCTCAATCCTTCACGAACAATTGACGAGGCACGTTGCACAGCGTCTCGACGCCGGTCTCGGTGATCAGGATGCTTTCGGTGATCTCCAGGCCCCAATCGTCCATCCATAGCCCCGGCATGAAATGGAAGGTCATGCCCGGTTGCAACACGCTGTTGTCACCGGGGCGCAAGCTCATGGTGCGCTCGCCCCAATCCGGCGGATAACTGATCCCGATGGGGTAGCCACAACGGCTGTCCTTGTGGATGCCAAATTTCTCCAGCACCTTGAAAAACGCTATGGCGATATCGCCGGTGGTGTTGCCCGGTTTGGCTGCGTCCAGGCCGGCGGCGATGCCCTCGACCACGGCCTTTTCGCCGTCGAGGAAATGTTGCGGCGGCTTGCCCAGGTAAATGGTGCGCGACAGCGGGCAGTGGTAACGCTTGTAGCAACCGGCAATTTCAAAGAAGGTGCCGGCGCCCTTCTCGAAGGGTGAATCGTCCCAGGTCAGGTGCGGCGCGCTGGCGTCGGCACCGGTGGGCAACAGCGGCACGATGGCCGGGTAGTCGCCGCCATGGCCATCGGCACCAAGGATGCCGCTGCTATAGATCTCAGCCACCAATTCGTTCTTGCGCATGCCCGGTTCAATCCGCTCTAGGATCCGGCTGTGCATGCTCTCGACGATGCGTGCGGCGATGCGCATGTAGGCGATTTCCTGGGGTGACTTGACGGCCCGCTGCCAGTTCACCAGGCCCACCGCATCCACCAGTTTTGCCTGGGGCAAATGCTGTTGCAGCGACAGGTGCGCGGCGGCGCTGAAGTAATAGTTGTCCATCTCCACGCCGATGGTCAGCGCGCTCCAGCCACGGGCAATGATCACCTCGCGGGACAGGTAGTCCATGGGGTGGCGCTCACGGGACTGCACGTAGATGTCCGGGTAGCCGACGATATTATCGGCCTGCATGAACACCGTGCGCTTTGCACCATTGGCATCCTGGCCTCGACCGAACCACACGGGCTCGCCCTCCAGCGCCAGCAGCACACACTGGTGCACATAGAACGACCACCCGTCATAGCCGGTGAGCCAAGCCATGTTCGACGGATCGGTGACCAGCAGCAGCTCCAGGCCCTGGGCCTGCATGGCCGCGCGAACCTTCGCCAGGCGTTGGGTGTATTCCTCCCGCTGGAACGGAAGATTGACGACGATCTCAGACATCCACCTGCCCTCTGTTCAATGACTCATGAGAAAAATGATCTAGCGGCCGAACGCAAAACCCTTGCCCGCCACCCGCGCCCGCTCGAACGCCAGGTTGGCGATGGCGGTGTCCTGGGCGCCGGTGCCGGTCAGGTCGCAAAGCGTCACTTGCGCGGCATCGGAACGCCCCAGCTGCTGCCCCGACAACACCCGCCCCAGCTCCATCAACGACAGGTCATCGCGAACGGTGCCGGCCACCAAGGCATGGTGCAGCTCGCCGAGCACGCGGGTCTGGCTCAGGCGATCGGCGACATAGCAGTCGACGGCCGCCAGGGCTTGCGGGGAAACTTCATTCTTGTGTTCGGCGTCCGAGCCCATTGCTGTGATGTGCAGGCCGGGATGCAAATGACGGGCTTGGATCAACGGCTCGCGACTGGGTGTGCAGGTGATGGCGATGTCCACGCCTTCCAGGGCGTCGTCAATGGACGCGCATGGCGTGACGGCAAGCCCGGTGTCACGCGCCAGTTCCTGACTGAACACCTTGGCCTTTTGCCCATCGCGCGCCCAAACCCGCACCTCGTCGATGGGCCGCACCAGGCGCAGCGCCTGAAGCTGCAACGCTGCCTGCTCGCCGGCACCGATCAGCGCGACGCTGCGGCTCTGCTTGCGAGACAGGCAACGCGCCGCCACCGCCCCGGCTGCCGCGGTGCGCACGGCGGTGAGGTAACCGTTGTCCAGCAGCAGGGCCTCCAGCAGGCCGGTGCGCGCCGAGAGCAGCATCATCATGCCGTTGAGGCTGGACAGGCCGAGCTTGGGGTTGTCGAAAAAACCCGGGCTGACCTTGATGGCGAAGCGTTCCAGGCCCGGCAGGTAAGCGGTCTTCACATCCACTTCACCGTTGTGCTCGGGAATGTCCAGCCGCAGGATCGGCGGCATCGCCACGGCGGCGGTGGCCAGCAGTACGAAGGCCTGTTCGATGGCGTCGATGCTGGCCAGGTCGAGGGCCACGCAACTGCGCAGGTCGACTTCGCTCAAGAGGGTGACTTCACTCATGACAGGCTCCGTTTGGGGTTATCAGGCGTTGGCGCCAGCAATCACGCGGGCATGGTGTTCGGTGTCGACGTTGCGCCCGCTGACCACCAGTACAATCGGGCCGCGCACCTCGATCAGGCCCTCGAGCAACGCCGCGATGCCCACCACGGCAGCGCCTTCGAGCACCAGGCGTTCGTGGTGATAGGCGTGGCGGATGGCATTGGCGATAGAGGCTTCCGAGAGCAGATGGACGTCATCGCTCAGTTGCCGGGTCATGGCGAAGGTGCAGCGGTTGTCCAGGCCGATGCCGCCACCGAGGGAGTCGGCCAGCGTCGGCAGTTCTTCGATGTCCACGGGCTGCCCGGCGGCGAGGCTGGCGTGCATCGCGGCACCGCGGGCCATGCTGATGCCGTGGACTTGAATCGCGGGGTTCGCACTTTTGAGGGCCAGGGCAACACCGGCGAACAGACCGCCACCGGACAGCGGCACCAGTACCTGGGCCACATCCGGTTGCTGCTCGAGGATCTCCAGGCCGAGGGTGCCCTGCCCGGCGATGATCGCCGGGTGATCAAAGGGCGGCACAAAGGTCGCGCCTTGCGCCCGAGCGATGCGCTCGGCCTCGCGCTGGGCATCGTCCTGGGACTGGCCGACGATGCACACCTCGGCGCCTAGGTCGCGGATCGCCTGCACTTTGTTGGCCGGCACCAAGCTCGACAGGCAGACAATCGCCTTGACGCCCTGTTGCGAAGCGGCATGGGCCAGTGCCCGACCATGATTGCCGGTCGACGCCGTGACCACGCCCAGGGCCTTTTGCTCGGCGCTGAGCTGCGCCACCGCATTGCTTGCCCCACGCAACTTGAAGCTGCCGGTGATTTGCAGGGCCTCAAGCTTGAGGTACACCGCCACGCCCATCAATCGCGACAAGCTCGGGGAATATTCCATGGGCGTGCGCCGCACCAGCGACTCGATGCGCTGGCGAGCGCGGTAGATATCCTGAAGCTGCAACACTGCCATGACTGCGTCCCGAGCGGATGTGTTGGACGCAGTCTAAGAGGGCTCAATTGTGGTGATGAATGTACTAGGGCAATTTAGTTTGCGTTCATTGCCGGTTGAAAGAGGTGAACAAAACCTATGAAGGGTTCCCTCCCCTCTGGCGAGGGAGCTTGCTCGCGCTGGGCGCGTTGTAGGAACTGTCGAGCGAAGCGAGGCTGCGATCTTTCCCTTGGCAATTGAATCGAGAGCGAAAGATCAAAATCAAAGGATCGCAGCCTTCGGCAGCTCCTACAGAGTCCCATTGGGAGCAAGCTCTCAAAAATCATGAATCTGCGGGTACTGGTTGAATATCTCGCGCATGCCGATCAGCGCATGACGCATTTCTTCGTCGCTGCATTCGGCGCCTACGCAGACCCGCACCGCGCGGGGCCTGGGGGTGCCGCGTACGGTGAAAGGGTCGGGAGATGTGACGGCAATGTGCTTGTGCCGCAGCGCCCGCACCAGACTGTCCACTTCCCAATGGGACGGGATGCCAACCCAGGCATTCAAGGCATGAGGGTGCTGGCCCAGCAGATGCTCGCCCATGTACTCGGTGACCATCGCCTGGCGCCCGGCCAGCAGCTGACGTTGCAATTGCACCAGCGACTCGGCGCGGCCATCGCAAATCCAGCGGGTGGCGATCTCCGAGACCATGGGCGTTGCCATCCAACTGTTGACCCGCAGGATGCTCTCGGTGCGCAGGGCCAGGCGCTTGGGCACCACCAGATAACCGGTGCGCAAGCCCGTGAGTACCGACTTGGTCATGCTCGTGCAGTAGAACGACAGCTCCGGTAGGTAATGGCTGATGGGCGGCGCCCGACGTTCGTCCAGCAGCGGGCCATACACATCGTCTTCGATAATGTGCACACCGAAGCGCCGGGCAATCTCGGCGATTTCCCGGCGGCGGGCGTCGGGCATCAGGCTGATGGTGGGGTTGTTCAGGTTCGGCGTACACACCAGCGCCGTGATGCGCTCGTTGCTGCACATGTCTTCGAAATGTTCGGGGTCAATGCCATAGCGGTCCATCTCCAGGCCCTTGAGGGTGAAGCCCAGCACTTGGGAATTGCCGATCACGCCGTGGTCGGTCAAGCCTTCGCAGAGCACCACATCGTCGGGGCCTGCCAGCGAAGCGATAGCCAGGAAAATCCCATGGGCCGCGCCGTTGGTGATCAGCACATCGTTACGGTCGACTTTCAGCCCTTGCCGGCCGATCCACTGCGCCGCCGCTTCGCGATGGGATTCGAAACCGGCGATGGGGCGAAACGCATGAATCCACGGCTGATCCTCTTCCGTGCTCAGCGCCGCGCAGGTGTCACGCCAGGCCTGGTCATGCTCAAGGGTGTGCAGAATGCGGGTGATGGAAAAATCCACCAGCGCCCGCTCAGGACTGTCGAGAATGTACGTCGCCACCCGGTCGCTCATGCGCCGCGAGACGAAACTGCCACGCCCGACCTCACAGCGCACCAGTCCCTGGCGCTCTAACTCCTTATAGGCGTTGGTGACGGTCTGCACGCTGATACCCATGGCGTCGGCCACTTGCCGTTGTGGCGGCAGGCGCTGGTCATTGGCCAGGGTGCCCTGTTCGATATCGTCGGCAATGGCCTGCACCAGAATCTTGTACTTGGATTCACCACTGCGGACGAGGTCCAAGGCTGACTTCCACTTATCCATAACAGCTGCAACCGGCGTGTGTAGGGGTGCGCACAGCATTGCGCGAGCATCGCGGCAAAGCAATTGTCCTAGTGCAATACAATCGATGCCGGGGCTTTTGTATGCTCGAACCAAGGTCGTCACCCAGGCGGGCTCATCGCCCTGACAAAAAGCCGGATCGACCTGTACCGGCGCTGCTCCCGATTCCAGGCCACGCCCGGATCAGCCGCTGTACGCTTTGCTCTTGTAACACTGCCTCCTACCACAGAGCCGTCCAACGACGGATCCACAAGAAACAGGAGATTTTATCGATGAGCAATTTTCTTCCCCGCACCTGTGCGCCCCTGCGTCGGCTCTTGCTGACCTGTGCCGTACTCGGCCTGGCCGGTAGCGTTCAAGCGGCCACCCTGGATACCGTCAAAAGCAACAGCAGCATCCGGATCGGCTACGCCAACGAAACCCCATTTGCCTATACCGAAACCGACGGCACCGTCACCGGTGAATCCCCGGAGATCGCCAAGATCATCTTCGCCAAGATGGGCATCAAGCAGGTCAATGGCGTGCTCACCGAATGGGGCTCGTTGATCCCAGGCCTGCGGGCCGGCCGTTTCGATGTCATCGCCGCCGGCATGTACATTACCCCGGCGCGCTGCAAGCAAGTGTTGTTCACCGATCCGCAGTACCAGCTACCCGATGCCTTGCTCGTGGCCAAGGGCAACCCGAAAAAACTCCACAGCTATGAAGACGTCGCCAAGCAACCGGATGTGAGACTGGCAATCATGGCCGGCACGGTGAACCTGGCTTATGCCCGCGATTCCGGGGTCAAGGACGAGCAGATCCTCCAGGTCCCCGACACCACCGCGCAATTGCAAGCCGTGCGTGCCGGGCGCGCGGACGCTGCCGTCGGCACCCAACTGACCATGAAAGGGCTGGCCAGCAAGGGCGGCGACAAGGTCGAGGCGATGACCGAGTTCAAGGACGACCCCTCCCACATCGGTTACGGCGCCCTGGCCTTCCGCCCCGAAGACAAAGACTTGCGCGATGCGGTCAATGCCGAGCTGAAGAAGTGGCTGGGCTCCGAAGAGCATCTCAAGACGGTTGCGCCATTCGGGTTCGACAAATCCAACGTGACCCGCAAGACCGCGGCCGAGCTCTGCGCTCAGTAGTCGCCAAAAACTGGCGTGCCGAAACAGGCATGACGCGCGGTGCGTGATGCCTGTTCCCTGCTTCACCGGACATTGGGTTGAACCATGGGCGAATTACTTCCGTTATTGATACAGGGGGCCTGGGTCACGCTCCAGGTGACCTTCTTCGGCTCGCTGCTGGCCATCGTCACGGCGGTGTTGGCAGCCCTCGGGCGACTCTCGCCGTGGCGAACGCTACGCTGGTTTTCCATCACCTACATCGAAGTGTTCCGTGGCACCTCGCTGCTGGTGCAATTGTTCTGGCTGTTCTTCGTATTGCCTCTGCCCCCCTTCAACGTTGAGTTGAGCCCTTACGCCGTGGCCATCGTCGGCTTGGGCCTGCACATCGGTGCCTACGGCGCCGAGGTCATGCGCGGCGCCATCAGCTCGGTGGCCAAAGGGCAATACGAAGCCTGCACGGCGCTGAATTTCAGCGGTTTCAAGCGTTTCAAACGGATCATCCTGCCCCAGGCTCTGCTGGCGGCGATTCCACCGGGCACCAACCTGTTGATCGAGCTGCTGAAGAACACCTCGCTGGTGTCGCTGATCACCTTGTCGGACCTGAGTTTCCGGGCGCGGCAGTTGGATCAGGCGACCTTCCAGACCCTGGAGATCTTCAGCCTGGCCCTGGTGATGTATTTCATCCTCGCCCAGGCCATCAACTTCGGCATGCGCCACGTCGAACGACGGCTGAGCCGGGGCCGGATGCGTGGAGGTCTGTCATGACGCTGTTCGACTGGTCCTACGCCGCACAAATCCTGCCGGACCTTCTGCGGGCATCGCTCAACACCGTGGGCATTACCCTGATCGGCTTCCTGATCGCGATTGTCCTGGGGCTGTTCCTGGCGATTGGCCGGCGCAGTCGCAAATTCTGGCTGTCGTGGCCAGCCACGGTGGTGATCGAGTTCATCCGCAGCACGCCGTTGCTGATCCAGGTGTATTTCCTCTACTACGTGCTGCCCAACTACGGCTTGAGCCTGACGGCCATGCAAGTCGGCATCCTCGGCATCGGCCTGCACTACGCCTGCTACATCGCCGAGGTCTATCGCAGTGGTTTGGACGCGGTGCCGCGGGCGCAGTGGGAAGCGGTGACGGCGCTGAACATCGCGCCGTACGACGCCTACCGCAACATCATCCTGCCCCAGGCGCTGCGACCAATCGTGCCGCCCCTGGGCAACTACCTGGTGGCCATGCTCAAGGATACGCCGGTGCTGTCGGCGATCACCGTGGTGGAAATCATGCAGCAGGCCAAGAACATCGGCTCCGAGCATTTCCGCTACCTGGAACCAATCACAATGGTCGGCCTGTTCTTCCTCGCTTTGAGCCTCGCCTTGGCTTATCTGGTACGGCGCCTTGAAACGCGCATGGAGCTACGCTAATGACTTTACCCCTGTCCTCGCCCACCGATTTGTCCCGGCGCAGCACACTGGCGTCGCAGCAGGAGGCCCCGGCCATGCAAGACCCAACAACGTCCCGGCCGATCGTGAGTTTCCAGGACGTAACCAAAAGCTATGGCAGCTTCACGGTGCTCGACCATCTGAACCTGGATGTCGCGCCCGGTGAAAAGGTCGCGATCATCGGCCCCAGCGGCTCGGGCAAGTCCACGCTGCTGCGGGTGCTGATGACCCTGGAAGGCATCGACCAGGGTCAGATCCGCATCGAAGATGACTCCCTGACCCACATGCCCAACCGCAACGGCGTGTTGGTGCCGGCCAACGACCGACACATCCGCCGGGTGCGCGGCAAGATCGGCATGGTGTTCCAGAGCTTCAACCTGTTCCCCCACATGACCGCGCTGCAAAACGTCATCGAGGCGCCGGTGCAGGTACTGGGCATGAACCCGAAAGAAGCCCGGGAGCGCGCCGCCGACCTGTTGGAGCTGGTGGGGCTGGGCAGCAAGCTCGACCATTACCCATCGCAGTTGTCCGGCGGCCAGCAACAACGGGTGGCGATTGCCCGGGCCCTGGCGATGCGGCCCAAGGTGATGCTGTTTGACGAAGTGACCTCAGCGCTCGATCCGGAGCTGTGCGGAGAGGTGCTGAATGTGATCCGCAAGCTGGGTGCCGAGCACAACCTGACCATGCTGATGGTGACGCACCAGATGGGGTTTGCGCGGGAATTCGCTGATCGGGTGTGTTTCTTCTACAAAGGGCAAATCCATGAGCAAGGCACCCCGGCGCAGATCTTCGAAAACCCGCAGCAGGAGCGTACGTGTGCGTTCTTGAGTGCGGTGAAAGAGGCAAACTAACCCTACCCACTGGCGAGAACCCTGGTGTGGCGAGGGGATTTAGCGAAACGTCGCACCGCCCCGCTGGGCTGCAAAGCAGCCCTCAAAGCCAGACATCCAGTGTGTCTTCTTGATTTCCTATAAGAAAATTGGGGGATCCTCAGGGTCTGTCTCCGTTTCCCCCGACGCAGAAGGTGCGACATTGAAGGTGCGTGTGTTTGAATATAGCGGGCTGCCGCCGTTGGAAGATCTAACGTAGAGTCGATGCTCGCCCGAACCAAAGCTTGTGATAACGCCCCATGCACCGTCCGATGAAACACTGATCGTTACTCTGTAAGCCAGGTTGTCATACAAATCGACTGAAGTGGCAACGCTCGCTCGCCCCCAAAGCGATACCATCGGAAATTCGGTGATGCCGTTCTCCTGAATTTCTCTACCGAGATAGTCTTTGATACTCATAAAAGTTAGAGGATTTTTGACGGTATAAGTCCGCGGCGGGAAGTCCGTAGCCTGCGTCTCATCAGTAATCTGACCGAAGGCAACCTTGAACTCCACCGTTAGCGTGCTGCCGTCGCCCAGCTCCAGCAAGTACTTGGAGATCTTGGACATCCTGTAATAACCCTGGATCAGCCAGATCTCGCTGACCTTTGGGCCCGGCGGTATCCAGATATTGTGGTTGTGCTCAGCCCCATCGGCCTTATAGCCTTTCAAGCGCATCCACAAGTGCTGGCCGATCGCGATATGCGGCCAGTTGTCGACCTGTATCTCGACATTATCCAACACGTTTTTAATATACAGTTCATCAGCGTTGCCGTTATCCGCAGCCAGAAGAATACGCGGCCGGCTTGGCATCAGCGCACTGTTAGCCAACGTGCCTACAGTCAGCAACAACCCAGAGGACTGCGGCTTCACTCCACTGGTACGCTTGACGATGTAGGTGACCGTCACCGATCTGCCAAGGTTATAGGCGATCACCGACACCGGGATGTCGATCTTCTTGTTGCCGGGCAGCGTTTGCACAGCCGTAGTGTGGGTTCCGCCCCCGGCCGCACCGGTCCACATCACACTGACCTGATCGCCGGATTGGATACCGTAGTCAGGAATCTCCACCGTCAGGTTGTCCTTGGCCGCCATCGGATTCAATTGCTGGCTGGGCGCATTGCCCGTGGCCTGTTCGACACTGGGAGCACGCGCGTCAAATGCCGCGCGAATGGTGTAGGTGCGCAATGGGAAAGGAGTGGCCTGAGCGTCATCCACACTTTTATTAAAAGAAGCCTTGAACTCCAACTTTAATTGGCTGCCGTCGCGCAGCCCCTGCAGTTCGCTGTAGGCAATAGTCACTTCGCCGAACCCTTGCCTATACCACTCCATGTCCACCCAACTACTGCCACCGCGCCGTAGCTGCTTATCGTAAGCTGAATTATTGGCATCCGTGCCCTCCAACCGTAACCAAATACGCTGCCCATGTGCGATATGCGGCCAGCTATCAATGCGAATGGTGGCATCGCCCGACAAACTGCCGACATCCAATTCGCCGCTCTGATTGGCCTCGAGGATGCGCGGTTTACTCGGCATCAGCGCGCTCTCAGCCAACGTGGCCACAGCCAGCGTCAAGGCAGCGGATGGTGGCTTCACTCCACTGCTACGCTTGACGATGTAGGTGACCGTCACCGATCTGCCAAGGTTATAGGCGATCACCGACACCGGGATGTCGATCTTCTTGTTGCCGGGCAGCGTTTGCACAGCCGTAGTGTGGGTTCCGCCCCCGGCCGCACCGGTCCACATCACACTGACCTGATCGCCGGATTGGATACCGTAGTCAGGAATCTCCACCGTCAGGTTGTCCTTGGCCGCCATCGGATTCAATTGCTGGCTGGGCGCATTGCCCGTGGCCTGTTCGACACTGGGAGCACGCGCGTCAAATGCCGCGCGAATGGTGTAGGTGCGCAATGGGAAAGGAGTGGCCTGAGCGTCATCCACACTTTTATTAAAAGAAGCCTTGAACTCCAACTTTAATTGGCTGCCGTCGCGCAGCCCCTGCAGTTCGCTGTAGGCAATAGTCACTTCGCCGAACCCTTGCCTATACCACTCCATGTCCACCCAACTACTGCCACCGCGCCGTAGCTGCTTATCGTAAGCTGAATTATTGGCATCCGTGCCCTCCAACCGTAACCAAATACGCTGCCCATGTGCGATATGCGGCCAGCTATCAATGCGAATGGTGGCATCGCCCGACAAACTGCCGACATCCAATTCGCCGCTCTGATTGGCCTCGAGGATGCGCGGTTTACTCGGCATCAGCGCATTCTCCAGCAAGGCGCTCACATTCAACGTGAGCGAATCCGGTGCCGGCAGCGACGTGCTACCACGCGTCACCGTATAGGTAACCGTCACCGGCTTGCCCAGGGCGTAGGCGATCAACCCCACCGGCAGTTCGATCGTCTTCTGCCCGACGGTTCCCACCTCAACCGGTACCGTACTGTGTGATCCCTCCTCCGGGCTACCCGTCGCACCGGTCCAGGTGACGCTGATCTGGTCGGTGCTCCGCATGTCATCGTAGTGCGGCACTACCGCCGTCAGATTGGCCACCGCCGCAAGCGGATCGAGCTGAGTGCCATCCGCCTCGGCGATTGTCAAGGCAGGCAAACGGTTGGTAGTTCCCGTCCAGGTCGGCGATTGTTTGAAGCGAATGCAGTCGAGGCTCAGGGTAAAGTCACCAATACCGTCGCTTGACGTCGTAACTGTCCAAGTGAGGCCATCCTCGACCAGCGTTCGAGCCTGCGTCGGCTCAACTTGCAGCCTTGACTGATCGACGGTGAGCGTCAGGTCCTCACCCGTCAACACACTGTCGGAGCTGGGTTTGAGCTTCAGTTCGTAAGACTGGCCGGGCAGTATCAGCCAAGGATCGTCGGGCGAAATCTCCTCTCCGTCGACACTCAGTTCGAACTGTGCCCATTTACGGGTAGGGATGGTCTTGATGTCGAAGACTTGCGCATGCCTATCGGCCTCGGACTTGTAAGGGCTGTCAATGGTCGCGACCAACTGGGCATCGCCAGTGGGTTGGTAGACATAGGCAGACCAACCATCAGGCCGAGTGGGAATGGTGGTCAGTAGCTCGTCATCATGACGCCATTGCACGTCGATACCAGGCTCAATCTCATCGGAAACGGTGTAACGAACCTTGACATGAAGATCGATGGTCTCGTCTTCCGCCACGCTTGGCCAGAAGTCCCGCAGGATGTGCCTGACGATATCAAGCTTGTAGGGCCCGACGATGCAGGCCAACGTTTCATGGGGCGGGGCGTGATAGACACTTTCAAAGCGCAGGGTGGCAGTTTTGCCATCAACGCTGGCATCGCCAGCATCACCATCGTTACGAATTTCCCAGCCCGTGGCGATAGGCTGGGCATCATCATCGTCGTCAGGTTCGGTCGGCGTCACTTGCAGCCAGGCCTGCCCGGCCTCGTCCTGATTGGTGAAGGACGCGTAGGCGCTGGTGCCTTTATAAACCCCGCCGCCGGCCCAGCCGCAGTCTTCAGCCACCGGCAAGTCAAGGTGATGCGTCCCTCCCCCCCGGCAGATCGGCATATAGGCACGGCCGTCTTTTTCCACCCAATAGCGTGCGCTGACGCCATCCAATTCGGGCATGGGTTGATCGGTGGTCAGTTGCAACGGTTTAAGGTGCAGGAATAACGACACACCGAAGGCCACTTCGGGAGCGACATCCGATC
This sequence comes from Pseudomonas sp. RL_5y_Pfl2_73, assembly GCF_963970515.1. NCBI lineage: Bacteria > Pseudomonadati > Pseudomonadota > Gammaproteobacteria > Pseudomonadales > Pseudomonadaceae > Pseudomonas > Pseudomonas sp. RL_5y_Pfl2_73. Next base: position 164,506 of record NZ_CAXAPD010000005.1, on the reverse strand, counting down.
CTTGGGCCTTGCCGGAAAAATGCAACTCACCACGACCACCCGGCCAACCAGGCTCTTGGGCGACAGGCTGGTCGTTTTCTGGCCCGCTCGTGATATCGACATCAGGGCTGGATGGATCGAACAGTCCGGATTGAAAGGCCAGGACAGCTTTTGGCTGGTTGTTCTCGTTGTTCAGAACGATCGTTTCGTCGCAGGTCAACCAGTCTCGTGGCTGCTCCACGCCTTCTCTCATGTTGCTCGTGTGCAACTCGTATTCCCAGTAATGCGCCCTGGCGTTGAAGTACGCCCGCACTTTAGGATTTTCGCTCAACCGTTGTGTCGGTTGATAAAGAAACCTGACTTGATACCCGTCCTCTGCCGTCAGGTTAAGGTCGACTGGCAGATCGAATTCGATCGAGGCCTCCGCCGCGCCATAGAGATAGACAAAACGGCGTTGGATGTCGGGGCTCATTACATAGACGAGATCGGCACCGTCGTCGTTCCCGGGTGCGCGCCTCGTCCATTGCGAAGGCCAAGTACTCGTGAGTAAATCGCCTGCTTCTCCCAGCAAGTTGCGCTCGATTTTTTTCTGCACGCTCATGTCCACGCTCCCTGACAGGTTGTGTTACGTCAGTTCGGTGACTACAGGCCAAGCTTGAACGAGGTTTATGGACGCCTCGTCCTACTGGCGAAACACCGTCTCTTTTAAAAGCTCTGTGATGGTCTCGGCAAAGTCTTTGCCGCCATCGTGGGCGGTGTATTCCACTTCGACGATGATGTCGGTCAACGACTCCAGAATCTCTGTTTGCTTGTCGGAGTCGGGGTGTGGAAAGGCGATTTGCCACGAAGCGATCGCGCCGGTTCGTTCGAAGGACGCATAACGGTCTTCGTCGAAAGCGAAACGTGAGCCGATGCCGTCATCGTCCAGTCCGTCGGAAACGGCGATTTGCGGCTGGGCGCGCAGGTTATAGCGCACATAAGTGGTATCGGCGTCAGCATGCGCCGGATCATAGAGATGCTGGGCACCACCAGGGTCGGGTTTGATCAGCAGCTTGCTGGAGAGTTGCGTGAGCGTCATGCACGCCGTCTCGTAGGGACCGAACAGCGCCGGCAGGGTGATCGACACGCGACGAATCTGGCGCAAATAATGGCCGGGATAATCGCTGTCGTAGCACCGGCTATCAAGGGTGAAATCCAATTTCCCGGTAACCTTGAGCGTCTCGAATGTATCTGGCCAGGCATCCCCGAAATAGTCGCGCAACGATACCAACTTCCTTATCGTCAAGCGCCGTTCATAGCGATGTAAAAAAGCTGACTCCATGCGCAGCAGACCCAGCGTCAGCGATTCGCCAGCAGTAAAACCATGATGGCTGTCGACCCATGCACCGGGCAGGATGAAGTGGCTTTCATAATCGCCAATTTCGTACTGCCAGCAGGCCTGCGCCGACAAACACAGGGCGGTCACCGCATCGTAGGTCTGGAAATACAACGTGGCCATTTTGCTCTGCATCCAGCGGTAGAGCGATGCCCGGGAGGTGCGGGTCTGGGTGAGGAAGGTATACATCTCCTTGGCCTGTTCGATGGCCCGAGCTTGCTGATTGACCGAGACCGTCGATGCCTGGATCTGGATCTGCTGGGCTTGCACTTGTTTTCCCAGTGCCTCGAGTTCGGCAATCGCCGCCTTATGCTGGAATTCCCACTCTTCGCGCAGGCGCCGTTGTGAACCGTAGCGCTCATGGAGGTTGGCCCAGAACGATTCACTTTGACTGTAAGCGCTCGTCGCTGCGGCAGTAGCGTGTGCCGGGGCACTCCACTTGATGCCGCCGGCCGCCATCCCAAGAATGTTGACGGCAAAATCCAATGCGTGTCCGAAGCTGGTGGTGGACCCCGTAGCCACGGCGCCTTTTCTTGCACGCTTTAGATTCTCGGCCGCCTCGATTTCCTCCTTATTCAAACCCTTCTCGACCAATCCATGAAAATAGCTTTTTCGCTCACCTACCATCAGTTGGGAAGCCTTGAGAGCCTCAAGCGTGACTTCGGCATGGCGCAACAATTCGGTTTGCAGTTCGCGACTGAAATCGCTCATCTCGATGAGATGTTCCTGTTGCAACGTTTCCTGGTCGCAGCGATCCGCCTGCTCAGTATATTGCCGAAGCTGGTCACCAAACCTGCACAGGGTCTGCACCGCTTGCTGCGCGCGAGGCAAGATGGCCATGAAGCGATAAGGCGGAACGATCGGTGGCGTCAGGATGTCCCGCAGGTTGAAGCCACCGCCACCGGCCTGGGCCCGCATCAGGTCCTTGGGATTGATGGGTGTGTCGTAAAGCGGCAAGTCGATGGGCTTGCCGTCGAGGGTCAGGTAATGCCGCAGGTTGTGCAATCGTGCCTTCAGGACGTCCCAGACATCCAGCAGGTCGCGATTGATTTCCGCGCGAAAATCCGGGTGATCCACCAGGGGCGCCAACAGACCATGGCCGGATGTCGGCGGCAGATTGATCAGTGTATCGACCGACAGCGATTGAATGAGCGCGTCGAAACACTCAAGGTTGCGCGCGCCTTCCAGTTCACCGAGGGACTTTGGTGTCCAGTTGGATGCCCCGCGCACATCAGGCGCCGGCCCCATCATGCGCGCGGCCTTCAGATAGAGCATTTTGGCTTCGGTCAAACTGTCGCGTGTCAGCTGCCGATAGAGCCAGTCCCCCCATTCGATCAGGGTCTCGACATAATCGCGAAAAATCCGTTTACGGTAATGAATTGGGTTGCTGTAGGCGATGGCATCCGGATCGGCGGGCGATGCCACTTCGAAACTTGGATCGCCCTCCATCAGCAATGGCCGCGAGCGCCAGTAGGGGGTGGTTTCTGTACGTCCCGGATTGATCTTGGCGGACGGATCGAAGAGATAATACAACCATCCCAGCGCATCCTCGAAACTCATTTCGCGGCGCAGCCGCACCGCTACCAAATGCGGGAGATGGAAGAATATTTCCCAGAAATAACGCCCGTTCGCGCCATGGAAGTCTAAAAACTCCGGTTTATCCGAGCCCGGACGCGGCGGCTCTTCGGTGTGCTGGCTGTCCCAGGAAAGCAGATTGCCAATGGAAAGCCCCGCCCGCTCCACCAGCTCGCGACCGAACGAGGTGTTCAAGCGGATGGATTGGACGGCGTTTACCTCTCCGAACTCAGCACCAAAATCGAGAAACTGACTGGCCTGACCCTGAGCACTCTCGGGCCCTAAGACGATTTTTGACCCGTCGAGCGGCGGGGCATTGAGTGTAATCTCGTACTCTTGATAGCCCCCGCTCCAAGTACCGTCTTTATATTCCCCCAACCCGACGGCAACGATTTGCGGATTGCTATTCAACGCAAGCCAGTTTAAGTGCAACGCGGCCCCATTGAATGTAAACGACTGAAGATCCCCCGCGGGCGCTTTGCCCTCGCCTACCCAGATGGGCAGGGAGAGAGGACCTACTGATCCGGTTCCACGGTTTGAAAACTGGCCATTGATTATAAAATCCGAGTTGTTATCGCTGGTGACTCTCAACCAGGTTCCATGGTTGGCATATTGGGCGTCTGGCAGGTTTGCCATGTGCCGAAAGATACTCCTATAAGTACCATCGCTATTAAAAGCCGGTATAGCCAAGGAGGCTGTAGCACTCCCCCCCCCAACCGTCGCGGTCTCCCCTGCCACACCCTGCTCATCTAAAAATTCGACCCGTGCAGGCGCCGTGAAGTTACCCGAGGAAAAGTCAAAGACTATGTTGTAGTATTGGTCACGGCGAAGATTACAGAAAGACCCAGTCATAGAAATATCAATAAAAGAATGCGGCTGCGAGATAATATATTTATAAACGCGCGTGCGAAAATTTGATATCCGCTTCTCAGAAAGCCTATGAAAACTCCCGACTGTTATCAAAAGAGAAGATCCAGCGACGTTTATTGCCCGTAGGTAGAGGTAATTCGTATATCCCGGCTCGCCCCCGGGGTTCTTGACTTGAATGGATTCTACTCCCCACCTGTTGTAGTTTCTTTCGCCACCCAGCTGCGGCAGGCGTCGTTGGAGATAAGACGTCCCCTGACCCTGAGCCGGCCCCTCCGGCCAATATTGCTGGAACAACTCATCAATGTGCGCCTGTTCGGCTTGCGCGAGGTCGATGCGGTTCAGCAATTCATCCCATGCGTAATAGCATCTGGTGCGCTCCCCATCGGCGGTTGACAGCTCCACGCCAAGCACCATCTGCGCCGCTTCTTTGGTAATCCCGCTTTCACTGGTGATTGCCAGAAGCTTATTGTTTCCTTCTGTCGCACGTGCGCGCCGATGGCGCTGATCGGGCTGCGGGCTTTCGCGCTTGAGCATGACCGTGTCAACGACAAACGGCGGGCTCCAGCCGCCGCTCAGGTTGCGATAAGAAAAGCGAATATCAAACTGGTCCCAATTGAGCCCTTCAGCCTCGCCAATATCATTCAAGGATGATCTGCTCACCCAGAAGACGAAAAGCCGGCTGCCAAAAAAAGTCAGGCGCACACTCACGGCATCGCCTATCGCGGCCTCGCTGGGTTCCCACTCACTCCAGGCGCTGGGCGGAATCCGTGTCTGCCCCTCACCGCGAACGATGCCAGCCTTGCGCCAGTAATATTTGTTATCGACGGGCTTGCGCCCGAGGAAATAATAGTCCGCTTGATAAACAGTTGAATCGGACAGCACAAAAGGCCCATCAATGTACCCGCTGAGCACCTGGATATCGGCGATTTCTTCGAATTGCTCGAGATAATTGAGCACGGACGATTGTGCACGCTCGGTATTGAGACGTCCTTGCGCAAGGCCCCCTTCCAACTCTTCATAAAAGCGCGTTTTGACAATGCGCAATTGCGGATCGATATAGTTTTCCGGATAACTTTTCAATTTCTCGACGCCCGCCCAAATCGCATAACGGCTTTCCCACTGACGCCAGGTTTCCACTTCCCGCTCATCGAACTGTTGTCCGAAACCCGGCTCGTCGCCGGAATAAATGCCGTGGATATAGCGCTGCAAGCTGGCGATCATCTCGCCCACGGCGGATGTTTTCGGCGCCGTGTCGACATGGTGGTCGAACAGGTGATAGGCATTGAGGTCATCGGCTGCGGCCAGCACATGGGTATCGCCGTCTCGGGCCGCCACGGCGCCTAAGTAACATTCAAGAAGTGCCTCCTGGCGCTGCTTGTTCAAGGCTTCAAGTTTCGTCGTGAGATCCTTCATGACCGCGCCTCTGGGATTTCATACCTGATGGCTGATTCGCTGCTCCAATCCTGGGATCACCGCAGGGGGCATCGATGTGCGTGTGAATGGGTAAGGGCCCGTTCAGGATCCCGGTCGGCGGGATGACTGGCCATCCCATTGGATTTTCGTGCGCAGGATCCGGCTATAACGGGTGCCTTGCAGCGCCGCCCCGATCGAAAAGACCGCCCTGGGATCGGGCAGTTGTCGGCAGTCGATTTGCCAAGTCAAGCTGCCCCCCTCAGGAAGCTGGCGCATCTGCAAAAAGCTCGGGGTCGCCACCAACCCTTGGCCGACCGGATTGACCCCACTCCAGGTCAGGGCGATCTTGCGATCTGCCCTATCACTGGCGTCGGACGTATCCACCAGGGTCAGGGTGTAGCGCTGGCCGACGACGAAGGTCAGCGAATCCGACTCGGCTTCGGTCGCCTTCTGATCTACCCGCGTCAAGGTGAATTGCCAATTCGGCTCGGCAAGGACTTTTATCGTGAAGCTGACCACCGGCCCCTCAAATGCATCGAGTGTTGCCGTAAGCGCATATTCGCCAGCTCGATCGATCGGCACGGCAAAAACCGCCATGCCTTCGGAATCGGTCCGCGTCTCTTTCGGTCCATCGACATCGTCCATCATCCATTGCACGGGATACTCGCCAACCCCCTCAAACCTCGCAGGGGTGCCCGGCTCGACCTCGGCTTCCACCCGCACCCGCATATGCATCACCTCACCCGCCTGGGCAATCACCAGCACATTGGCTGGGGACGCCGCGGCAAGCCTGGGCACGGGGAGAATGACCATGGCCTGTTCAAACGAGTCCTCTCGGTCGTCCTGTCTGCTTGGAGGCAAGAGGCTCGCGCGAACGGTCATGGCGCCTTCCTTGAGCTGCGACGCGGGCAGCTCGAAAACTGCGTATCCATCAGAATCTGAAACAGCCACTTCCTCCGGTGTGTACTCTGACCCATCAGCGAACTGCACGTGCCAATCGATTTGTGCTTCCGACTTGCCCGCTCCGCTCAGCGAGAGAACGCGGCAGGCGATTGTTACGTCCTGGCCGAGCACATTCGGCCCCTTGAAGCGCAACCTGTAGAAGTTCTTATCAATATAGGGCGCATCGATGAAGCGAAACGTGGCAAAACCTTGGAGGGTCAGCCCCGCACCGAGGGTGGCCTGGACCGTCGTTATCCCCTCCTCGTTGCTGAACAGCTGGGCGCGGGCGACACCGCTTGCATCGGCAATCGTCGTATCCTTCTTGAACTGACCGGCGCCTTCGACAACGTTCCAACGTACACGCCGATTACGTCCCCGGTTGCCAAAACCGTCGTACACCGTGGCGGACAATTCGAAGGACTCACGGCGACCGGCGAGTTTTGGCGCGCCGTCCACTTCGGGCCTGGGCTGGCGCAAGCCTAGCGTTTCCTCGTCGCAGTCGATTGTCACCGTAGGCATGGCAATACGCTGATCAAGTCCGATGATCGCAAAAACCGTTGCAATGCCCATCTCCGAAGCCGACGTCAATGTGACATTCACCCCCCCATCGAAATCGGTGTGGGACATATCCGAGTCCAAGACGCCTGGGCCTGTCAGGGCCCAACGCACACGAACGTTGACCAGCGGTTTTCCGCTCAAGTCCCGCACCAGCAGGCGATACCTTGCCTGTGCTTTTACCGGCGCTAACTCCAGCGCGTTGGCCACCAGGCGCGTCCGGTCGACCGACGTCTCGCTCGTTGTCGCCTGGCCAACCTCGGGGGCGTTGCCGGAACCGCCCGATTGAAGCCGACCGGCGTAGAGGCTACCGAGCGCATATTGCACGGCGTTGCGATAATCTTCGGTATTGGCGGACACCGGCAGTCCGCCAAGTTCATGCAGGGCCAGAATGCTTAGCTCGCTCGTGCGGGCCATCTCCAGCATGCGGATCAAACCATTGAATTGACTTAGCTGTGTAAGCACTCCCGACGGCGCAATGAAACGTACCGCTTCAAGCACCTCACGCGCGCTGAGGCCCAGCATCTCCGCGACCTTGACGGCGGCCGCATCCTGCATCAGCCGCGCGTAATCTTCGCTCTCGATGAAAAGATCAGGGTCAAACGCCTGTGGATCGTTGACCAAGGACAAGTAATCCATCAGTGCCGAAGGGGACGCCTGCATACGAGATGCGACATCACGGTAGGTTTGAAGGTGGTATAGCGTGGCGAGCGTGATCGCCCCGCTGTCATCCAAGCCTGGCCGAAATCCAAATAAATCGGGCGCGTCAGTCCAACCTTCCACCTGCCGCTTGTTTGCCGCATGACGACTCAGGAACTCGCCATCCAATTCGAACTGACGGGCGATATCAGCCAAACGACGCAAGTTCCCCAGTTTCTGGAGCATAACGTCAACATTGCTCCAGTTTTCCAGGTCGTCTTCCTCGCCCATGAAGGCCGGGGCCCTGGGCAAGACGGCGGCGCGCAAACGTCGTGCAACCGGATCGGAGCGACTCAACCGCTGCAAAGCCATCGCGAGCAAGGACGCTGCGGGGGTTACCACGCCATCCGTCTCCCACACCCAGCGCAAAATGTCGTAAACGCTCTGGTCGGCCCAATCCATAAGAGGCAGCACGAGATCGGACGATATCGCCAGGTATGTGGCGAGATGCTCTTCGACCAGAGCGCGCTGCGAAGCCCGCATCCGCAGGATGACCGCCGTCACGGACTCCACCACCATATCTTTCAGGGTGTCCGACTCACCCCGGTCCTCCCGGATCAAATCCTCTTTTGAGGCGAGCCTTTCCACCACATCGGCCACAATGTTGCGAATGCTGAGCGCATAGTCCGTATCCGAGCCCGAGACACCGTCAAGCACAATGCCCTGTGCATCGACAACGTCCGTAAGGGCTGAAACCCAGTCGATGCCAACCTTGGTGTCCATGTTATCCAGCGTCGGAGGAACACCTGCTTGCCCCAGGACCTCATTGGTAATACGCAGGCCTTCCAAACTCGTATGCAAGCTGACGACCAATTGCCGCTCGCTATCACTGGCCACGGGGACGGTCGTATTTGAGCGCAACACTCGCACAAGCCAGGCCAGATCGATGCCTTTGTCCCGGCACCAACGCACGCATTCGACAACAGCCATCAACGCGGCGGTAAAGTCCGTCGCGCCCAGCGAAGGCAGTGCATCGATCGATGGTACGCCAGCAATCTGCTTCAGAATCGGCCCGGTCTGGCCGAGCGTCTGCACGAGCCCGATCAAGACCGTCGGAGGAACTTGCAGGTACCGAGCGATGCTGGCAATGCGATAAAAAGAAGACAAGATTTCCAGATTACGGGTGAGTTGCGGCGGGTCGTAGGCACTGGCGACAACCCGAGCCATGTAAGTGTACTCGGACGTATCCAAGCCAAGGCTGGCACAAATCGCCTGGACGGTTTCCCGCCCGCGTTCATCCATGTTGTCTTCTACCCGCGCGCTGAACGGCGAATTGTCGAGAATCAAGGGCCTCCCCAAAAGCCCGTGATTGACAAAGATACGGTCGTACTGGGGAAGCATTTCTCCGGCGCCAAAAATCGATACCTTGTCGAGCCAAGCGGCAAAATCCTCGGCAGTCACGCCATAACGCGTGCGCATCTCACAAAAAATCCCGAGCACCTTCAGGGTATTGCGGGTGATTTGTGGCATTCCGGTTTTCTTCTCGGCGCGATGGGCCGCGACGATCAGTTGATCCATCTCTCGAAAAGAGGTGCCAAGCCATCGGCTGAGCCGCATAAGCCGGTGGATCCGATCCGCGTGCTCATTCGTCAGGTTCTCAAGCTGAACCGGTGGATTGACTGGGACAGTTTCCATGTCCTCTTGCAGATTGAAGCGCTGCGTTTCATCCGTTGCCCGCAGCTCAATGGCAGGGGACCTCGCACTATTGATATAGACCGCTCCAAAATCCTGTGGACCGGGCTCCTGCAGGGTAACGGTCGATGGCAACACATGCGCGGACAACATCGGCGCCTGTTCCCCCACCGCGAACAATCCTGGCAGTGCTTCGCGCGTCGCCCCGGTACGCGTGCAAAATTCCGCACTGTCTTCCAAAGATGACTTGGAATAAACCCGATAGGTCGTCCAGTAAAAGTCCGCTATTTGCGCTTCGTTTGTTGGATTGGCGCCGTTGAATGGCGCCTCCAGGAGAAGTTCCCGACGCGCCGGGCCGATCGGCAGACTCAGGAGAAACGTATCGTCGCCGCGGTCGGTCTGCATGCCGGGCAAGGCAAAGTAATGAAAATCCGGATCGGTGGCACGCGCCAGTTCACCAAAAGCTGAAACCGACTGGTCAAAAAGCGACAAGATCACTTCAAGCTGCTCGACCCAATGCTCGTACGGCATGCTAAGCGGATAACGTGCACTCGCAAGTAGCCTATCCGCCTCAACGGCATCGGACTCCGATGATCGCCCCGCGTTGAGCAGCGATGCTTCCAAGATCTTCGTCGACAGCGACAGCACCGAACATTCCCGTGTCATCGCCGCCGAATCAAGCCGCTGGGCGGCGATATCCGGCCGCCGAACCTCTAGACGGTACCGATTATCCTCGCCTCCCGCTTGCTCCAGCGAGAGCGCTTTTTTGTACAGACTGACCAGATAAGCGACTGGCGAGGTTCGTGCTTCGATGGCGTTCGGGCGGGCCATGTTTGACCAGTCCTCGTCGAACTCCATGTCATAGCGCGCCCCATCCGTGAGCGAAGCAAAACCCCGATGCACATCGTAAGTCAGGCTATCGGCTCCACGAAGTTCGCGCTCGCGGTATTGGCGCACAATCCATATTGCCGCGCTCATCGCGCGCTCGTGCAACTCTTGCGCCGGCCCGCTGCGCAGCCCCTGAGCAATCCATCGCTCAGGGCGCCCGCGCGCAAGTTCAAGAATAGAACCTGCCTGCGCGACAATGGCATTGATGGTTTCGCTTCCTGACGGATTCAATAGCGCAGCCATGGTTGTCGTCAGCGGCGCCCGGGACGCTGAGGGGTCAGGATTCGAAGGCAAAAGACGGTCGGATGGCATCAGCTTCTCCAAAGTTTTGGAGCGCCCTGCGGGCGTCGCTCCCGATTAATTTCGGGGACACGTACCATTTCGGTATGTGGGGTAATCAAACTCCAGACTTTGGGCAATGGCTACTGTCAGGACTTACAGGTCGCAGCGGACTTTAGATAAGCGGTTGAAGTGGATCTGTTCATCGCCAGGCCTGCCAGTTCCTGACTGGGGCCGGCTTGGAATTGCTCCTGCACAGAGCACAGAGCACCGAGTCAACGACTCGCCGGTTTTGGACGGTGTTATTTACACCAGCCTGGTGCCTACCTACGCTTCGCCCTATGCCAAACGAAATAAACCTCCGTCGCCGTTTTCTTATTCCATTAACAACTAGGCAACTGTCAATCCTGACAGTAGATGGGCACGCCGATTCGCGCCAAATTGAGCACCTGCACACGCGCTCGGAGCCCGGCGATGGACCAGCAGGAAAGTTTGAGCATCACGCCACCTTCCCTGCCCAAGGGCGGCGGTGCCATCCAGAGCATCGGCAAAGGCTGGGGTGGCGTCGGTGCCACCGGCAAGGCGTCCTTCGACTTGCCCCTGCCGATTTCTCCTGGGCGCGGCTATGCCCCCACCCTGCAACTCGGTTACGGCAGCAGCGTCGGTAACAGCCTGTTCGGGATCGGTTGGGTGCTGTCCCTGGGCTGCGTGGCACGACGGACCAGCAAGGGGGTTCCGGATTACACCGACGACGATGTCATATTGGGCCCCGATGGCACGGTCTGGATGCCGGAGCGCAACAGCGCCGGAGAAATCATTCGCACGACAGTGAGCACCTATCGAGACCTGGCGTTGGGCACCGACTATCAGGTAGCCCGTTACTTTCCGCGTATCGAAGGTGCTTTCGACCGTATCGAACATTGGCGCTCAGCGGATGACTACCCGGGGTTCTGGCTGATTCACGGGGCAGACGGCAGCTTGCAGCTGTACGGTTTCAACCCTTCGTCACGTAGCACCGACCTGGAAGACGCCCTACGCGTCGGCGAATGGCTGCTGGAAGAAACCATGAACGCCCACGGTGAACATGTCCTCTATGAGTATGCCGGCGAAGATCATGCCGGCATGCTCACCGATACACCACGCGACTTCCGCGCCCAGTGCTACCTGAGCCGGGTGCGCTATGGCAATGCCGAGGCGAATGCCCACCTCTTTCATTGGGTGCCAGAACAGTTGGCTCAGGCGCAATGGCACTTCGACCTGATCTTCGATTACGGCGAGCGCAGCACCGGACTCGAGGAAATCCCCACCTACGATCCAATCCGTGCGTGGCCGGTGCGCAGCGATCCTTTCGCGACCTACGGCTACGGCTTCCTGCTGGGTAACCTGCGGCTGTGTCGGCAAGTGCTGATGTTCCACAACTTCGAGGAACTGGGCAGCGACCCACTGTTGGTACAACGCCTGCTGTTCGACTATCAGGCCACCGAGCTGGGCTACAACTTGCTATCCGCCGCGCACCAACAAGGCTATGACGAACAAGGGCAAATCGAATCGCGACCGCCAGTGGCGTTCAACTATTCGCCGTTCCAGACCGACGACGCCCAGTATCAACAGTTCGAGGCCATGCCCGGCCTCAACGACGGCCAGCAATACCAGTTGGTCGACCTGTATGGCGAGGGTGTTCCAGGCGTGCTTTATCGCAGTGACAAGGCCTGGTACTACCGCGAGCCGCTCCGGGCCCAACCGGCGCGAACGACCGATGAGGTGGTCTACGACGAGTGGCAACGACTGGACGCGATCCCCGTGATGGACAGCCGCAAACCGGTTCGCCAGTCATTGATGGACCTCACCGGCGATGGCCGTCTGGATTGGGTCATGGCACACCCCGGCGTGAGCGGCTTCTTTACCCTCAACCCGGATCGCAGCTGGTCGAATTTCGTTACCTCTGCGGCCTTCCCCCGGGAGTTCTTTCATCCTCAAAGCCAACTGGCCGACCTGGTGGGCGGCGGCCTGTCCGACCTGGCGCTGATCGGGCCACGCAGCGTGCGGGTGTATGCCAATCGCCGCAAAGGCCGTTTCGCCAAGGGCCTGGATGTGCCACATCGCATCGAAGCCGCACCTAAGGATCGCCTGCCTTTATTGAGCCAGGCACAGACCGAACTGGTGGCGTTCAGCGACGTATTGGGCACAGGTCAGCAGCATCTGGTGCGCATCCGCCACAACGAAATTGTCTGTTGGCCCAACCGCGGCCATGGCCGTTTCGACCCAGGCTTTCGGCTAGGTTGCTTGCCTTACACTTACAAGTCTTTCGATGCCTCACGAATCTTGCTGGCCGACCTGGACGGCTCCGGTGCCGCTGACCTGATCTACCTCACCAGCGACCATGCCGAGATCTACATGAACCGCACCGGCATGGGCTTTGAAACCCACGCGCAGATTTTGCCCTGGCCGACGGGCGTGCGTTACGACCGGTTATGCCAAGTGAGCGCCGCCGACTTGCAGGGGCTGGGTTGTTCGAGCCTGGTGCTGACCGTTCCACATATGAAGCCACGGCACTGGCGCTGCGATTTTGTCGAGGCCAAACCGTATCTGCTGCACCGGACAAACAACAATATGGGCGCCATCGGCGAAGTGTTCTACCGCAGCTCGGCCCAGGAATGGCTGGATGAGAAACAGGAACTGCGGGTAACGAACACGGAAATTGCCAGCTATGTACCGTTTCCGATGCCGCTGGTATCACGGCAAACCCAGCTGGATGAAATCACCGGCAACCAGTTGACCCAACGTTTCGAGTATCGCCAAGGCTTTTATGACGGCCAGGAGCGCGAGTTTCGTGGCTTTGGCCTGGTGTTGCAAAATGACAGCGAAATCGCTGGTGACGAACAGCGACAGGCCGGTTTTACCGCGCCGGTGCTGCGCAAGAGTTGGTTCCATACCGGTCGTACCCCCGATCTACCGGGCCTGGATTACGACGCCTCGGACAGCGCCGCGCAGCCCCTAGGCAGGGCATTGCTGCTGGCACCGAAAGACGACCTGCCGGACGAAATCATCAGCAACGCTGACGACGATACCGGGCACGACATGGCCTACGCCCTGGCCGGCATGCCGCTGCGGGTCGAGGTATTCGGTCTGGACGCCGACGACCCATGGCAGGCCCGTCCCTACTCGGTACAGCAATCGCGCTTTGCCGTGCGTTTATGGGAAGGACGCGGCGATTACCAACCCTATTGCCGAATGCAACCACTGGAACTGGAATCGATTGCCTATACCTACGAGCGCCTACCGGACGACCCGCTGTGCCACCACCGTATCAGCCTGGCCTGGGATCGTTATGGCGGGCTGATCCATGAAGTAACCGTCGCCTATGCCCGGCGCAGGAACATCAATGATGAGCCGCCGTTCGATGAAGACCATGAACAAACCTGGTGGCGTGCCTCCCACGATGATGCGCAGAGCGACTACTACCTGAGCGAAAGCCGCGCCCAGTTCCTTCATCTGGACGACGATCCGCAAGCCTGGCGTCTGGGCCTGCCCTATCGGTCCCGAGGCAATGCGCTGGTGTTGCCGAAGGCAATGTTGGGGCCCGAGGATATTTCCCATGAGGCGATGTTCGATCGTCTCAATGCACCGCCCGGCGAACATTTCCAACGGCAACTGGCGCACCTGTCCGAGCAGCGGTACCAACAGGGAGGCCAGACCCTGCCGACGGGAGAAGCCAGTTTCGAGGCTTTGGCCGACTACCTTGAGTCCGCCGAATTGGATGAAGCGGCCTTACAGGCCTATGCATCAGTGCTCAGCCCCGAGGAACTGGATGCCAGTCTGCCCCAACTTGGTTATCACCCCATGGCCGCCCAGCTGCCGGCAGAACCGGACAAGGTATTGTGGTCGATCCGCAAGGGCTTCATGACCTATGCCGGACTGGAAGGTTTCTATCGCGTCATCAGCAGCCGAGCCACCCAAAGCCAGGGGCCAACGGACATCGGCTTCGATCCTTATTATTGCCTGCCCCTCAGTGTCACCACGGCCGACGGCTGCAGCACCCACGTGGTCGATACGGACTATCGCTTCCTGCTGCCGCGTCGCATCGTCGATCCGAACCAGAACATCCAAGAGGCCCGTTATGACGGTTTCGGCGAACTGTCGGCCAGCAGTTTCCACGGGACCGAGCGCGGCGAAAACGTAGGTTTCGACCCACTGGACGAGCACCAACCGTTTACCCGGTCTCCCACCGAAGCCATTGCCAATCCGGAGGCCGCCTTGCAAGGCGCCGCCAGCGCCTGCTTTCGCGACCCCTTCAGTTGGATGCGCGAGGGTGAACCGGTCCACGCGGCGACTCTGCAAGCCGACCGCTACCCGCAGCTCCCGGACAACCCCGAACGCAAGATTCGTATCGCCGTACAGTGCTGGGACGGCTTTGGCCGCGTCCTGCAAAGCAAGCAAAAGGTCGAGCCGGGAAACGCCTACCAGATCGCGGACGACGGCACCCTCGTCCTGGACGGCGACGACCAGCCCGTCACCGCGCCGGCCGCCGAGCGCTGGCGAGTCAGTGAACGGGTCGAATACAACAACAAGGGCCTGGCGGTACGCGTCTATCGACCGTATTTCGCCGACGGCCATCGCTACATCAAGGACGAATCGTTCCGCCGTTTCGGGCATTGCGACCAGCAATTCTACGATCCGCTCGGGCGGCCTACGTTGACCGTGACGGCCATGGGGTATTGGCGGCGTCAGCGGTATCTGGGGTGGTATGGGATTTCGGAGGATGAGAACGATACGTTGGAAGAGTCCTCATTGGGGAATCCATCGAGTCTATTAGCTTCCTAGTTGAAGGTTAAAAGAGGTTTGAGCATGTCGAGGTTTACCGCCAGCATTCACGTCCACACACCTACCTTGGCCGTAGTGGATCCTCGCGGGCTCGATGTACGTTCAGTTGCTTACTACCGCTCCATCGAAACGGCGGCCCCCGAAGAACGAATCAACCGCAGCGCTCACGACGCAATCGGGCGCCTGGTCAAACAGTGGGATCCCAGGCTGTGGGCACTCAGTTCAAAAACCGCACCCGCCAATTCATCCAACCACTATTCGTTATCCGGCAAAGTACTGGGTTCGCTCAGCGTCGACGCCGGCGAACGTATCAGCCTGTTCGGCGACGGCGATCAGCTTGTTCAAAGCTGGGACAGCCGCGAGACTCAGCGGCGGATTGACTATGACGACCTGCTACGCCCGCTGGCCGTTTTTGAACAGGGCAAAGGCGAAGTCGCTCGCTGCACCGAGCGTTATGCATACGCCAACGCCAATGACGATTTCGCCGCCCACAACCAATGCGGGCAATTGATTCGACACGACGATCCAGCGGGCAGCCAAACCCTGGACGAATATGCCCTGACGGGCGGCGTCCTCAAGCAAACCCAGCGATTCCTGCGAGCGCTGGAACCACCGGATTGGCCATTTGGGTTGCCGGAGCGCGACGAACTCTTGGAACCCGTGGCGCAATCGGCAACCAGCGCGACGCGCTTCAACTCGCTGGGCGATGTGCTGGAGCAGATCGATGCCAAAGGCAATCGGCAACTGTTCGATTACACCGTCGATGGCCAGTTGTTCGCCAGCCATCTGCAACTGAGCGGTCAGGCCACGCCTCAAACGCTGGTCAGCGCCCTCGCCTACAACCCCTACGGCCAAGTCGAACAGGAAACCGCAGGTAACGGCGTAATCAGCACACTGAATTACCGTGCCGAGGACGGACGCCTGCTGCGATTACACGCCGCCCGCAATGCCGACGAACCGCTGCAGGATCTTCGCTACGCCTACGACCCGGTGGGCAATGTGCTGAGCATCGAAGACGCTGCCCTGCCGGTTCGCTATTTCGCCAACCAGCGGGTTGAACCGATCAACCGTTATGACTACGACAGCCTTTATCAACTGATCAGGGCCACCGGCTGGGAGGCTGGCAGTGCCAACCGAGGGCCGCAATTCAACCGCTTCGACGATCCGGGCGCCGTCGCCAACTATGAGCAAACGTATCACTACGACGCGGGCGGTAATTTGCTAGAACTGATCCATGTCGGCCCGCAAAGCCACAGCCGCAAACTGACGGCGGCGCGCTACAGCAACCGCTGTCTCCCGGAACGGAACGGCCCGCCACCGACCGAAGACGAGATAGCCGCCGCATTTGACGGCAACGGCAACTTACTGGAGTTGCAACCGGGACAAGCGATGGCTTGGGATCTGCGCAATCAGTTGCGCGAGGTGCGGCCGGTTGAACGTGAAGGTTCCGAGGATGATCGCGAGCTGTATTTATACGGCAGCGATGGAATGCGACGGCGCAAAGTCCGCTCGATCCAAACCAATGCCCGCTCGCTGACTTCGGAAGTTCGTTATTTGCCGGACCTGGAAATTCGTACTCACGCAGGCAAGGGCGAAGTGTTGCAAGTGATCTGCGTACAGGCCGGACGCCGCGCGATGCAGGTACTACATTGGGAAAGGGTACCACCTGCCGGTATTTCCAACGATCAGTACCGCTACAACCTGACCGACCATCTGGGTTCCAGCAGCCTGGAATTGGATAGCGAGGCCGAGATAATCAGCCAGGAAACCTATCACCCATTCGGCGGCACGGCCTGGTTTGCCGGGCGCAGTGAAGTGGAAGCGAGTTACAAGACGGTGCGTTATTCAGCGAAAGAGCGGGATGCGACGGGGCTCTATTATTATGGGTTCAGGTATTACGCGGTGTGGTTGCAGCGGTGGGTTAATCCGGATCCGGCTGGTGGTGTGGATGGGCTGAACTTATTTTGTTTTATCTCGAACGCACCGATGAACTTTGTAGATGCACAGGGCCTTATAAAATTTCCAGCGGAGCTCATTACTTCTAACTCCGTCGGGCGCCTGCTTAATCAAGAACGATATGCCGAAGCCCTTGCTACCGCTCGTATTGAATCTACATCCGACGCATCAATAATCAATGCATGGGTTCATTCACTTATACCTCAGGTCGATCTGACATCGATGACTGTGCTCCAGTCTCGGGGTAACAATTCAATTTACCAAGCTGACTCCGATGTACAGGGAATACAATTTCTTGTTAAAAAAATGCAATCACCAAAAGAATCACAGAGTGAGGCTTTTGCTTATGAAGTAAGCGAGCGACTCGGCTTTCATTTCGTACCGCCAACTCAAGCGAAGGCGAAGTCAATGATCCAGCAGAGAGTTACGAACACCAGCACAAACACCAAAGAGCGACATGCATTACCCGAAAGAGCAAAACTCTTTTACTACTTGATCAATGAATTCGATGACAATTCTGGCAACCAGCTTTGGGATACCCAAGGAAACATCTATCTCATTGATCACGAATCAGCTTTTTCCGAAAAGAAAAATGCCACCTACAACTTGAACAACATTGAGCTTTCAGAAGTCTTTAACACCGAAACCTGGGAGAAGTTCAACAACACAACCATAAAAGACTGGAAAAATTTGTTAGCTGAAAAATTCTCTACACTTTCAAAATTGGAAACCAAAGCTTTCCTGGGTCGAATTACCGAGACACGCGCAGCAGTACAACAAAAAATTGACCATGACGTGTTTAGTTTCGGAACAAAACGCGGATATTTACAACGTTTTTTCCAAAGTAACGCTGCCTGATGGCAAGAGCAATGAAGATGTGAGCGCATAGCGCTAGTTCCCTGTCATAGCTGCTTTGAAGAAGAGACGACACTGGATGTTCAGTGCCCCTCGGCGATGGCGATCAGCTTGTTCAGGCTTGGGACAGCCGCGAGACTCAGCGGCGGATTTACTATGACGACCTGCTACGCCCGCTGGCTGTTTTCGAACAAGGCAAAGGCGAAGCCGCTCGCTGCACCGAGCGTTATGCCGATGCCGATGCCGATGATGATTTCGCGGCCCACAACCAATGCGGGCAATTGATCCGACACGACGATCCGGCAGGCACCCAGACCTTGGACGAATATGCCCTGACGGGTGGCGTCCTCGAGCAAACCCAGCGATTCCTGCAAGCGCTGAAATCACCGAATTGGCCACCCTCGTCAATGAAAGAGCTGCAAGGAAAACAAGCGTGACACCAGGACTAGATGAAGTGTCTAGTCCTGAAATAGGTTTACACCTTTTTCACCTACAGCCCATCGATCAAGGATACTGCTGATAAGTCTGGCCCTACTGCTGCGGTGCCTGGTACTGCTGCCCCGGAATCGCCTTGAGGTTGACCTCGACCCGACGGTTCTGTGCACGGCCATTGACGTCGGCGTTGCTCGCCACCGGGTTGTCCGGGCCGGCACCGCGGGCCGTCAGATTGGCGCCGCTGACACCCTGGGACGTCAGGTAGGTCGCCACGCTCTGGGCACGGCGCTGGGACAGGTCCATGTTGTGCTGGCGGCTGCCGGTGCTGTCGGTGTAGCCGACGATTTCGATCTGGTTCTGGTTGAACTCCCTGAGGGAGTTGGCCAGGTTGTTCAGCGGTTGGTAGAAGCTGGACGCGATGTTCGCCGAGTCGGTGGCGAAGGTGATGTTGCCCGGCATGATCAGTTTGATTTGGTCGCCCTGGCGCTGCACTTCAACGCCGGTATTGGCCATGCTGGCGCGCAGTTTCTTTTCCTGCTGGTCGGCGTAGTAGCCGTAGCCGGCCGCGGAAGCCCCCACCACCGCTGCACCGATCAACGCACCCTTACCGCGGTTATCGTGACTGATGGCCGCACCGGCCAACGCCCCAGCCAGTGCACCGAGTCCGCCGTACTTGGCGGTTTTACTCATGCCCGACGAATCGGTAGAGGCCTGGCCCTGGTTATCGTAGGGGTTAGGCGACGCACAGCCGGACAACAGGGCCACGGCAGTTGCGACAACGATCAAGCGACGCGAGGTGAACATGAAGATGCTCCTGGTTTTTCAGTCTGAATGCCAAAGTGTAGGCGATCGACTCTGGCAGGCGTTGGAACGCGGTAATCGTTAAAAATTCCGTCGCGCTGCGTCGCGCTTCGCCCGGCTGACCGATAAAAAAACCGTCGTCCGGGCGAACGCCCCCTCAACTCTGCGCCAGACAGCGGCTGACACCCCGGACAATCATCTCCACTTCCCGCCCATCGATCGTCAACGGCGGCAGCAGGCGGATGGTCTGGCCCCGGGTGATATTGATCAGCAGACCGTGGTCCTGGGCGGCGCGAAGGGCCAAGTCGCGGACCGGTTGCTTGAGTTCGATGCCAATCATCAACCCCTGGCCGCGAATCGCCAAGACATTCGGGTTGTCCGCCAACTCGGTGCGCAGCCGACTCAACAACTGTTCGCCCTGGTGCCTGGCGTTGTCCACCAGCGCTTGTTGCTCAATGATGTCCAGCACCGTGCAGCCGACCCGACAGGCCAGCGGATTACCGCCAAAGGTACTGCCATGACTGCCTGGGGTAAACAGCTCGGCAGCCTTACCCCGTGCCAGGCAGGCCCCAATGGGCACGCCGTTGCCCAGGCCTTTGGCGAGGGTCATGACGTCCGGCACGATGCCCTCGTGCTGGAACGCGAACCATTGGCCGGTACGACCGATGCCCGTCTGGATCTCGTCGAGCATCAACAGCCACGCGCGCCGGCTGCACAGCTGCCGCAAGGCCTTGAGGTAACCCGCTGGGGCGAGCTGCACACCGCTCTCGCCCTGGATCGGTTCCACCAATACCGCGACGATGCGCTCGGCATGAGCCTGCCGGATCGCTTCCAGCGCGGCCAGATCGCCGAACGGCACCTTGATGAAATCCCCCGGCAATCGGTTGTAGCCCAGCCGCACGGACGGGCCGTCACTGGCGGACATTGTGCCCAAGGTGCGTCCATGGAAGGCATTGTCCATGACGACCACCAATGGCTGCTCAATGCCCTTGTGCCAGCCATAGAGGCGCGCCAGTTTCAGCGCGGTTTCGTTGGCCTCGGCGCCCGAGTTGTTGAAAAACGCCCGATCCAGCCCAGACAGTTGGGTGAGCTTTTGCGCCAGGCGTTGTTGCCAATCGATGCTGTACAGGTTGGACGTGTGCAACAGCAGGCCGGCCTGCTCGCTGATGGCGGCCACCAGCCGAGGGTGGGAGTGGCCGACATTGGTCACCGCCACGCCCGCCACCGCATCGAGGTACTCGCGGCCGTCCTGGTCCCACAAGCGCGTACCCAAGCCATGGGTGAAACTCAGCGCCAGAGGTTGGTAAGTGGTCATCAGGCAGGCAGCGGTCATGGCATCAAGCTCCATTGGGTTGGTTTTTTCCAGTATGGTTAGCCACCAAGGCTGGATAAACGCCGCTTTACTTCAATCATTTAAAAGCTGAGCTTGATAATGGATTTATTCCAGGCAATGACTGTTTACGTGAAGGTGGTAGAAACCGGAAGCCTGACGGCGGCGGCCCAGGCGTGCGAAATGTCCACCACCATGGTGGGCAATCATCTTCGTGCACTGGAGCAACGTCTCGGCGTGCGCCTGATCAACCGTACAACCCGGCGCCAGCGCCTGACCGAGTTCGGCTCGACCTACTATCAGCGTTGCCTGGAAGTGCTGGGGCTGGTGGCCGATTCCGAACGCTTGGCCGAACAGACCCAGGGCGAGCCCACCGGCACCCTGCGCATCACCGCGCCGCTGACCTTCGGCTCCGAACGCCTCGCGCCGGCGCTGGCCGAATTCAGCCGGCGCTTCGCCCAGGTCAAGCTCGACGTGGTGCTGACCAACCAGCGGCTGGACCTGCTCGAACATGGATTCGACGTCGCCATCCGACTCGGCAATCCCGACCCGAAACTGATTGCCCGTCCGTTGGTGGACTACACCCTGACCATCTGCGCCGCCCCTGCTTACCTGGCCCGGCGAGGCACGCCGGAAAAACCCGTCGACCTGCAACAGCACGATTGCCTGTCGTTCGCCTATTTGGCAGGAGATGACTGGCGCTTCGCCCAGGATCTCTGGCCGATCAACGGCCCGGAAGGCGAGATCAAGGTCCCGGTAAACGGACCGATGCTGATCAACAGCTCCTCGGGCCTGCATCGCGCCGCCCTGGCCGGGATGGGCGTGGTGATGCTGCCCGATGCGCTCGTGGCCCAGGACCTGAAGGATGGTCACCTGGTGGCGTTGTTGCAGGACTACCAGTTGCCCCATCGCCCGATGAGCCTGATGTACGCGCAGGATCGCTACCGTTTGCCGAAGCTGCGCAGTTTTGTCGAGTTTGCGCTGGAGAAATGGGGCAAACCCCAAACACCAGCCGAATGATGACGGGCGCCCCCCCCGCTAGTGACCCCGCCCCCCATCAGCTACTCTTCCTCCTTGGGCGAGCATTTTGATATCAAGGCGGATTGAGGAAACGACGATGGGAGATGCCTCGAACATCGACATGCTGCGGTTCGACCTGTCCGATCTGGACGAAGGCGTACTGCACACCATCCTGGAACTGGTCAGCGATGGCATCTGGGACTGGAATGCCAACACCGGCTTCGTCTACCGCAACCCTGGCTGGTACACGATGCTTGGCTACCTGCCTCACTCGCTGGAAAACACCGTGCTGACCTGGGAGAGCGTCATCCACCCGGATGACTATCCACGGGTCATGGCGTTGTTCGACGACCACCTGGAACAACGATCCCACAGATACCAGGCCGAGTACCGTTGCCGCACGCGCGACGGGGGCTACATCTGGATTGAGGATCGCGGCCATGTGATCGCCCGTAACCCCGACGGCACGGTGGCGCGCATGATCGGCGCCCATCGCAGCGTCGATGACAAGAAGCGCCTGTTCGAGCAACTGGAACGACGCAACAAATCTCTGGAAGCCGTGATCGAAGAACGTACCCGCGAACTGTCCCGGGTCAACCATCAGTTGCAGATCCAGCTGGACGAAAACCGCAGGCTTGCCGAAACCGACGCCCTGACCCGGGTCGCCAACCGTTATCGTCTGGACCAGGCGCTGCCGCTGGCCTGTGAGCGCGCGCAGCGTTTTCGCGAGCCATTGTCACTGATCGCCATGGACGTCGACGATTTCAAGGACATCAATGATCGCTACGGCCACGCCTTCGGCGATGCGGCGCTGGTGCAAGTGGTGCAGAGCGTCAAGCGCTGCGAGCGCGACGGCGATTTGCTGGTGCGCTGGGGCGGTGACGAATTCATCATGATCCTGCCCAGCACCACCCTGGCCAACGCTCGCCTGCTGGCCGAGAGTATTCGTCGAGGCTTGTCCGACCTGCTGCCGGTGGGCGACTTCCAGATCACCATGAGCTTTGGCGTGGTGCAGCGATTCGAGGATGAACAGAAGACGGCATTGCTGCACCGGGCGGACCAGGCGCTGTATCGCTCCAAAATGTCGGGCAAGAATGTGATTTGTGAATGAGCTCCGACCGTGACAACACCGCCCGCGTCCAATAGATTAGGCGACCGGAAAAAAGCTCAATGCCTTTCTCGCCTCATCCCGCTAACAGAAGTAGTGAAATTTCAATGTCCGATTCCAACACCGCTGAATCCGTAGTCACCCTGTCGTCCAAAGCGGAATACGAAAACTCCATCAATCTTTCACAGCATCTGCCCCAGGCCAAAACCATCAGCGAAATGGTCCTTGATGCGTTCCAGTCGAACCGCGAAAGCGACCAGATCCGCGAACTGCGCAATGCCATCCGCCAGGCTCACGATGCGTTCGACGACGACAAAGCCTACGAACTGATGGGCCAGCTCAAACAACTCAAGGACGCCGAAGCCGCCGATTTCGCAGCCCTGGAAGACCTGAGCAGCCGCTTCCCGATCAGCCGTATCCTCTCCAGCTACAAGGATGACCCGTCGTTTCAGGAAGTGGTCTATGGCCTGGCCCTGAAAGTGCTGAACCAGACCCACCAAGCCATCAGCAACCCGAGCGGCAGCAAGGGCAAGGCCTCGCGGGCCAAGAAGGAAGCCGAAGTGTTTGTCATCAGCAAGGATGGCATCAGCGTCACCCTGCCCCTGCGCACACCACGCTCCAAGCCGAACGTTGACCGCCAGGCCTTCGAGTTCCTGGGTTTCAACTTCGTAGGCGAAGGCGACGAAGCCGAGCTGGAAAGCGAAACCTTCCTGGACAATGACGGCACCGAACAACCGGCCACCCGCAAAGGCATCGTCGCCGCGTTGCAACAGCAGAAAGCCTTCGACGGCTACAGCATCGCCCAGCAATAAGCCCACGTTGAGTTTCCCCTTGTGGGAGCCCGAAGTAATACCCAAGAAAAAGCCCCGCACTTCTCTCGAAGGCGGGGCTTTTTTTACAGCGTCTGAAGCTTAAGGCGCGTAAGTCAGCAGCAGCTCACTCGGCACTTTGAAGTCCAGGGACATCATGACGCTCAGGGCGGTAATGGTGAAGATCGAAAACACGAACAACTTGCGTGCCCAGACCCTGTCATCCACCGCCTTGTAGCCGGTCCAGGCCATGTACAGCCAGTACATGCCCATGGCAGCGGCGACGGCGAGGTAGCTCATGCCGGCATAGCCGCTGAAGGTCAGCATCAAGGTCGCCACGAGGAAGGCCAGGATGTAGAGCAGGATGTGCTTCTTGGCCACGCGGATGCCGCGCTTGACCGGCAGCACCGGAATCGAGGCCGCCAGGTAGTCGTTGAAACGGAAGATCGCGATGGCATAGGAATGCGGCATCTGCCACAGGCTGAACATCACCAGCAGCGTCAGCGCCGCCATGTCGAAGCGGTTGCTCACCGCTACGTAGCCGATCACTGGCGGCATCGCCCCCGACAGGCTGCCCACCAGCGTGCCGTGGACCGACTTGCGCTTGAGGTACAGGCTGTAGAGGCCGACGTAGATGACAAAACCGATCACCGCGAACAACGCCGCCAACGGGTTGGCCACCCAGTACAGCAGCGCCACGCCGGCCACGCCCAGCACCGTGGCGAATGCCAGGGCCAGTTGCACCGGAATCAGGCCCTGGACCAGCGCCCGATTCTTGGTGCGTTCCATCTTGATATCGATGTCACGGTCGATGCAATTGTTGAACACGCAACCGGACGCCACCACCAGGGAAGTGCCGATCATCGCCGCCAGGAAGATGGCCAGATCGACATGCCCTTTCGAGGCCAGGAAAAACCCGCCTGCCACAGAAAGCACGTTACCGAAAATGATCCCCGGTTTGGTGATTTGGATAAAGTGCTTCAGGGACATCCGGACTTTCCTCAGTGCGCCATCATGTTGGTGTGGATGCTGAACATGATCCACAACGACAGGCCAACCAGCAGGACAATCACGATCGCGGCAAAGACAAATGCGACCACGTTGTTACGTTGGGCGGCGGAGCGGTCCAGGTGCAGGAAGTACACCAGGTGCACCAGTACCTGGACCACGGCGAAGATCAGGATGATCCACAGGGTCAGGCTCTTGGGCAGCGACGGGTACATCACCAGGCCGAACGGGATGACGGTCAGGATCACCGACAGGATGAAGCCGATGGCGTAGGACTTGACGCTGCCGTGGCCGGCGTCATGGCCATCATGGGAATGTGCGTTAGCCATTTACAGGGTCCCCATCAGATAAACAACGGTGAATACGCAGATCCACACCACGTCCAGGAAGTGCCAGAACAGGCTCAGGCAGCTCAGGCGCGTCTTGTTGGTGGCAGTCAGGCCGTTTTTATGGACCTGGTACATCATGATCGCCATCCAGATCAGGCCGCTGGTCACGTGCAGGCCGTGGGTGCCGACCAGGGTGAAGAACCCGGACAGGAAGCCGCTGCGGCTTGGACCGTAGCCTTCGGCGATCAGGATATGGAACTCGTTGATCTCCATGGCGATAAAGCCGGCGCCCAGCAGGAAGGTCATGGCCAACCAGCCCAGCACCTGGGTTTTCTTGCCCTTGAACAACGCCAGCATGGCGAAGCCGTAGGTGATCGAGCTGAACAGCAGCAGCGCGGTTTCGCCCAGTACGTACGGCAGTTCAAAGATGTCGTGGCCCGACGGGCCACCGGCAACGTTGTTTACCAGCACCGCGTACACCGCGAAGATCGACGCAAACAGAATGCAGTCGGTCATCAGGTAGAGCCAGAAACCGAATACGGTCATCTCGCCCGAGTCGTGGTGATGGTCATCGTGCCCATGGTCATGACCATGGGCGTGTCCAACAGTGGTCACTAAATTCGACATGGTTTAAGCCTGTTCCAACGAGGTTTCAACACGGGTGGCGGTGGCGGGGACTTTCCCGGCCGCTACTAGGCGCTTGTGCTGCTCGGCTTCGATGCGCTCGATGACATCCACCGGCACCATGTAACCCTGATCGTCACGGGCGGCATGGATAGTGAAGTACACGACAGTGCCAACCAGGCTGGCGATGGCCAGCCACCAGATGTGCCAGATCATTGCGAAACCGAACACGGTCAGCAGCGCGCCCATGACCACACCGGTAGCGGTGTTGTTGGGCATGTGGATCGGCTCGTACTTGGCCGGAGCCTGGTACGCAGTGCCGGCTTCCTTGGCTTCGGTGAACGGGTCGATGACGTCTGCTTTGGGCAGCACCGCGAAGTTGTAGAACGGCGGTGGCGAAGAGGTCGACCATTCCAGGGTATGGGCATTCCACGGGTCGCCGTGTTCGCATATGTTCTCTGGCTTGTTGCGATCGCGCACGCTGACGTACAACTGGATCAGCTGGCAGGCGATACCAACAGCGATCATCACCGCACCGAACATGGCGACGTACAGGTACGGCACCCACTCAGGGTTGGTGGTGGCGTTCAAGCGACGGGTCATGCCCATGAAGCCCAGTGCATAGAGCGGCATGAACGCGACGAAGAAGCCCGAGATCCAGAACCAGAACGCTGCCTTGCCCCAACCTTCGTGCAGCTTGAAGCCGAACGCTTTCGGGAAGTAGAAGGCGAAACCGGCGATGTAGCCAAACACCGCACCGCCGATGATCACGTTGTGGAAGTGTGCGATCACGAACAGGCTGTTGTGCAACACGAAGTCAGCACCTGGAATGGCCAGCAGTACGCCGGTCATGCCGCCGATGGCGAAGGTCACCATGAAGCCCAGGGTCCACAGCACGTGGCTGGTGAAACGCAGGCGGCCCTGGTAGATGGTGAACAGCCAGTTGAACAGCTTCACACCCGTCGGGATCGAGATCAGCATGGTCGCCAGGCCGAAGAAGGCGTTGACGCTGGCACCCGAGCCCATGGTGAAGAAGTGGTGCAGCCAGACCATGAAGCCCAGCACCGAGATCGCGCCGCTGGCGTAGATCATCGAGTGGTGGCCGAACAGTTTCTTGCCGGAGAAGGTCGAGATGACTTCGGAGAAAATCCCGAACGCCGGCAGGATCAGGATGTACACCTCGGGGTGACCCCAGGCCCAGAACAGGTTGACGTACATCATCGGATTTCCACCCAGTTCATTGGTGAAAATGTGGAAATCCATGTAACGGTCAAGCGTCAGCAGGGCCAGGGTAGCGGTCAGGATCGGGAACGAAGCGACGATCAGGACGTTGGCCCAGGTGCAGGTCCAGGTGAAGATCGGCATGTCCATCAGCTTCATGCCCGGGGTACGCATTTTCAGCACGGTGGCGAGGAAGTTGACCCCCGTCAGCGTTGTCCCCAATCCAGATAGCTGTAGCGCCCAGATGTAGTAGTCCATGCCCACGCCCGGACTGTATTGCAGACCCGACAGCGGTGGATAGGCAACCCAGCCGGTCTTGGCGAATTCGCCAACGCCCAGGGACAGGTTGATCAGCACCACGCCGGACACCAGCAGCCAGAAGCTCAGGGAGTTCAGGAACGGATAGGCAACGTCACGCGCGCCGATCTGCAGCGGCACTGCAAGGTTCATCAGGCCGGTGAAGAATGGCATCGCCATGAAGATGATCATGATCACACCGTGGGCGGTGAAGATCTGGTCATAGTGTTCAGGCGGCAGGTAGCCAGGCGAACCCTCGGTGGCCATGGCCAGCTGGGTACGCATCATGATGGCGTCGGCAAAACCGCGCAGCAGCATGACCATGGCGACGATGATGTACATCACGCCGATTTTCTTGTGGTCGACCGACGTCAGCCATTCGGTCCACAGGTAGGTCCACTTCTTGAAGTAAGTGATCCCCGCGAACAGCGTCAGACCACCGAGCGCGATGATGGCGAGGGTCACCATGACAATCGGCTCGTGGAACGGGATCGCTTCCCAACTTAATTTACCAAACATCGTTTACTCCTCTGCCCCGGCAGCTGAATGCGAACTCATGTCCATCCCTTCCATGTTGTGGGCCACTTCCTTTTCGCTCTTCTCGTGGTGCATCGGCTTGCCCGGATTCATCCCTTCATACTTGTCGATGATGGTCTGGAACAGGTTTGGCGTAACCGACGAGTAGAGTTCGACTGGGTTGTTCTGGCTCGGTTTGGAAAGGGCTTCGTATTCAGCTTTTTCAAGCTGTTTAGGTGCCTTCTTCACATCGTTGACCCAGGTGTCGAAATCTTCCTGGGTCGTGGCGATTGCTTTGAACTTCATGCCGGTAAAACCCGCGCCGCTGTAGTTGGCGGAGATACCGTCGAGTTCGGCATTCTGGTTGGCGATCAGGTGCAGCTTGGTCTGCATGCCCGCCATCGCGTAGATCTGGCCGCCCAGGCCCGGGATGAAGAACGAGTTCATCACGGTGTCGGAAGTGACCTTGAAGTTGATCGGCGTATGCGCCGGGAACACGATCTTGTTGACCGTCGCAATGCCTTGTTCCGGATAGATGAACAGCCACTTCCAGTCCATGGAGACCACTTCAATGGTGATCGGCTTGACGTCGGAATCCAGCGGACGATACGGGTCCAGGGCGTGGGTCGACTTGTAGGTGATGTAACCCAGGGCAATGATGATCAGCACCGGAATGGTCCACACCGCCACTTCGATCTTGGTCGAATGCGACCACTTCGGCGTGTAGGTAGCCTGGGTATTGGTTGCGCGGTACTTCCAGGCGAACAGGAAGGTCATGACGATGACCGGCACAACGACCAGCAACATCAGCAGCGTAGCGGTGATGATCAGGTTTCGTTCATCCAGGCCGACCTGGCCCTTGGGATCGAGCAAGGTCATGTTGCAGCCTCCCAGCAGCAACGTGCCGAGCAGCGGCAACAAGCCTAGTAATCGGGGGTACCTGTTTTTACTCATCTCACGACCTCTAAAGCAGCTTGCGCAATGCAGTTGGGTTTTGATCGCCAACACTTCACCCTGCCAAGGGTTGGCATTTTCTTGGATTGAATAAGGGCTGCCCGTCAAACGTCAGCGGCTGTTCGACACATCCTGGGCCAGCAGTGAGTTCTTATTCGTTGGTCAAAGGCCTAGTTCAAGCCCAATTCCATTTGGTGCGGGTAGTTGGAGGCACCGACACCTGGGGTCGCATGGGGCGCTGGCGCCCTTCGACCACTCTCGTGCTCAAGCTTGAGCCGGGTCGGAAATTCGGTGCGGGCGATTGTAGTGAGGTGAGGCGCTGTAGACCATGTCTCATCTCGAAATAATTTTTATCCAATCCGGCAACAATCTTTCGCAGATATTGCAACAAGCCAGCATGTTATCGAAATTAATTCTCAACAAGAACCCCAAAAAACGTAAGGCTACTATGCCCGATTTAGACAGCTCGAGAGGATCACGAAGAGGTTATTTGCTCGGCAAGCGCCCAGTTTTCGGGGGCTCTGGCGCCCGACGCCTCGCTGTTAAAAATGCCTGCTGCAGCCGATACACATTTTGCGAAACCAGGCAGCTTTTTGTTATAGGAAGGAGCTTTTAATCGCCCTCGCAAAGGCTGAGCGCCTCAAGATATGTGACAACATGTCGCACATTGTCGCAGGCTATTCTTGCCTCGGATCAAGGACGGTCCGGCTCAAGAGTGAAACGCAAAACGCCCCGGCTCTCCAGAAGAGAAACCGGGGCGTTTCATGACGGTGCCTCAGCGAATCTGTTTGCGGTTACGTGACACCAGCAACGGCACCAGCACCACCGTCAAGACGAAGGCCACCAGCGCCCACTGCGCCAGGGACAGACCCAGGATCGGTGGGTAGGGGGTGGAGCAAAAGCCATCGACCTGGAACCCCAACGGAAATATCTTCGCCAACGGCAGGTCATCGACTATCGGTTGCAACACGTCGATGCCGCAACTGACCGCGGGGAAGAACTGGGTGTAGACGTGATGCCCTGCCACACCAGCACCGACCAGGGCGCTGAGCACCACCAGGCCTTCGAAGATCGTCAGGCTGCCGCGGGTGCGCATGGCCGCACCGATGAAGGCGAAGATCGCGATCAACAACAGCGCATAGCGTTGCAAGATACACAGCGGGCACGGCGCCTCACCGAGGGCCACTTGCATGTACAGCGCGCCGCCGATCAGCGCCAGGCAGATCAGCCCCAGCAGCACCAGATAGCGCCGCTCACGGCCTAACCGCATCATTTCCTCACTCATTGCGTTTCCCTTTGTCTGCATGGATCGACGCGCGGCACGGCGACACTCGGGCGCGCGCTCGGATGCCCAAAGTCTACACGCAGACCATGACAGTGAACGAGCAGCGGGCGTCGACATTGAAAGGGAAATAGACCGCTAGAAGGTTAAGCGCCGATTAATTCTGGCAGGTGGACAGGGATGAACCTGCCGCCGCCTTCGCGAGCAAGCCCGCTCCCACACTGGAATCGGTGGTGAACACACATTTTGTGTCTGACGCAGATCCAATGTGTGAGGCTTGCTCGCGAAAGCGGTGGGTCAGTTTGCATTGGGGCTGAATGTGTCGACGTCTTCGCGATGAAGCCAACCCGGTTTCCCGGGTTGGCAGCGACCTTATTCCAGCGCCGCCGCCGGCCCGAAGAACTCGTAACGGCTCTGCTGGTCCGGCACGCCCAAAGCCTTGAGGTGGCGCTTGACCGCGCCCATGAACCCCTTCGGCCCGAGGAAATAGGCGTCCAGGTCACGTTGCTGTGGCAGCCATTGCGCCAGTTGCTCCTGGCTCAACAGCCCCACCTTGTCGGCCGCCGGGCTCAAGCCGTCGTCTTCGTCGTAGCAGTAAAAGCGCTTGAGCTGTGGATGCCGATTGGCCAGGTCGTCGATCCAGTCGCGGAACGCATGGGCACGGCCGTTGCGCGCGCAGTGAATGAAATGCACCGGCCGCTCGGTTTGCAGCGCCGCCTGCAACATGGCCAGGGTCGGGGTGATGCCGACGCCACCACTGATCAGCACCAGCGGCTTGTCGCTGGCAGTCAGGTAGAAATCCCCGGACGGCGGGAACAACTGGATGCGGCTGCCAACGTCAAAATGATGATGCAGGTGATTGGACACGCGCCCGCCCGGTTCGCGCTTGACGCTGATGCGGTATTGACCGTTGTCCGCCAGGGCCGACAGTGAATAGTTACGGCGCACTTCCTCGCCATCGAGCATGAGCGTCATGCCGATGTACTGGCCCGGCTCGGCCAGCAGAATCGGCCCCTTGTCCGCCGGTTCAAAGTAAAACGAGGTGATCTCCGAGCTTTCCTGCACTTTGGCCGCCAGGATGAATTCACGCTCGCCACGCCAGCCACCCGGCGCCTCGGCCTTCTTGTCGTACATGCCCGCTTCGGCGCCGATCAGGATATCGGCCAACTGGTTGTAGGCTGCGCCCCACGCCGCAATCACTTCGGGCGTGGCGATCTCTGCGCCCAGCACTTCGGCGATTGCCCGCAGCAGGCACGAACCGACAATCGGGTAATGTTCCGGCAGGATCTGCAGGGCAACGTGCTTGTTGACGATCTTCGCCACCAGGTCACCCAATTGATCGAGTTGGTCAATGTGCCGCGCATACATCAACACACCGTTGGCCAAGGCCCGCGGTTGATCGCCACTGGCCTGGTGAGCCTGGTTGAACAATGGGCGCACCTGAGGGTATTCGGACAGCATCATGCGATAGAAGTGAGTGATCAGCGCCTCCCCCCCGCTTTCAAGCAACGGAACGGTGGAGCGAATGATGGCGCGTTCTTCTCGACTGAGCATAGGGTGACTCCTGGCGTATGACCGATAACAGCTAGGCAAGCCTTATCAGTTTCCATGCCACAATTTTTTTCCTTAAATATCATCAAGTTAAAAACACAATAGTCATAAAGACACGGTCCGTTTTATAGTCATCAAGACTACATGGAGTCATTATGACCGCAACCGCCCTGCTGACCTCCCTGCTGCCACTGGTGGCCGATCTGTCCCGCGAACTGCCTGAAGGCGAACGTTATCGTCGCCTGCTCGGCACTTTGCGAACCCTGCTGCCCTGCGATGCAGCAGCGTTGTTGCGCCTGGACGGCGACTGCCTGGTGCCACTCGCCGTGGATGGCCTGAGCACCGATACACTAGGCCGGCGATTCCGGGTCAGTGAGCACCCGCGCTTCGAAGTGCTGCTGGCCAACCCACAGCCCACCCGCTTCGCCGCCGACAGCGGCCTGCCGGATCCGTACGATGGGCTGGTCGAGGGGCTCGCCGAGCATCTGGAAGTTCACGACTGCATGGGCTGCCCGCTGTTCGTCGACGAACGGCCCTGGGGCCTGCTGACCCTGGATTCGCTGGACCCGGAGCGCTTCGAGCCCATCGACCTCAGTGCCTTGCAAGCCTTCGCCAGCCTCGCCGCCGCCACGGTCAGCGCCGCCGAGCGCATCGAGCGCCTGGCCTTGAAGGCCGAGGATGAGCACCGCCGCGCCGAGGTCTATCGCCAGGCCAGCGACCAACAATCTCGCGACATGGTTGGCCAGAGCAAAGTCCACAAGCGCTTGGTGGAAGAGATTGCACTGGTGGGCGGCAGCGACCTGACAGTACTGATCACCGGCGAAACCGGTGTGGGCAAGGAACTGGTCGCCCGGGCCATCCATGCCGCGTCAAAACGCGCCGAGCAGCCACTCATCAGCCTCAACTGTGCCGCCCTGCCCGATACGCTGGTGGAAAGTGAACTCTTCGGCCATGTACGGGGCGCCTTCACTGGGGCCACGAACGATCGGCGCGGCAAGTTCGAACTGGCCGACGGCGGCACCCTGTTCCTCGACGAAGTGGGTGAATTGTCCCTGACCGTCCAGGCCAAGTTGCTGCGAGTACTGCAAAGCGGTCAACTGCAACGCCTGGGCTCGGACAAAGAACACCGGGTCGATGTGCGCCTGATCGCAGCCACCAATCGCGACCTTGCCGAAGAAGTGCGCAACGGTCGTTATCGGGCCGATGTCTACCATCGCTTGAGTGTGTATCCGCTGCTGGTGCCGGCGCTGCGTGACCGCGGACGGGACGTGCTGCTGCTCAGCGGTTTTTTCCTGGAACACAATCGCTCGCGCATGGGCCTGGGCAGCCTGCGCATGACCAGCGACGCCCAGGCCGCACTGCTGGCCTACGACTGGCCGGGCAATGTGCGCGAACTGGAACACCTGATCGGCCGTAGCGCCTTGAAGGCCTTGGGTCGGTGCCCGGTGCGACCGAAAATCCTCAGCCTCAGCGCCCAGGACCTGGATTTGCCCCAAGCGCCTGTGGATAACCCCGCACCTTCGTCCATCAGCCCAGCACCGACGGCGGAGGGCGTAACGGGGGACTTGCGCGAAGCGCTGGACACGTTCCAACGCAAGCTGATCGCAGCCTGCCTGGAGCGTCACCAACACAACTGGGCCAGCGCCGCCCGGGAGCTGGGCTTGGACCGAGCCAACCTGGGGCGGATGGCCCGACGGTTGGGGCTGAAATAGAAACCTGTGGGTTGGGGCACTCAAAGGAGATTGACCGGGTGAATTGGGTTGCCGATGGCTTTCGCCCTAAAGCCTGTCCCCGACGAGTCGATAACCCAATATCAAAAGCTGTTTTGGCGATCGGTATGCTCGCCCCACCTTTTTCCACAGAAGGTTTTTATGTCCTCCAACAAAGGCCGCGCAGATTCACTTTCGCTTCTGCTGTTTACCTTGCGCAGCGGCAAGCTGATGGCAATCAACCTGCTCAAGGTCAGTGAAATCATTCCCTGCCCAACGTTGACCAAGCTGCCGGAGTCGCATCCGCACGTCAAAGGCATCGCCACCCTGCGCGGGGCATCGTTGTCGGTGATCGACCTGAGCCGTGCCATTGGCGAGCGCCCGCTGGAGGATCCGGACGGTGGCTGCCTGATCGTCACTGACGTCAGCCGCTCCAAACAGGGCTTGCATGTGCAAGCGGTGAGCAAGATCGTGCATTGCCTGACCACCGACATCAAACCACCGCCCTACGGCTCCGGCGGTGTGCGTTCGTACATCACCGGCGTGACCTCGGTGGACGGCACGCTGGTGCAGGTACTGGACATCGAAAAGGTCATCCACGGCATCGCACCGGCACAGATCGAAACCGCGCCGACCGAACTGAACATGGAAGA
The DNA here is from genome assembly GCF_963970515.1 of Pseudomonas sp. RL_5y_Pfl2_73. NCBI lineage: Bacteria > Pseudomonadati > Pseudomonadota > Gammaproteobacteria > Pseudomonadales > Pseudomonadaceae > Pseudomonas > Pseudomonas sp. RL_5y_Pfl2_73. The sequence continues at coordinate 131,020 of NZ_CAXAPD010000005.1, read as the reverse complement.
CGCCGAGGTACTGGGCAACGCACGGATCCTGGTGGTCGACGACAGCCAGGTCGCGCTACAGCAATCGGTGCACACCCTGCGCAACCTCGGCCTGCAATGCCACACCGCACGCAGCGCCAAGGAAGCCATCGAATGCCTGCTGGACCTGCAAGGCACGGCCGAACAGATCAACCTGATCGTCTCGGACATCGAGATGTCGGAGATGGACGGGTACGCCCTCACCCGGACCCTGCGCGAAACACCGGACTTCGCCCACCTCTACGTGTTGCTGCACACCTCGCTGGACAGCGCCATGAACAGCGAAAAAGCCCGACTGGCCGGCGCCAACGGCGTGCTCACCAAGTTCTCCTCACCAGAACTGACCAAATGCCTGATCACAGCGGCCAAAGCCGTTGCCGAGCAAGGACGCTGAGCCATATCGGTTGATCGCTTCGGCGCTTCAGCGCGGGAGCGATCATCGTCCGACAACCTCAGGCATACTCTTGTCCTGGCTTCCCAGAACAAGGCTCCCTGATGAAAATCCGCATACTGACTCTCCTCGGCCTCACCGTCCTGGCCTCCCAGGCCCATGCCTCAAGCCCGGACGCCTGGACCGCCCACGACAAAGCCGTGCTGGCCAGTTGCATCAAGGCCAGCGGCTTGAAGCGTGCTGAGCCGGTGGGTAGCGCCGCTCAGTTCGACGACCGAGTCGGCTACACCGCGCTATTGCTGCAAGGCCAATACCCACAGAAACACATGAAAGAGGCGATCGGCACCGAGTTGTGCCTCTACCGCAAGAAAACCAAAACCGCCTACGTGACCGAGTGGGACTCGATCCGCCCGGCCGCTACCGACCGGTGAGTGGCGCATAATTTGCTTCGCACGGTCCATCACGGCGTTTTTCTGTCGCCGTCCCCAGCTTTCTGTGACCGGGCACTCAATGAACACAACGTTTTCCTGTGTAGGGTGCGGCAAATGCTGCACCGATCACCATGTTCCCCTGACCCTCGACGAGGCCCGGATGTGGGCGGACGACGGCGGCCAGGTGATTGTCCTGGTAGAAGCCTTCCTGCCCAACGGCCTCGGCCTGCCGGCGGCGCAGCGCGAGCATGCCGAGCGCCGTTCGGCGGTGGTCCACAGCGGCAGCACCGAGGCCCTTGTCGCAATCACTTTTGCCGCCTACAACGTCGGCCGTTGCCGGAACCTTGACGAAGAAAATCTGTGCCGTATCTATGAGCGCCGCCCCTTGGTGTGCCGCATCTATCCGATGGAAATCAACCCGCACATTCCCCTCAATATCGCCATCAAGGAATGCCCTCCAGAGTCGTGGGAAACCGGGCCGCAACTGATACTCGGCGGTGAACTGGTCGACCAGGAACTGGTCCGGTTGATCGAACGCTCACGCCAGGCCGACCGTGAAGAGATCGCCATCAAGGACCGCATCTGCGCCGCCCTGGGCATCCGCACCACCGCGCTCAAGGGCGACGGGTTCACCGCGTACCTGCCACAGATGAACGCATTCGTGGCCGCCCTCGATCAGGTACGCCTGCAACCTGCGCAACAGCACGCCAGTGAATGGCAGTTCCATCTGTCTGGCGATGATGTGGCCAGCCAGGTATTGGCCTGCGGCGCGCGGGTCGTCACAGAAGCGCCGGTCAATTACGCCTTTATTTCCCTGCGGGCGGCGTAGATATCCAAAAGATGAAGTAGAGCCCCTGTGGGAGCGAGCCTGCTCGCGATAGCGATCTATCAGCCTCTTCTATGTGACTGATGTAACGCCATCGCGAGCAGGCTCGCACACAAGGGATTTGCAGCGCTCAGTCGCTTTCCCCTCTCGCCCAACCCTGGCCAGGAATGTTAGCGTGCTTGGTATCTTCTCCCCCGATGAGCCTTGCACGATGAAAAAAACCGTACTTGCCTTCAGCCGTATCACGCCCAAGATGGTCGAGCGCCTGCAACAGGACTTCGACGTGATCGTGCCGAGCCCGTCCAGGGGCGATATCAACGCACAGTTCAACGAAGCCCTGCCCCACGCCCACGGGCTGATCGGGGTCGGTCGCAAGCTCGGGCGCGAGCAACTGCAAAGCGCTGCGAACCTGCAAGTGGTGTCCAGTGTGTCGGTGGGTTACGACAACTATGACCTGGCCTACTTCAATGAGCGCGGGATCATGCTCACCAACACCCCCGACGTACTCACCGAAAGCACCGCCGACCTGGCCTTCGCCCTGCTGATGAGCAGCGCCAGGCGCGTGGCAGAATTGGACGCCTGGACCAAGGCTGGCCAATGGCAGGCGACGGTCGGCCCGCAACTGTTCGGCAGCGATGTACATGGCAAGACGCTGGGTATCGTCGGCATGGGCAACATCGGCGCGGCCATTGCCCGGCGTGGCCGGCTGGGGTTCAACATGCCGGTCCTCTACAGCGGCAACAGCCGCAAGACTGAACTGGAAAACCAATTGGGCGCACAATTTCGCGAACTGGACACGTTGCTGGCCGAAGCGGACTTCGTCTGCCTCGTCGTGCCATTGAGCGAGAAGACCCGCCATCTGATCGGCCAGCGTGAACTGGGCCTGATGAAACCGAGCGCCATCCTGGTCAACATTTCCCGTGGCCCGGTGGTGGATGAACCGGCACTGATCGAAGCCCTGCAGAACAATCGCATCCGCGGTGCCGGGCTAGATGTCTACGAGAAAGAACCGCTGGTCCAATCGCCGCTGTTCCAACTGAAAAACGCCGTCACCCTGCCCCATATCGGCTCGGCCACCCACGAAACCCGTGCCGCCATGGCCGATCTTGCTGTGGATAACCTGCGCAGCGCATTGCTGGGCGAGCGACCGCAGAACCTGGTCAACCCGCAAGTCTGGAAGTAAACCCTTAGGCCGGTCCGCCTCAGCGGGCCGGCCAACACGGTCATTTCAACGTGCGCCCAAGGCGGCCTTCATGGGCTGTGGCCGGGGTTTGCGAAACACCAGCACGTTACCCAGCATCACCAACACCAGCCCCACCAATGCCGGCGCCGTCCACTGGTAGCCCTCGGCAAACGCCGACACGTTCAACGCCACCACCGGGAACAACACGGTGCAATACGCCGCCCGCTCCGGCCCCATGCGCCCCACCAGCGTCAGATAGGCCGTAAAGCCGATCACCGAACCCGGGATCACCAGGTACAACAGCGAGCCAATGTAGCGCGTGTTCCATTCCATATCGAACGGGATGCCTTTGAATGCACACCACACCGCCAGCATCGCCGCGCCATAAGCCATGCCCCAGGCATTGGTGGTCAACGGCTTGAGGCCGGCCTTCTGTTGCAGGCTCGACAGCATGTTGCCTGCCGAGAAACACAAGGTGCCCAGCAACGCCAGCGCCAAGCCAAGCAAGGTTTGCGGGCTGGCACTATGGCCGGCCAGTTCCGGCCAGAACAGCAGCGCCAGCCCCAGCAGCCCCAGGGCGCCCCCCAACAGCACGTTACGGGCAATCCGCTGACCGAAGAACACGCGGGCATTGAGGGCGTTCCAGAGCGTGGCGGTGGAAAACACCACAGCGACCAACCCACTGGGAATCCACTGGCTGGCGGTCAGGAAGCACATGAAATTGATACAGAACAGACACAGGCCCTGGGCAACGCAAATCAAATGACCGCGCCGATTCATCACCTGCAAGCGCCGGCTGAGCAAGAGCATCGCAAACAGAATCAGGGCCGCAACGCCGAAGCGATAGACAATCGACACGGGGATGGCGACGACGCCCAACTGCAGTTTCAGGGCAATCCAGGTGGTGCCCCAGATGAGCACGGTAAGCAGGTACAACGAGAGGTTCATGGTAGCGGCTCCTGACAATGACGCTCAGTGTCCCGCGGCCATTGACCCGGCGCTTGCGTAAACTTGCGGTTTTGTCGACAGACAAGGCTGGCATGGATCGACCGACAGGGTAGGATGCAAGCGTTGGAGAACCGATCATGTCCACACTGCAAACCCTGCAAGTCTTTCAAGCCCTCAACAGCTCGCCCAATGCTCGTCTGGAGCACAGCGCCGAGCTCGGGGACGGCTTGGCGGCCGCTTTGTGGAGCAATCACCACGACGCCCAGGACTACGAGGCGCCGACCCACCACACGTTGTCATGCTACATCGCTGGCGGCACCGGTACGTTTCGCCGCGAACGGCCCGACACCACGGGGGGACCGGACAAACTCTGCATCCTGCCGGCCGGGCATGAGTCAGCCTGGGTCATCAACGGCGAGATTCGCCTCGCCCACCTGTATTTCAGCGCTGAACAATTTGCCCTGGGGTGCGTCACGCTGCTGGACTGCGAGCCCCGGCAGGTGCAGTTGCACGAGGAGACATTCCTCGACGACCCGCGACAGGCACAGCGTTTTCGCCAGTTGATCGCGCTGAACTGGGACGAACCCGGTGAGCGCCTACTGACCACCAGCCTGGCCCATGAATTGCTCAATCACCTGCTGCTCAGCCAGGTGGGCCAGCGTCAGGGGCTTCGCCTCAAAGGTGGCCTGGCCGCTCATCAGCGGCGGTTGCTGGTGGATTACGTCGACAGTCACTTGGCCGATGCCATCAGCCTCGGACAATTGGCCGCGCTGTGTGCGTTGTCCGAATACCACTTCGCGCGGATGTTCCGCGAAAGCTTCGGGCTGCCTCCTCATCAATATGTACTGGCTAGACGCTTGACCTGCGCGCGGCACTTGCTGCGCACCACCTCGCAACCGCTGGGCGACGTGGCACTGGCCTGCGGATTTGCCAGCGCCAGCCACTTCACCAATCGTTTCCGCCAAGCCCTGGGGGCGACGCCAGGGGAGTATCGGCAGGCGTTTTTGCGCTAGCGAACGGTACTGTCCCCCAAATCCCCCTGTGGGGCTTGCTCGCGACGGCGTCATTACATTCAACCACTTTCAGGCTGACCCACCGCTTTCGCGAGCAAGCCCGCTCCCACAGGAGAATGCGATCAATGCAGGTGGGCTTGCTTGCCACACTGGACCGATAAAAACAAAACGGGCCTGCGATTGCAGGCCCGTTTTTCAGTCGCAAGTGAAACGAACGAGGTTTCAGCCGTGAAGCGCGGCCCGTTCGTTTTCCAGGAATTCCTCTTCCAGCATCGCATCGGCCAACGCTACGGATTCAGTCGACGTCGAAGCGACGGCGCGCTTGTCGCGCAGTTTGCCGAACAAATGCTCCAGGGAATTTTCAAGTTTGGTGGCCGCGCCTTCGATCGCCAGTTCCAGCGATTCGGCCCTATGCGTCACGGAAATGGGCTGATGGCCCTTCGGCCGCGCTTCAAGCTGGCAACGCAGATCATGGGGACCTGGCTTGTCGCCGTTCTCATCCCGCAGATGAACCTCGACCCGTGTCAGGTCCTCTTCATAACGTTCGAGCGTGCTTTCGATGGTAGTACGTACCCACTCCTCCAGTCGGATGCTGCTTTGAATATGGTTATCGCTGTTGACTTGGATTTGCATAGTTCATCCCTTATTTCAGCTAGCTCGCCGGGGGCCATCGACGTTGATGCAACGGCCCCTTGAATACAGAGTCGGGCTGGCGGAAGAACAATTCAAGCCCTAAAAAAAGATAAATATTCATATGCAAATAAAGCCAGACAACGGACAAAAGCGCTGTTAATGTCGGGAGTTTACCCGTCCTGTCACCCCCACCGCCAATCACCTCCCCTCTTGCACCGTCAGCGAACATCGGCAGGTTATTGCCCCGAAACGGGCAGCGGCCCATGGCCGCATTCCAGAGCGTTCGGCGCCCAGCCTTCGTGATCATTGTCCGACAGTTTTTCCGGCATGCCGCTTGCTAACTCCCTGTAGGGGCTGGCGCAGGCTGCGATTTCTGATCTTGAGGCCTGCCTGGCCCCGCAGTCTTGAGATGAACACGATCATGGAATGGCCGATGGTCCGGTGTTGCGAACTAATCCCGATCACGGCCGGTCAACAACTGCACGTTCAATCAGGCGGTGACGCATCATGGACAACCCTTTTCAGATCATTACCGACGCCTTTGCGCCGCATTATCAAATCAACCTGAGCATCCAGGGCCTGGACGGCAGCATCATGCTGACCCTGTCCAATAGTGGGCGCATCGTCGCCAAACGCATGATCAGCACCCAGCAGCGCAACGACCCGGAGCGACTCAAACGCCTGGTGCAAAGCATTCAATTCGGTATTGCCATCGAGCAAGGCCACAGCGCCGTGGCCATCCTCGAAGCCATGACCGGCGGGAACAGCATCAAGCTGCCACCACCGCACACACAGGGACCGGCGCCCTCTGCCGCCGGGATCTAGATTTCTCCTTTCTCCACCTCGGCATGCTCGCTGGAACCCGCGCCAACCTTGCGGTGAGGGTGCTCGATCTTAACCGAGGGGAACTGCGACGAAGCGTAGCGCACCACCAGGATCGAAAACGCCAGCAGCAGGATGCCACCGCACAAGTAGATGATCCCCAGGTCTGGCGGGCTGTGATGGGAAACGTTGGAAATCAGCAGTCGCGTCAGCGCCGTGATCGCCACGTAGATCAGAAATCGCACCGGCATGTGGTTGGTCTTGAAGTAGATCCCGACCATCGCCCCCAATTCCAGGTAGATGAACAGCAGCAAAATGTCATCGATCTTGATGTGTCCCGCTTCGATCATCTGCAAAAATTCCATTACCGCCGCCCAGGCGGTCACCGCACCGATGGCGAACAGGGCCAGGTAATGGAAGGTCTCGACAAACAGGTTGCCCAGGGACTCGGCCAGTTGATGGACGTTCTGGCGCAGGTTCTCGGCCCAGTTGATTTTCACGATGTGGTTTCCTTAGGTCGGCTCGACCGGATGATGCGGGTTGGACGTGACGGTTGTTCTGCATGCAGAAAAAAGGCCAGCGCCTGAGGGTGAGATAGCGATAGGCCGGTATCTGGCACTTTTATGATATTCATGCCGCCTTATCGAGAGCACGCGCTACCCCCACACAAGCTTTGCTCTCACAGACCGAAACCGGTCTACATTAAAAAGCCACTATCCAAAGCAACAGGATTGGCTTATCCTTTTGCCTGTATATAAATACAGTAGTCACAAAGACAACCAATGTGAAGGCATGTGAGGTGGTGAATGGCCGTCGAAGTGGTATACCGCAGCAGCCGAGATCTGGAGCGCTTGTTCATGGATAAAGCCGAAGCTGACCGTCATGACAAAATGCTGGAACTCGCCGAATTGCTGGCAGAGGTGTTGCAAAAAGCCGTTCCATCGCTGAGCGAACAACAGGTCGAGGAAGCCGGGATCTACATGGCGAAGAATCGTGATGTGTTCGCCAAGGCGTTCAAGAGCCAGCCGGACGCCTTGTCCGAACTGCTCAATCCGTCGGACGGATGACCAAAAAGATCGCAGCCTTCGGCAGCGCCTACACCGCGTAGGAGCTGCCGAAGGCTGCGATCTTTTTAGTAATAACGGCGCGGGTCTGAATCGATCAGGCTGGCCAACTTGGTCAGGGCGAAACGCAGTTCGTCCTGGCTGGTAGGGGACATCAACACCAGCCGTACGCACCGGGTGGTCCCTGAGCGCTCAGCCTGGAACTGGGTGCCGCTGAGCACCAATACGCCGTTGGCCCGGGCAAGCATGGTGAACTCATCGCTGGTCCAAGGCTCCGGCAACGTCAACCAGACATGATAGGAATATGGCTGGGTCTTGAGCTCGAAATTGGCAAAGATTTCCCGGGCGATCGCTTGTCGCCCCGCCGCCTCGTTGCGCTGGATGCGAATCAGTTTCTTGTCCAGGCCTTCGGTAATCACATTGCTGGCCAACTGCGCGGTCAATGGCGACGGCATCCAGACACTGCTGCGCACCATCGAGGTCAGGCGCGACAGCAGTTTCGGCGGGCTGTAGATATAACCGACACGAAGCGCCGGCATGACCGATTTCGACAGACTGGTCAGGTACACCGAACGGTCCGGCGCAAAGGCCGACAGTGGCTTGATCGACGGATCGGTGGCCAGGAAGCCATAGATGTCATCGTCCAGGATAATGAAGTCGAACTCCTCGGCAAGCGCGGCGATCTGGGCCCGACGTTTCTGCGACATGATCGCCGCCGTCGGGTTCTGGCAGGTCGCCACGCAGACCAGCATCGCCGGCTTATCTCTCAGGCACAGTTCGCGCAATGCTTCGGGAATGATGCCTTCGTCATCCATTGGCACGCCACGCAGGCGACGCTCAAGGCCGTGGGCCAGAGAAATGATGCCCGGGTAGCAAAGCGCTTCGCAGAGCACCAGGTCACCGGCGTTGGTCAGGGCACTCATCGCGACCATCAAGCCATGCTGGGCCCCTGCGGTAATCACCACTTGCTGCCATTGCGCGTCGGGCAATGAATGACGCAACCATTGCGCCCCTGCTTCGCGATGCGCCGGGTGACCGCCATCCGGCGCGTAATCCAGTGCGCGAGCGAAATCGGTGCTCTTGGCCATGCCCACCAGCGCGCCACGCAACCAGTACTCCAAGGTTTCGCTGTAGGGCTTGATGATCGAAAGATCGAGCAGTTCGGATTGCCCCAGGTTCAGCGGCGCGGCAGCACTGTTGCTGGCCGGCAGTTCCAGCTGTTTCTGGTTGAGCACGTAGGTACCACGCCCCACTTCCCCCTGCACCAACCGACGCCGATGAGCCTCGCTATAGGCCCGGCTAATGGTGCCCGGCGTGACATTCAAGGTGGTGGCCAGCTCCCGCAAGGTCGGCAGGCGATCGCCCTCGTTCAGCACGCCGTTGTTGATATCGCGCGCCAACGCATCGGCAATCGACAAATACATCGGTTGGCTGAACTCGCTTAGCTGGGGAACCCACATGAATGATCACTGCCCATCGTAGAAATGATGAATATCCGAGCATATCACATGGAGGTTAGGCAACTAATAATTCGACACAATCAAGCATTTTAATTGATTGATGCGATTATTGAATCGTTTCCAAATACGATGCGAAAAAAATTTTACAACAAAGAATTTTTATATAAATCAAATATTTAATGATAAAAAATCGTAAAAACGACCCGTCATCGCAGGAAAATATCTCGTAACAATCCCGCTCCCTATTGAATCAACTCAATTCATTCAAATACACTGATTCCGAATCGAAGCAATCGACTCAATCATTCACTGCGCGCTCCTGTCGCGCCAAGTCGAGACATCATGGACTCATTCAGAAAGGATCTATCCCTGTCGGCGGTCATCGCGGGCTTCATCGCCGTGATCATTTCCTACGCCGGCCCGCTCATCATCGTGTTCCAGGCAGCCAAGGAAGCGCACCTGCCCAACGACGTGGTGTCTTCATGGATCTGGGCCATTTCCATCGGCAGCGGGATTACCGGCCTGCTACTGAGCTGGCGCCTGCGTGTTCCGGTCATCACCGCGTGGTCGACACCGGGAGCAGCGTTACTGGTGTCGATGCTGCCCACCGTGACCCTGCCCCAGGCCATCGGTGCCTATGTGGTGGCGTCAGTGATCATCGCGCTGGTCGGTCTGTCCGGTGCGTTCGACAAACTGATGAGCCGCCTGCCCAAGGCCATTGCCGCCGCCATGCTCGCCGGGATCCTGTTCCGCTTTGGTGCCGAACTGTTCACGTCGATCAAACTGCAGCCAGCACTGGTGTTGGCGATGATCGCGGCGTACCTGGTCTTCAAGCGCTTTTCGCCACGCTACGCAATCCTGTCGGTGCTGATCATCGGTTGCGCAGTGGCCGCCTCGTTCGGTGAACTCAACAGCACCTCGATCACCATCGCCGTGGCCCAGCCGGTCTTCATCGCCCCTGAATGGAGCTGGCACGCAATCATCAACATCGGCCTGCCGCTGGCGCTGGTGACCTTGACCGGCCAGTACGTGCCAGGCATGGCCGTGTTGCGCACCTCAGGCTACAACACGCCGGCACGCTCGATCATTTCGGTCACTGCGATTGGCTCCATCCTGATGGCCCCGTTCGGTTCCCACGGTTTGAACCTGGCGGCCATTACCGCAGCGATCTGCACCGGCCGCGAAGCCCACGAGGACCGCGACAAACGCTACATGGCCGGGATCGCCTGCGGGGTGTTCTACATTCTGATGGGTACCTTTGGCGCCACCCTGGCCTCGGTGTTCTCCGCACTGCCGAAAGAACTGATCGCATCCCTCGCCGGCCTCGCCTTGTTTGGCGCAATCAGTGCCGGGCTGACCGGTGCCATGGCTGACGAGAAACAACGCGAAGCGGCACTGATCACCTTCCTGGTAACGGCTTCGGGCATGAGTTTCCTCGGCCTGGCCGCCGCGTTCTGGGGCTTGATCTTCGGTCTCGTGGCGCACTTCGTGCTGACCTACACCCGCGAACGCAAAGCCGTCGTTATCGCCGAGGGCAGCCGACCATGACCGCTCGTTACGACTTCATTGTGGTCGGTGGCGGCATCGCCGGCGTGTCTGGCGCCTATGAATTGGCCGCCCATGGCAGCGTCTGCCTGCTCGAACAGGAACAGCAACTGGCCTATCACACCACCGGGCGTTCAGCCGCCATTTCGATGGAAAGCTACGGCAACCAACAGATCCGCTCACTGACCTGCGCGTCCCGGCGCTTTTTCGAGAATCCACCCGAGGGCCTGGCCGAGCATCCGCTATGGGCGCCCCGGGGCGCGCTGATCGTGGCCCAGTCGGCACGGGTGGACAAACTCAAAGCGCGTTTCAGCGCCGTCTTGGGCCAAGTGCCCACGGCCCAGTTGCTCGACGACAAGCAAGTACAGGAGCTGGTCCCCTACCTCGCCGAAGGCGCCTGGAGCGCCGGGATCTACGAGCCCAGCGCCTTCGACCTGGATGTGCACGGCATTCACGGCGCCTACCTCGGTGGGCTGCGGGCCCGCGGCGGCGTGATCAAGCGTGAGACCGAAGTGCTGCGTGGCGAATATCGCGACGGGCACTGGCGCTTGCACACCCAGGACGGCCAGCAATTGCAAGCAGCCATCGTGGTCAACGCCGCCGGTGCCTGGGCCGATGAATTCGCCGTGCGCTGCGGCGTGCCCAAGGTCGGTGTCCGACCGTTGCGGCGCACCGTGCTGGCGGTCGACCCACAATGCGACGTGCACCACACCCCCTATCTGGGCACGGTGGATGAGGACATTTTCATCAAGCCTGAAGCCGGTCGGCTGATCGTTTCCCCCTGCGATGAAAGCCCTTCGTTGCCCTGTGACGCACTGCCGGAAGAGCTTGACCTGGCCATCACCATGGATCGCCTGCAAAACACCACGCGCCTGCGCCCACGCTCGATCATCAATAAATGGGCGGGCCTGCGAACCTTCGTCGCCGACCGCTCGCCGGTACTCGGCCAGGACCCGCAGCAAGAGAGCTTTATCTGGCTCGCCGCCCTCGGCGGCTACGGCATTCAGGCCGCACCCGCCATTGCACGCTTGTGCAGCCACGCGGCGCTGGGCATCGCCATGCCGGACGACCTGGCGGCGCTGCAACTCAACTACCAGCATTTTTCCCCGGCTCGTTGCCGTGACGAGGAATTTTCCAGCCTGGCCGTCAAGCAGGTTGCCGATTTGCACTAACCCCCATCCACTTAACAAGGAACGTCACCATGCAAACCACCGCTCAAATCCAATCCGCCGCCAAACCTTTCCTGGGCGAAGAGAACGTGATTTTCACCGACAAGGCGCCACTGCCGCTGGGTACCTATTCCCAGGGCATCAAGGTCAGCCACGGGCAGACCATCTACCTGTCGGCGCAGACTCCGGTTTCGGCGCTGAACAACGAAGTGCTGGCCAAGGATTTCGAAGGCCAATTGCGCCAGACCCTCGACAACCTGGTGCAAATGGCCGAAGCGGCAGGTGGCACCCTGGCGAACGTGGTTAAGGTCACGGCGTTCATCACTGACTTGAGTGAGTTCCCGACCCTCAACCGCGTCATGGAAGAGTACTTCACCAAGCCCTACCCAGCCCGCACCACCGCCGGCGCCAGTGCACTGGCACGCAACACCCTGGTTGCCATCGACGCCATCATGGTGATCTGAAACACCTTCCGCCAGCGGAGTGCCCGTCGGTCCGGTGAGCTGGACCGACGTTGGCAAGGAAAGCACCAGCACAGCGTACTTTCAGAGGGTGACCATGAAAAATTCGTACAGAGAGTATGTATTGCAGTGCCTGGTTTGCGATCGAAGCTACCAGCCCCATGAGGTCAGCTACTACTGCCCTCATTGCAAAATCGATGGCGCCCTGGACGCGCTTTACGATTACCCCACACTCAAGCGCGAATGGTCCCGAGACAGCCTGGCCCGTGACCACATCCGTGGCATGTGGCGCTATGACCGCTTGATGCCGTTGAGCTCGACGCAGTTCATTCCACCGTTACTGGTGGGCAATACGCCGCTGTACTCGCGCCCGGAACTGCTCGGCAAAGGTGCCCGGATCAAAGTCTTCGTAAAAGACGAATCGCGGCAACCGACCGGGTCGTTGAAGGATCGCGCCAGCGCCCTGGCGGTGGCCCACGCCATGCAATCCGGTGCGCGCACCGTGGCGGTGGCCAGCACTGGCAATGCCGCTTCGGCATTGGCTGGGATGAGCGCCAGCCTGGGCTTGCACAACGTCATTTACCTGCCCAGGAGCGCACCCCGCGAAAAGCTCGCGCAGATGCAGGGCTATGGCGCCGAGATCGTGCTGGTCGACGGGCAATATGACGAAGCCTTCGAGCAATGTCTCAACGCCTGCGAAGAGCACGGCTGGTACAACCGCACCACCGGGATCAACTCGTACATGAGCGAAGGCAAGAAAACCGTGGCCTTCGAGATGTGCGAACAACTTAATTGGCAAGTGCCGGACCTGGTGTTTGTGCCCGTCGGCAATGGCTGCATCCTGGGCTCGGTCTACAAAGGCTTTTTCGACTTGCTGCAATTGGGCTGGATCGAACGCATCCCACGCCTGATCGGCGTGCAGGCCGAGCACAGCAACTTCATGTACCGCGCCTGGGGCAACGACCGCTCGATGCAGAAAACCGAACGCCGTCCCCCCACCAGCCTGGCCAGCAGCATCAATGTGGCACTGCCGCGTGATCGCCTCAAGGCCATGCGTGCGGTCACTGCCAGCGGCGGTGAGTTCATCTGTGTCAGCGACCCGAGCATTGTCGCCGCCGCCTCGAGACTGGCCGCCAGCACCGGCGTGTTCCCAGAAGCCGGTGCCGCCAGCGCCTTCGCCGGTCTGCTCAAGTACGCCGAAACACACCCCGACACGCCGCAAACCGCCGTGATCCTGATCACCGGCAGCGGTTTGAAAGACACCTCCATTTTTCTATCCGACTCGACCAAAAACCAGCCACGGGTGTTGCCGCATCACGTGACTGCGCCGCTGGCCGAGGCGCTTATCTAAGGAATCACACCATGAGCCTGCAAAATTTCGACCCCACCATTGCCCGCCTGATCGACCGCGAGCGCAACCGCCAGGAAACCCACCTGGAGCTGATCGCTTCGGAAAACTATGTCAGCGAAGAAGTGCTCCAGGCCCAGGGTTCCGTGCTCACCAACAAATACGCCGAAGGCTATCCGGGCAAGCGTTACTATGGCGGCTGCAAGGTCGTTGATGAAATCGAGAACCTGGCCATCGAACGCGCTCGCAAGCTGTTCAACTGCGAATACGTCAACGTGCAGCCGCACTCCGGCTCCCAGGCCAACCAGGCGGTTTTCCTGGCAGTACTTGAACCCGGCGACACCATCCTGGGCATGTCCCTGGCCCATGGCGGCCACCTGACCCACGGCGCCTCGGTGAACTTTTCCGGCAAGATCTACCGGGCATTCTCCTATGGCCTGGACACAGAAACCGAAACCCTCGATTACGAAGAAATGGAAGCCCTGGCCAGAGAACACCGGCCAAAGATGATCATCGCCGGGGCCTCGGCCTATTCGCGGACCATCGACTTCCAGCGCTTTCGCACAATCTGCGATGAAATCGGCGCCTACCTGATGGTGGACATGGCGCACTACGCCGGGCTGATCGCTGCCGGCGTGTACCCGTCGCCGGTGGGGATTGCCGACTTCATCACCTCCACCACCCACAAGACCTTGCGCGGCCCGCGCGGCGGTCTGATCCTGGCCAAGGCGCAATATGGCGCCCTGCTCGACAAGACGATTTTCCCGGTGTACCAGGGCGGCCCGCTGATGCACGTCATCGCCGCCAAGGCCGTGGCGTTCAACGAAGCCTTGGGCGATGGGTTCAAGCATTACCAGCAGCGGGTGATCGACAACGCCCGCGTCATGGCCGACGTCCTGACCCGACGCGGCTTGCGGGTGGTGTCCGGCGGTACCGACTGCCACATGTTCCTGCTCGATCTGCGCTCGATGAACATCACCGGCAAAGACGCCGAAGCGCTGCTGGAAAGTGCCCATATCACCTTGAACAAAAACGCGATCCCCAATGATCCGCAAAAACCGGCCATCACCAGCGGCATTCGCATCGGCACGCCAGCACTGACCACACGCGGCTTTGGCGAAGCGGAATGTGCCGAAGTGGCGAACTTGATCGCCGACCTGCTGGAACAGCCGGACAACGCAGCACGCCTGGACAACACCCGGCGCCGAGTGATGCATTTGTGCGAATGCTTTCCGGTGTACCTGTTGAGGTAGGCAGCGGCACACTGTAGGAGCTGGTGAAGGCTGCGATCTTTTGATCTTTTGATCTTTTGATCTTTTGATCTTTTGATCTTTTGATCTTTCGATCTTTCGCTTGAGACTCAAGCGTCAGGGGAAAGATCGCAGCCTCGTTGCACTCGACAGCTCCTACACAGCTTCTGCGCAGCCCGGCAGGGGCAAGCTTTGGGCACTGTTTGATTTTCAGCGGTACAACAAACGCTCCGCCAGCTCATCTGCCACCCGGGCCGGTGAGCGCTTCTCCGCCTGGGCGTGGGCGAAAACTTCCGTGAGCCGGGCACCGATCTTCGACAAATGCGCGGTGATCGTCGACAGTTCTTCGCCGCGATGCTTCAGCGCAACGTAGATCAGGCCACCAGAGTTGATCACATAGTCCGGCGCATAGAGAATTCCACGCCTTTCCAACTGATCGGCCACCTGCAGATTGCTCAACTGATTATGGGCCGAGCCAGCAACGGCCGAGCAGCGCAGTTGCGCCACGCTTTGGCTGTTGAGTACCCCACCCAGCCCGCAAGGAGCAAGGATGTCGCAGGGGGTGCTGAGCAACGCGTCGTTGGCGATCGGGTGGGCGCCCAGTTGCTCCATGGCCAATTGCACCTTGCCAGAGTCGATGTCGCTGACCAGCAACTCGGCACCCGCCGCGTGCAGTTGTTCGGCCAGGGCATAACCGACATTGCCCAGGCCCTGGATCGCCACCCGCAGGCTTTCGAGGTTATCGCTGCCAAGGCGGGCCATGGCGGTGGCACGGATGCCGGCAAAGACCCCCATTGCTGCGTGGGGCGCGGGGTCTCCCGAGGCGGTGGTGCTGGTGACATGGCGAGTCTGCTGGGCGATGCAATCCATGTCGGCCACTGACGTGCCGCTGTCGATGGCCGTGATATAGCGACCGTCCAACTGCTCGATACAGCGACCAAAGGCTTCGAACAACGCAGCCCGACTCTCGACATGGGCCGGGCGCATGATCACCGCCACCCCGCCACCCACGGGCAAACCCGCCAGCGCCGCCTTGTAGCTCATGCCTTGGGCCAGGCGCACAGCATCGACCACGGCACTTTCGTCGTCGGGGTAGGCAAGATAACGACAGCCCCCCAGGGCAGGCCCCGGACGACTGCAATGAATGGCAATCACCGCCTTCAACCCGGTTGCCGGGTCTACGCTTAGGTGCAGCGATTCAAGGCGGGAGCTTTGCATGAGAGCAAACATCGAAAGGCTCCCGAATCACTTTTGTTTGTTTCGCCAGTATAGGCGCGCAGTCGAAATTTGCTGGAGCACGCAGGAATAAGTGACCGGGGTGGTCAGTCTTTTTCGGCATAACCTGTTACAGCCTCAGTCCGAGACTGGACGAAAATCCATGGCAGGGCTAAAACGGGAGCATAGCCCGGAGAGTTTGATGAAACCGCGCCAAGCCTTTTTTGATTGTCTGCACCGCTCACCACCGGCGCTGTTCGAAGCGGCGCTGTGGATCGCTGCCGAACATGATCGCGACGTCGACGTCCCGGCCTTGCTGAAGGATTTCAAGGAGCTGCAACAGCGAGTCAGCCATGGCCTGCCGATGCTGCCTGTCAGCGAACTGGGCCAACCCTTGCTGCGACGGCTCAATGACTTGGGCTTCGCCCAGGACGACTTCACGCCTCTGCGGCCACGTGCGGCGTTGTTGGACAAAGTCCTGGCACGCAAACGCGGGCAGCCCCTGGCCCTCGGGCTGATTGCCCTGGAACTGGCCCGAGGCTTGGAAATTCCGATGGTCGGTGTCAATTTCCCCGGGCATTTCCTGTTGAAGGTACCCGGCGCCGATCACCTGCTCGATCCGTGCGGCGGCCGCCGGTTGTACCCCAATGACTGCCGGGACCTGCTACAGCGCCAATACGGCGCGAACATACCGCTCAAGGCTGAGCACCTGCTCAACACCGAACCGATGCAGATGCTGCAGCGTCTGTCACGCAACCTGCGTCAACTGCATCTGGCGAACGACGATTATATCGCAGCCCTGATCGACGCCGAACGGGTGCTGGAACTGGGTAACGCCAGCGCTGCCGACTACCTGGCCCGCGCCAGCCTGTATCAGCGACTCGATTGCCCCAACGCCGAACGCTTCGACCTGGAGCATGCCCTGATGCTCAGCGACGATCCGATCCAACGGATCCGGCTGACGGAGCGGCTGGGGCATTTGCCGCCGAATTCAATTGTGCATTGAGCGGTCGTGAGGCTGCACATTTTTGTCGACGATTGAATCGCCATGGCGAGCTTGCTCGCGATGAGGCAAGCCTCACCATCATTGTGCCTGCCCCATTGCGATCGTGAGCAGGCTCCCCACAGGGATAAGAGACCCGCCCTTATGGAGTATCCGGCTGATTCGCCGGGTGCGCCTGCTGGAACGCCGCCTGCCCAGCCGCCAATGCCGCCACGCGACGGACCCGCGGATACGCCAGCAACGAAATATTGAATCGCTCGGCGGCGTACACCTGCGGAATCAGGTACACGTCCGCCAGCCCCGGCACTGCACCGAAGCAATAGCCGTCGTCGCCAATCAACTGCTCCACCGCTGCCAATCCCTGGCTGATCCAATGCCCGATCCACTCCGTCACCTGCGTTTCATCGTGGCCCCACTGCCGCAGTTTGTTGAGCACGCTGACGTTGTGCAGGGGGTGAATATCGCAACCGATCAGCGCGGCGACGCCACGCTCATGGGCGCGCACCGCCAGGTCTTCGCTGAGCAGCGGCACCTGGGGATAGCGCTCCTCCAGGTATTCGATGATGGCGGGCGATTGCACCAACAACGCACCCTCATCAGTGCGCAACGCTGGCACCCGGCCCTGGGGATTGATCGCCTGGTAGGAGGGTTGGCGATGCTCGCCCCCCGCCGGTGCGATCAGGTTGACTGGCAGCGCCTGGTAATCCAGGCCTTTGAGCGCCAGCGCAATACGCACCCGATAGGACGAGGTGGAGCGATAGTAGGTATAGAGTTCCATGCCCTGCCCCTCAACGCGCCGGCAGGATCTTGCCCCGGCACTCGCCGAAGCCGATGGACGCCGAACCCTCGCGGCGGCAACGGGCCCGCAAGATGATTTCGTCACCGTCCTCGAGGAATCGACGCACTTCGCCAGACGCCAGTTCGATCGGTTTTTTACCGCCGTCGGTGATTTCCAGCAGGCTGCCGAATTGATGGTTTTCAGGGCCCGACAAGGTGCCCGAGCCGAACAGGTCGCCGGCCTGCAACAGGCAACCGTTGACGCTGTGGTGCGCAACCATCTGCGCCACGGTCCAGTACATGTATTGGGTGTTGCTCAGGGTCAGGCGCAGGGCCGGTAGGTTTTGCTCGCTCATGGCCTCGGTCAGCAACAGGACTTCCAGTTCGATGTCGAAGGCACCGCCGGCCTGGTCACGCTTGTCCAGCAGATACGGCAGCGGTTGCGGATCGCCTTGCGGGCGCGCCGGTTGCGGGCGACGGAACGGCTCCAGGGCTTCAGCCGTCACCACCCACGGCGAAACACTGGTCAGGAAACTCTTCGACAGAAATGGCCCCAAGGGCTGGTATTCCCACGCCTGGATATCCCGGGCAGACCAGTCGTTGAGCAGGCAGAACCCGCCAATGTGCTCGGCGGCATCGCCGATGGGGATCGGTTCACCCAGGGCATTGCCCTTGCCGATCCAGATGCCCAGCTCCAGCTCATAGTCCAGTCGCGCACACGGGCCAAAGGTCGGCTCGGTCTGACCGGCTGGCAAAGTCTGGCCCTTGGGACGGCGTACGTCGGTGCCGGACGGGCGAATGGTCGAGGCGCGGCCGTGGTAACCGATGGGGACGTATTTGTAGTTGGGCAGCAACGGATTGTCCGGACGGAACAGCTTGCCGACATTCTGCGCGTGCTCGATACCGACGTAGAAGTCGGTGTAGTCGTTGATCCTGGCCGGCAGGTGCATTTGGCAGTCGGCAGCGAGGAGCAACAGTTTCGCGCCCTGGGCTTCGACCTTGCAGCGCAGGGGGCTGTCCTCGCGCAGCAGTTCCAGCAGTCGTTCACGCAGGGCAACCCGGGCGCCGCGGCCCAGGTCGAAAAAGCCATTCAACTGACCGTCGGCCATGGCCTCGACAGCTTGGCGTGCCGCGCCGTCAAACAAGCCCGCGTGCAGCGCCGCCTGCAGATCGAAAATCCGCTCGCCAATCGCCACGCCACTGCGCAGGGCACCGCCATCGACACTGAAGATGCCCAATGGCAGGTTCTGCAACGGGAAGTCCGCATGGCCATTGGCACTGGCGACCCAGCTACGGGCAGGGGAAAGTTGAGTCATGGGTTATCTCCGGGTCGGGTCGAACGTGACAGGCAGCGAGGCCCAACATGCATCGTAGTCGGTTTGCAGTTGCGGGCAATCCAGGGCGAAACGGCTTGGACGCAGCACCTGGCTGGTCTCGAACATGAACGCCATGGTGTTGTCGATTTTCGCCGGCTGAAGATTGGCGTTGATCGCCTTGGTACAGGTTTCGCCGTCCGGGCCATGGGCACTCATGCAGTTGTGCAAGGACACGCCGCCCGGCAGGAAACCTTCGGCCTTGGCATCGTAGGCGCCTTGGATCAGGCCCATGAATTCGTTCATCAGGTTGCGGTGGAACCACGGTGGACGGAAGGTATTCTGCGCCACCATCCAGCGAGGCGGGAAAATCACGAAATCGAGGTTGGCCAGGCCGTGGACGCTGGTGGGCGAGGTCAACACGGTGAAAATCGACGGGTCCGGGTGATCGAAGCTGACCGTGCCAATGGTGTTGAAACGGCGCAGATCATATTTATACGGCACGTTGTTGCCGTGCCAGGCCACCACGTCGAGGGGCGAATGATCCAGCTCGCATCCCCACAACTCACCGAGGAATTTTTGCACCAGCGTGGTC
This sequence comes from Pseudomonas sp. RL_5y_Pfl2_73, assembly GCF_963970515.1. NCBI lineage: Bacteria > Pseudomonadati > Pseudomonadota > Gammaproteobacteria > Pseudomonadales > Pseudomonadaceae > Pseudomonas > Pseudomonas sp. RL_5y_Pfl2_73. Next base: position 111,555 of record NZ_CAXAPD010000005.1, on the reverse strand, counting down.
GGTTGCGCGAGGTTCTCGTAATGGGCGACCGGCGTCAGGAAGTCCCGCGGGTTCGCCAGGCCATTGCTGCCGATTGGCCCGAGGTCCGGCAGGCGCAACGGCGCGCCATGGTTTTCGGCGAGGTAACCACGGGCCTGCGGGTCGAGCAGTTCAATGCGAAACTTCAGGCCCCGGGGCAGCACGACGATTTCCAGCGGTGCCAGTTCCAGCACGCCCAGCTCGGTGGCGATCCGCAGCCGTCCCAGTTGCGGCACGATCAGCCACTCACCGTCGGCATTGAAAAACACCCGCTCCATGGAGCGGTTGGCCCGGTACTGATAAAGGCTGATGCCGGCCGGTTTGTCCGCACCAGCATTGGCCGCCATGCACACCAGTCCGTCGATGAAATCAGTGGGGGCGGCGGGGATCTCCAGCGGGTTCCAACGCAGGCGATTGGGCGTGACTTGGCCCAATGGGCCGCCCGCCAATTGCCGTTCGAGCTTGGTGAAGGCCGGGTGATTGGCCGACGGCCGGATTCGATACATCCAGGTACGCCGCGCTTCGCTGCGAGCCATGGTGAACGCCGTGCCGGAGAACAACTCGGCATAAAGACCGTACGGGGCTTTCTGCGGCGAGTTCTGGCCGACGGGCAAGGCGCCGGGCAATGCCTCGCTGGCAAATTCGTTGCCAAAGCCTGATTGGTAAGCCAGGCCCGACGCTGTGGAATCGAGGTTCATGAAGCCTCCTGGAATGCGGCCCGCCACTCACCTGAGTGGTTGAGGCGCACCGGGTTATTTTTATCGTAATTTGATTACGCATAACGTAATTTGCTCGACGGCGACCGTCAAGCTATAAAGACGCCCATTCGCCTCTGGACCCAGCGCCTCCATGGAAACCCCGCTCAGCAACGGTAAACAGAAAGTCCGCTCGGCCGAAGTCGGCACCGACATCCTCAAGGCCCTGGCCGAGTTGTCGCCCTCCACGTCGCTGTCGCGGCTGGCCGAACACGTGCAAATGCCGGCGAGCAAGGTTCATCGGTATCTGCAGGCGTTGATCGCCAGCGGGTTCGCCGAGCAGAACGCCGCCACCAACCACTACGGCCTGGGCCGCGAGGCCCTACGCGTAGGCCTGGCAGCGCTCAACGGCATGGACGTGCTGCAAGTGGCCGCCCTGCCCCTGGCCGAATTGCGCGACGACTTGAACGAAACCTGCTTCCTGGCGGTGTGGGGCAACCATGGCGCGACCGTGGTACGCATCGAACCCGCCGTGCGGGCCGTGACCGTGGTGACGCAACTGGGCTCGGTATTGCCACTGCTCAGTTCGTCCACGGGGCTGGTGTTCAGCGCTTATCTGCCAGAGCGCGAGACCATCGGCTTGCGCGAGCAGGAAGTGCAAGGCACCGAGCACCACGCCCTCGCCGACGATCGCGCTTATGCCGCGTTGTGCGAACAGATTCGCCGTCGCGGCCTGCACCATGTGCATGGCTTGCTGATGCCGGGCGTGGATGCCTTGTCCGCCCCGGTATTCAATGCCGTCGGCGAGGTGAAAGCGGTGATGACCATCGTCGGTCCGACCTCGCTGTTCCACGCCGACGAAAACGGCCCGGCGGCGCAACGCCTATTGGCAGCGACCCGGGCCGTGAGTTGGCGGATGGGGTATGCAGCGGGTCCAGGATCAGCCCAGGAAGTCCGGGACAATTTTGATCAGTAAATCATTGAGGTGAGCGGGGGCGAGCAGCGGATGGAGATGACGATCTTCGCCGCTGAAGGCAACCCTATAAATACCCTGGTGATCGCCTTGGCAGTGATAGGGAATTTCATTATTGCTGAGATGGCCCAGTAAATAGTCGACCAGCGACTCAGAAGAAGACACCACTCGCTCGCCGGTGTCATAGGTTACAAAACCCGTGACGTAGACTGTATCCAGATTGACCTCGAGCAAATGCACTTTCAATGCGCCATGAACGTCCTCAGCGGACAATGGCATGATGGAACGCCAGGATAAATCCATTGAAGGTTTTTCGGTCAGGCTGGTGACAATGTTCCCTACGATTTTTTCAAACGTTATTAAACTTAGCGCCTTGATACGGTCTTGCGTGGCAAAGGAATAACGCTTGCTGAAAATGTTACTGACGCCTTGCGTATAGTGGGGCATCTGTTGTTTTTCAACCCAGGCCAGCGCCTCATCGAACAGGGTTTCGGACGACCCCACTTCAGGATTCGGAAAAGCGGCCAATGTATTCAGGTAAGTGCTGGACGGGCTGACGCCCAGTGCTTCCAGATAACGTCCCAACAGCACCTGCACGGCAAAATCCACGCGAGTATTCTTCAATGCGAGCAGTTTTTCAGAGTAAGAAGAAAATAACTGAGTATTCATAAACATCCTTGTCATGTCATGGTCGAACTTCCTGTTCGAACCGTCGACTCAGTTATACATCAGCCAACCCCATCATAGTAAAAAGACAAATGTAAGAACGCGTAAAGATGACCACCTGTTATTTTCAACCTAGCTCATCATCCCCATGACTTTTGCCTTCGCGACCGCTTGAGTACGCCGTTGCACCCCCAACTTGCTATGTATACGACGCGCATGGGTTTTTACGGTGTGCAACGATATGAACAACTGTTCGGCAATTTGTTGGTTTGAATGACCTTGTGCAATCAACTCCAGCACTTCAAGTTCCCGGTGACTGAGCAAGGTCTCTTCGGCGCCAGCCGCCGACGGTTCGATGGGCTCGACCGATTGCGTCCCCCGCAACAGCTCAGGTTGGCGCAAACGCAACTCACGCAATGCCTGCTGCGCCCGATAACAGGCAACTCGCTTGAGCCCCTCTTGCAGGAGCGTGTGAACCTGGCAACGATCGCGGGACAACCAGATCACTTCAACCCGCGCCAGCTGCAATTCGGTTTCCAGCCCATGCATTTCCAACTGCTGCGCCTGAGCGATCATTGCCTCCAGGCGAGCCCGCGGGTCCCGCTCCAGATGCAGGTAGACCTCGGCCAGCACCAGCAAATATTCCAGGCGCGGAATCAACTCCAGTGTCGCAGGCGGCGCGTGCTTGGCCTGCGGCCCGCGAAAATGCCGCAACACGCGGCTCAGGGCTTCATGGGCCAGCTCCGGGCGCCCTTGCTGCAACCAGAACTGACAGCTGGTTTGCAGCAACACACCGCGGTACACCGTGTCAGGGATGTGCCGCTGCTGCATGATCCGCTCGGCATCGCGCAGTTGCATGAACGCCTCACCGTAGTCGCCTTGATTGGCGGCCAGGGTCGCTTTACCGAGAAAGCCATAGAGCACTTGCTTGTCCTGGCTAAGCAGGCCGCTTTCCAGGCCGGTTTGAAACTGCTCAGTGGCCAACTCGTCAAACCCCATGCGCAATGCCAGGCGCCCACGCCGCAGGGCAATACGTCCCGACAACGCCGAAAAATCCTGGCCTGGCTGATCGAGCAATGCCTGGACTGCGCTCAACAGATGATCGGCCCGATGGGGAGCCCCACGCTGCTCCAGTACTTGGGCGTGATCCAACTCCAGCAGCCCTTCAAACACCAGCGAGCCATGGGCCCGCGCCAGGCATAACGCCTGCCGGTTGATCCAGTGGGCGCAAGCCAGTTCCCCCTTGAGCAACGCTTGCTGCGTCAGCCCTGACAGGCACAGCAGTCGTAAGGCCCAGGCTTCTGGTTCCAGGCTGGCCTGGGCCTGGAGGAAATGCTCGCGTGCCGGCTCGCCATCGCCCGAGAGGTGCAACAGCCACCCCCGCAAGACCAGCCAGCGCGCCAACACCTGGCGCTGCCGGCAAGCCTGAGGTTGCGGCACAAACCTGGCCAATTGTTCGATGCACGCCGAAGCCTGATCGAAGCGCCCGGCGAACAGCAGGGCCGCAGTCACCAACCCGACCGATTGCGGCGTGCCGAACATCAACGCTTCACCTTGTTGGTCATGCAGCTTCAGCAACAGCACCACGTTGTTGCGCTGCAATACGTGCTCGAAGTTCAGGTGCTGCAAAAAGCTGACGGCGTTCTCAAACTCTTCAGCCAACATGGCTTGCTCGAATGCCATCTGCCAGTCCTGCTCGGCGGCGAACCACTGGCAGGCTCGCCGATGCCAGGAGCGCCCCTGCGGCCAGGGTTCTTCACGTACCAGCCGGGCCAGGGCCGGGAAGATTTGCAACCAGTCCGACGTCTGCTCCCATGGTTCGATGAAACATCCCAGTTCCACCAACAAGGGCAAACACTGCGCGCCCACGGTGTCGCCGAACAGGTGCTCGCACAACCGGGCATTGAAGCGCGGCAGATGCGCCAGCACACGCCAGGCCTGCGCCAGGTCCGGGGTCAGCGTACTGAACAGTTCGTACTCCAGGTAGTCGACCAGGGTCCCCGGCCGTCCCGGCGTTACATGACTGCGCGCCCATTCGCAACGCTCAAGCAGCGTGATGCGCACCCCGGCACACCAGCCGCCACTGCGCTGAATCACCTCGCGGGCAGTACGGGCGGCCTGCGGGGCGGGCAGATGACGCAGCAATGGCAGGACATCGTCGCAGGTGAAGAACAACGCCTGCGCATCGAACTCGTGCAGCTCGTCATCGAGCAACAGCCGCGGCCAGTTGCAATGGGGACGGCGACGGCCGTTGAGCCACAGGTGCAACGCCGGACTGCTGGTGTTCAACAGACGGTCTAGCAACTGGTCCAGTTCGGGATTTGGCACCCGGCAGTAATCATCCAGGAACAACCAAGTGGGTGTCTGCAAACGCGCTAGGTGGGCCAGCAGTCCCGCTTCATCCAACATCGGCAGCCCGAGGGTCTGGGCCAGGCGCTCACACATTTGCACCGCGCTCAGCGCCGCGCCCCCCAGTGGCACCCAATGCAGCTGACACCCGTCGGGCGCCTGCAGGAAGCACTCGGCGAACAACGCACTCTTGCCGCCGCCCGCTGGCGCACAGAGCAGTTTTACCCGCGCGTCGCAAGTCAGCAGCGGCTCGCTCAGGGACCGTCGCGGCACGTGCGTCGAGGACAGGCGAGGCAGCAACCCTGGGCGGTCCGGACACGGCGTCATGGCGGTCATGAGTGAAGTTCCTGTTTATTGTTATCTCACCACCCTAGTCCTGTGTCGCCAAGCTTTGGAGAAGTATTCAGCGCGCTGATTGGCGCCCATAAAAAACGACCGGCAGGAGCGCTGCCGGTCGTCAACAAATCTCAAGCCAGAGCTTGCTTCCGCTGGCCGTAGGAGCTGCCGGAGGCTGCGATCTTTTGAACTTTCGCTTTAGATGCAAGTGTCTTTGGAAAGATCGCAGCCTCGTTGCACTCGACAGCTCCTACACAGCTCCTACACAGTTCCTACATCCCAGCAGGGCCAAGCGCCCTCGCTGGGGGGCCTCACTATCGAACCCCAGTCGAACGCAGCGCTGCCGGTGTGTAGTCGGCGGCCCTGGCTTCGAAGCCGTACTCGTAGCTGTGTTTCTCTTCGTTCTTCATGCCCAGCGCGATGTAGCGGCCGGCAATGATGTCGTAGAGCGCCTCAAGGGTGTAGCCCGGGTTCTGATGGTCGTAGTAGAACTGGGCATGACCTTCGGCCACCCGCCACAGTTGGCCGCGACCGTCGTAATGATCCACCAGCGCCGCCTGCCAGCTGTCCTCGTCGAAGTACATGTGGCGCTTGGCATAGATGTGCCGCTCGCTCGGCTTGACCGTGCCGACCACTTCCCAGACCCGGTGCAATTCATAGCGAGTCAGGTCCTGATTGATGTGGCCGGCCTTGATCACATCGTCGTACTTGAGGCTTGGCGAATCGAGCTTGTAGCTGTTGTACGGGATGTACATTTCCTTCTTGCCGATCAACTTCCAGTCGTAGCGGTCCGGCGCACCGGAAAACAGGTCGAAGTTGTCGGAGGTGCGCAACCCGTCGGCGGCGGTGCCCGGGCCGTCGTACGCCACTTGCGGGGCGCGGCGCACGCGGCGCTGGCCGGCGTTGTAGATCCAGGCCAGGCGCGGCTCCTTCACCTGATCGAGGGTTTCATGCACCAACAGCACGTTGCCGGCCAGGCGCGCCGGGGCGGTGACCGACTGCTTGAAATACGTCAGCACGTTGCTGGCCTTTTCCGGGTTGACATCCTTGATCAGGAACGGCACGGCGATTTCTTCTTCGAAACGGATCGGCGTGAAGCTGCCATTGGTCTGCGGGGTGGCCTGGATGATGATACGTCGCAGATTGCCACCATGATAGCGGGTGACGTGATTCCACAGCACTTCCACGCCGCTCTTGGGAATCGGGAACGCGTAGTAGCGGTTACCGGTGAAATTGGCCAGGCCATTGCCGTCGTTGATCGCGTTCACGTTGAGGGCGCTACGCTTGGCCGACTCGTAGATTTCCGGCGGCAGGCCCACGCTGCGGTGGGTCGGATAGACCGGGATCTTGTAGGTTTGCGGGTAGCGCTTGAACATCGCGACCTGACCTTCGGACAGCTTGTCCTTGTACTTGTCCACGGTGGCGGCGGTGATGGTGAACAGCGGTTTTTCGTTGGCGAACGGGTCGGCCAAAAAGCCCTTGCTGTCCACGGCGCCGGCGTTTTTCGGGATGCCGCCGGTCCAGGCCGGAATCGAACCATCGGCATTGCCGGCTTTTTCCGCGCCCAATGGCGTAAGGCTGGTGCCCAGTTTGTTCGCTTCCTCCGGCGAAACCGCCGCCATCACGTTCACGGCCAGCAGGCTCAAGGCCAGGGCACCGCATTGCAGGATCATCTTGCGCATTGGGTTTTCCTTGTCAGCCAGATCAGAAGTTCACGCCGAAGCTCAACGCGAGGAAGTCGCGGTCTTCGAGAACGTTGTAATCGCCGCCAAAAAAGTCGGTGTAGCTCAGGCTGGCGGTGTAGGTGTTGCGGTAGTCGGCATCGACACCGACGCTGATAGCCTTGGCGCCTTCGTTGAACAAGCCGTTGGGACCGTAGCCGGCCACATCATGAGACCAGGAAACGTTGGGCTTGAAGTTCACGCCACCGATCACGTTCGCGTAGTCGAGAATCGCCCGGGCGCGATACCCCCAGGAAGTCGAGGTAACGAAGCCATCGGTGGCGCCATTGAACCCGTATTGGCCATAGACCGAATCGCGGCCGTAACGCAGTTTGTCCTTGGACTCCAGCCCGCCGACGTGCACCACCGCCGCCTCACCCACCAGCGTCAAGCGTTCGGCGCCCAGTACCTGATCGACAAAATGCGTCAGGGTGCTCTGGACCTGGGTGATTTCCTTGCGCCGGTAGCCGGTGTTGTCCGCCCCGGCCGAGGTCGCGATGGGTGAAGCCGCGCCACCGGCAATCGGGTTGAGCAGCGCCAGGGTCAAGTCGTTGGTGTTGAGCTGTACCGGCGCATTGGGGCGATAACTGATTTCCCCGGTCCATGCGGTGCCGGTGGGCAGCGTGGTGGCGAAACTGGCACCGTACAGGCGAATGTCTTCGGGGTATTCAAGGTAATACTGGCCGCGTCCCAGCATGACGCTTTGCGCCAGGCCCGCACCGCTGCCGGGGGCCAGGCCCTCGGCAATCGCGACCATTCCCGGCAACGCCGACAACGTCGAGAACCCCGCCGTGGTGGTCCCGACGGTAGGCGTGCGGCTGTGGTAATTCATGAAGTACAGGCCGTACTCAGTGTCATCGCCGAGCCAGCGCAACGCCGTGCCCCACTGGCCCGAGTCGCGGGCATCGCGGTCACCGCCGCGGGGGATGATCACCCCTTCGCTGGACACCTGGATGCCCTGGCCGAATGCCTCGGTCAAGGGCACGAACGGCGCAATCGCCGGGCTGCCCACGGTGTAGCCACTGGTGCAACCATCGGCCACCACATCGTTGCCGAAGAACGTGCCACAGTTATCCACAACCGTCTGGTCCCACTCCAACTGGTAGAAACCTTCGATGGTGAGCTTGTCGGTCAGACCCTGGGACGCGAACAGCATGTTCACCGGGATCAGGCCTTCCTTGATCTCCGCACCGGGGCGACGGAACGCAGACACGTCCACCGGGTTGATGCTGTTGATGGAGTTGCCGATGAAGGTACTTTCCCCCCAACTGACCACCTGCTTGCCGGCGCGCACCGTGCCCGGCAAATCGGCGATGGAATAGTTGTGATAGACGAAGGCATCAAGAATCTGCGCCCCTGAGGACTTGGCGCCTTCCTTGCGATTGCTGTCGCTGATGTCCTTGAACGGACGGCTTTCGTCCTTGAGTTCGAAGTCATACCAGTACTTGCCGCGCACAAACACGCCGGTATCACCGTACTTGAGTTCGAGGTCGTGCAGGCCTTTGAAGATTTTGGAAAAGGTCTCGCCTTTCTTGAAATTCAGCCGTCCATCATCACCCGTGGAGGATTGGCCCCGACCGCCGTTGACCGTGCCGATGAAATCCTTGTCTGCATCGCGCATGCCCCAGCTCGCGCCCACGGACAGCGAAGAGTCGAACTGACCCTCGATCTCGCCAATGTTGAATGAAACGGCCTGCGCCTGGGCACAGCAACCCATGGCCACCGCAACGGCCAGCGCCTGCGGATTGAAGATGGCGCGCATTGTTATTGTTGTCATGCGTCTTCCCCGGTGAGTGACAGAGGCTTCACCCTACTGCCGCACGCCATGGGCGATAAGCGCACCAAGGAGGTATTCGCGTTGTACCTAAAAAGGATTACTGCCCATGCGGGGCGGGCCTCTGCGTCGAGCATCGACGGACTGGATGATGGGTTATCAGCCGCGCGCATATTCATCACAGCCCTCGCGACTGTTGCGGCCCCCGTAACGGTGCATGTCCGAATCCAGGCTGTTTCCCGAAGCACTCGATCCTTATGCTGGCGGGGCTTTCAGGGCAACGGGCCTGCAAGCCCAAGCCGCCACGGCATCCCTCACGCCTGGCGCACCGTCCTTCGGATGGATTGGCGCATCGATCCATCATCCCGTGTTGACCGACGTTGATTTGTAGCTCCTTTGCAACGTCATGTTTAGGCCGCTGCTTTTTGCAGCGGCCTTTTTTATGTGGGGTTATTTCTCAGGTGAAATTTCTCGATTCCTACAACACCCTAGGAATCTCTCACCTGTCCGGCTTATGTGATCGAATTTATAGTCTTCTTCGTTGCCTGGATGGCGACTGACATAAGTAGTCATGAATGATGGCAAATACTGAATACATGACGATATCACCACGTCAATCGAAAGGGATTCGATATGCAGCAAGAGAAAAATATTCTCGTAAATAGAGGCATACCCCGTACACCTTCGTCATCTTCTGGATTCGGATTTAGCGCCAGGGGAGTGTCAGGTCCCGACCACGCCGATCGCGCCTATGACGCAGTTTATTATGCTTTTGAGTGGCTGAATGACAGCAATGAATCTGTTGAAGAATGCTTTAAAAAAAACATTAAAAACATCACTTATATAATCGAAGCCGAGCTCGTAAAAGCAAGATTAGCGGTTCGGGGCACGACACCACTTAAAATCGACGCTCTCGACATTGAGTTACGCGCACTTAAGCTGCAACTATCCAAAGCAAGGACAGATCATCAACAACAAATAAAAATTGCCAATCTTTATTATGGCTACGATCCACTTACCCACAAAGCCCGACACCCTTCCTATGGAGGTTTCGAACTCCACGGTCGTCGCGGCGGGTAAAGGGGTTATTACAAAGCAATAGCTGAATAGAATGTCTCTTACGCAGCAGCTTACCAGGCAAAGTTCTTGGCTGAGCAGATAAAGCTGTTGGATATTCGCTTAGCCACACAGAACAAAGCCATTGACAACGCCAAGGCAAAAGCGGCGGCCGCGGCAAAAGCCACTGCCCAAGCAAAGGCCCAGGCCGAAGCCAAACGTGCGGCCGCCGAGAGAGCACGCAAGGCAGCCGAAGCCGAGACTAAACGCGCAGCTGAAGAACGAGCGCGGCTGGCGGCAGAGGCGCGACGTCTGGCCGAAGAACAAACACGGCTGGCGGCAGAGGCTAAACGCCTGGCCGAAGAACAAACACGGCTGGCAGCAGAGGCACAGCGCCTGGCAGCGGCTGCGAAAGCCGCAGCTCAGGCAAAAGCCCAAGCTGAAGCCAAACGCCTGGCTGCGGAGGAGACACGCAAGGCAACCGAAGCCGAAATCCGACGCACGGCCGAGGTACAAGCCCTGCGCCAAGCCCTGTCTGGTCGCTCATTCCCCATGCTGGGCGCGGCAGCCGGCGCCGGTCCGGTATTCGCCATCGCTGGCAGCACCTTAGCCACAAGCCCGGCAACGACCCTAGCCATCCAGGCTGCGCTACGAACCGCGATCACCATGGTTGTCGAGTCGGCCTCCGTAGTAGCCGCGCCAGCTTTGGCAGGGTTTGCGGCACTGTTTTATTCGTCCGAACTGGGCAACGGTGACCTCTACGCCTTGAGCGTCCCGCTTTCGGAGCTCATACCGGACAAATCCGACAATTTGCACGCCATCGCAGCAGCCCAGGGTGAGATCAACCTGCCTCTCGCCATTGGTTCCAGAACAATGGGCAACAAAACAGAGTATGTCGTAACGACCACTCACAGTGCGCCGACGTTATCCAAAGCATACGTACAGTTCGCCACGCTTGATTCACTGGGTAATTTTTACCGTTCCATAAGTCCGGACGCCGCGTCTAGCAATATTATCTGGACGCCCATAGTGAAGCCGAATGGCGCGTCTACATCGCTGCCCGCCAGCGTGCCGAACACGGTCCCTTACACCGGCGCAACCCCGGAGGCGGTCGCTGGACGAATCGATACGCACCCGGAGTTTGATCTCTACAGTTTTGGCGGCTTCGTTACGGTGTTCCCGCCCGAGTCGGGCATTCCACCGATCTATACCGTCATTAACAGCCCTTATGAGGGCGCCACTGCCAAAGGTGAGCACAGTGGACGTGATTTCAATCCAGAGCAGGCCGGTGGGCCTATTCTGGAATTGGATTGGGGGACCGCGACCGTCACTCAACAAGGTTTGGAAGCGGTAAAACTACATATCTCACGGCTTAATCAATCCGATGCGAATGACGTGATGGTCAAACGGCTTGAAAACATTCTGAGTGGCAATATCGATATCACCGATACAGATCGACGGTACTACACTCATGAAATGAGAGAACTCGAAAGATTTCGATCCCTTGGGTTGGCTGATGACCTTTCGCCCGAGCCAGGCTCGCCAGTTTGGAACAATGCCCATACCGCAACGCTCGAAGACTTTAAAGTCCGCGATCACGAATCACTACTTTATACTCCGGAGGCCTTAGCAAAAGCAGACCTACAGGACGAAAGAGATTATCAGAAGTTTTTGAAGGAGATGTCGCAATGAGCACTGTCGAGCAAATAGTTAAGAACGAGCCTTTGGAAGAGATCGTCACTGTCTTTGCGTTACTGAAGCCCCATCGTCAGTTGGACATGCTGATCAGGCGCCACAATCGTGAGCTCATACAACACGGCGAACTTGAAAAAACCTATAAAAACCTGTTCGAGGCGGGAATATTGACTGGTGGTGAAAAAGGTTTGTGCGCCAAAGGGCCAAACTGGAAAGCACCGAAATTCGTACTGGAAAAGAGGTACACTGAATCTAGTTGATCCAACTAGACATCACGCAGCGGCTCATCAAAAAAATCTTTACCCCTAAACCTTCTAAAATTCCGCATAGCCGCTGCACAGTTTGCAGCGGCTATTGGACATCGCCTTACGCATCTTAACGCTCATCCAATAGACTTAATCCCATTCATCAAAACGCCCGTTCCTACAACAAAGCCAGAATCCAACTACGCGCACATAAAAAATCCACTGTTACGCTGAAATCAATCGCAGTATTTCGCTTCGATTTATTGACCAGTGAGTTACAGAGAATGCAAATAAACAATACAAGCTATCGCTCAAAAAAAGGCTATAACAGCCGCGTTCGCTTTTTAGTCTTTCATTACACCGCCGGCAACTTCGCGTCGTCCATCAATGTACTGACAGGCCCATCGGTCAGCGCCCATTACCTGATTCCCGACTTTAGCGACCCCACCTATTTGAAAACAGGTTTCAGGGAACCGCAGATTTTCAACCTGGTGGACGAAACCCAGCGGGCCTGGCATGCAGGAGTGAGCAGTTGGGGTAATCGCAGCAACCTGAACGACACCTCGATTGGCGTTGAAATCGTCAATCTCGCCACGGATAACCAGGGGCAGTTCACCTTCCCGCCTTATACGCCCGAGCAAATCGAGGCGATCGAATACCTGGCGTTGAACATACTCAAGCGCTATCCGGACATCAGCCCGATCAATGTGGTGGGGCATTCGGACATTGCGGCCGGGCGAAAGAGTGATCCTGGTCCGATGTTCCCTTGGCACGCGTTGTATCTCAAGGGGATCGGCGCCTGGTTCGATGACACTACTCAAAAGACTTTTTTGCAGGCTTACCAAGCCAACGGAATCCCGCTTCGCGAACAATTGCTCGCACTGTTCAAAAAATATGGCTATGACACCTCGGCGGCCACGACAAGTGCTGGCTTCCAGCGCCTGGTGCGGGCTTTCCAGTTGCACTTTCGTCCGGCCAGATATGACGGAGTGATGGACATCGAGACCGCCGCGAACCTGGCGGCCCTAGTGAAAAAATACTTTCCATGAGCACGGTTACCGCGACTGACGGCAACCGGCCCGGGCAATGAAACCTAAATGGCGTGGCGTTGCAGGTTCGCCATCATTTCTTTCAAGGCTTCCAGGTTGTCATTCGGGTGTACCGCATCCTGGAAATCGCAGATCTGCTGCCAATGGGCGGCGACGTCTTCGGGCGAAAAGCCTTTGCGTGGATCGAAACCCGCGCCCAGGCTGCGTTCCCAGCGCACCTTGCCCATCCAGCCGCCGCCCACTTCGAACAGGCCGGAGGTTTCCTGGCAATTCTCACTGGCCAGGTACACCACCAACGGGCTGACGAGTTCGGGCTTGAGTTGTTCGAATACCTGCGGTGGGATCAGGCCTTCGGTCATGCGGGTGCCGCCGGTGGGGGCGATGGCATTGACCAGGATGTTGTTCTTACGGCCTTCGATGGCCAGGGTCCGCGTCAGGCCATAAAGGCCAAGCTTGGCCATGCCGTAGTTGGCTTGGCCGAAGTTGCCGTAGATGCCGGAGGTGGAAGCGGTGAAGATCACCCGCCCATAGTTTTGCTCGCGCAGGTGCGGCCAGGCGGCGCGGGTCACCTTGTAGGCGCCCTCGACGTGGACGCGGTAGACCAGGTCCCAATCGGCGTCGTCCATTTTGTGGAACGTCTTGTCCCGCAGGATCCCGGCGTTGTTGACCACCACATCGACGCGACCGAACGCGTCGAGGGCATTTTGTACCAGCTTGTCGCCATCGGTCACCGAGTCGTGGTTGGCCTCGGCGATGCCGCCCGCCTCGCGGATTTCGGCGACCACCCGGTCTGCTGCCGAGGCGTTGGCCCCTTCCCCTTGGGCCGAGCCGCCAAGGTCGTTGACCAGCACTTTCGCGCCTTGCCTGGCGAACAGCAGCGCATGGGCGCGTCCCAGGCCACCGCCGGCTCCCGTGACGATCACGACTTTATCTTCGAAGCGCACAGACTCACTCATGGCAGAACTCCAGCAGGCGGACAGGACAATGGGCACGAGTGTCCGGCACAAGTCGGCCGGTCACAATCAACACGGTTGCAAGTGAATGGTGAACGATAAGGTGAGGGGATGATGCAGGCCCAAGCCGCAGCGGCCCATTCGATTTGCCTGTTGGCAGAAGCACCGCTTTCGCGAGCAGGCTCGCTGCCACATGGTTTGGGGTTGTCGTCAATCCTGTGGGAGCGGGCTTGCTCCCACAGGGTGTCGTCATGAACAGGCCATTTGTCTGCGCGGTGCGACGATGGCTTCGCGAAACGCCAGGTAATGCTTGAGCACCTGCACCGGTGCCTCGGTGTGAGGGTAATGACCGATGTCGGGCAGCAACACCGTGTCTGGGTTTGGAATCAGAGCCTCGTAGCGCGCCACCATGTGTTCACCGGAAATCGGGTCGACTGCGCCATCGATCACCCGCAACGGCACGTCGCCACGTTGCATCGCCTGTACCCAACGATCACGCTGCACATGACGTTCGGGAATATAGGCAATGAGCTTGTGCATGATCCGCGGACCACGATGGGCTTCTACCAGGCTCCAGAAATCATCCAGTTCGCTTTCAGTCGGGCCGGTCCCAGGGCCGAAAATCTGCCGAAAGCTACTGACCAGGCTTTCCCGGGAGAACGCTCGCCCCAGCAGCCACCCCAGGGGGCTGAGCAAGAGTTTCTGGGCCCAGACCGGACGGTGGGTTTCCGGGAACAGGCCGCCATTGAGAAAAACGCAACTGGCAAGCTGGATGCGCGCTTCGTAATGCCGCGCCAGCAGCTCCTGGGCCACGCTGTCGCCGTAATCGTGGGCCAACACATGCAACGCGCCCCGCACATTCAGGTGCGCCAGCAAGGCCTGCTGCAAATCGGCCTGCTCCAGCAGGCTGTAGACGTGATCCGTCGGTTTGGCGGAGTCGCCGAAACCGAGCATGTCACAGGCGATCACCCGGTAGCGTTGCGCCAACGGTTGCCACAGGTAATGCCAATCCCAACTGGCGGTGGGGAAACCGTGGATCAGCAGCAGCGGCTCGCCCTGCCCCGCCACCCAGTAACGGATGGCATGACCACGGAACATGAAGACCTGGCTGCGCTGGCGCCAGATACGCAGGGGAATCTGGGCCAGGGGCATCAACTGCTATACCCGGTGTCTTGTTGATCGAGCTTGCGCAACAACGCCGGCCAGGCCAACGCGCCGCCCATGCCCTGCGCGCTTTTGGTCACCCCGGCGATCATCGCCCGGGCGCCAGCCAGGATCTGTGGCTTGATGGCAATCAGTTCGGCCCCGCCGTTCTGCGCAAGGACCTGGATGTCGCAGGCCCGTTGAAAGGTGAACATCATCAGGAAGGTATCGGCGATGGTCCCGCCGCAGGTCAGTAAGCCATGGTTGTGCAGCATCAGGAAGTTGCTCTCGCCCAGGTCCGCCTGCAAGCGAGCCTTTTCTTCGTGATTCAAGGCCACCCCTTCGTAGGCGTGATAGGCCAGGCTCGACAGCACGAACAGCGATTGCTGGCTGATCGGTAGCACTCCCTGCTTCTGGGCCGATACCGCCACGCCAGCGGCGGTGTGGGTGTGCAACACACAGGCCACATCATCGCGCACCTCATGCACCGCGCTGTGGATGGTGTAGCCGGCCGGATTGATCTCGTAGGGGCTGTCCATCAACTTGTTGCCGGCCTGATCGACCTTGACCAGGCTCGAGGCGGTGATTTCATGAAACATCATCCCGAACGGGTTGATCAGGAAATCCTCGGTACCGGGAACCTTCGCGGAAATATGGGTGAAGATCAGGTCATCCCAACCATGCAGCGCAACAAGCCGATAACAGGCGGCAAGGTCCACCCGGGTTTGCCACTCGGGCGCACTGATCTGATCCTTGATGCTGAGCATCGTGTGAAGGGGCGCTACGCTCACGGCTCTGACCTCTGGTTTCTTGTTATATGTCTCGTTCGAAAACGTCGTACGCAAGAAAATCAGTCTAGTCAGCTCTTTCAGGGGCGTTAGTTGCGTTGGCAGCCAGCTTACTGGCCGAACGAGTCAGCCCATCCGCTTCAAGGGCGCAACATGTCGATCAACTCAGCAAGCCATGGCTCGGCGTCGGTTTCCGGCGTGACGCTTTCGCTGGCATCCAGACGCAGCATCGGCAGCACCTCACGTACGCCCAATTCGACGAACAGCTCGCACATCTGCTCGCCACCGGCGCAGAAGGTGTCCCCATAGCTGGCATCGCCCAGACCGATCACAGCGCCAGGCAAACCGCGCAAGAACCCGGGCAACTGGTCGCGGATGACCGAATACAACGGCATCAAATTGTCCGGCAACTCACCCATACCGGTCGTAGAAGTCACTGCCAGCACGGCCTCTGGCGCGAATGCCTGCACATCCGCCAGGGTCGCACGAGGGTCGTGCCAAGTTTCGAAGCCTGCCTCGCGAAGCAGTTTGGCGGCGTGCCGGGCGACTTCTTCGGCGGTGCCATACACCGAGCCGGAAAGGATGGCGACTTTCATCAATCTGATCCTGAACCTGAAAAAAAGAGTCGGGATAGTAACAGTTGCACCTGTCAGGCTGCGAATGGCTCTCATCAGCCCTAATAGCCAGTGGACAGCCTATCGATTTCTTTTAGAATGCAGATTCAACAAGGACGTTTCAAAGGGCTATCTCCATGATCAAGGCTCAACTGATGCAACTGGTCATCAATGCTTCGAACGACGGGATTGTCATCGCCGAAAAAGAAGGTGATGACAACATCCTGATCTACGTGAACCCGGCCTTCGAACAATTGACCGGCTATCACCGCGACGAAATCCTTTATCAGGATTGCCGGTTCCTGCAATCAGGGGATCGGGACCAAGCCTCTCTGGGACCCATTCGCCAAGCCCTGCAAGAGGGCGGTGGCTGTCGTGAGGTGTTGCGCAACTACCGTAAGGACGGCACGCCGTTCTGGAATGAGCTGTCCTTGTCCACAGTCAAAAACCAGGCTGACGGACATACCTATTTCGTGGGTGTGCAAAAAGACGTCACGACTCAGGTCAAGGCTCAACACCGCGTCGCACAGCTGGAAAAGGAGCTGGCCGACGCGCGGGAGACAATTGCCCGACTCGAAGCGACGAACGGTTCAAACAAACCCACGAATTAATGGTCAGTCACTACAATCACCAGTGAACACGTAAATTATCATTTCGAGCAGATCATGCAGCGCGATGCCCTCCTGACGCAGGATGAACTGGATTTCATCCGGACCATGCAACACAACCCGCAGTTGAACGAGCGGGATGTCACGTCGAGCTTGCTGGTAAACGGCGGGTCGCAGATCCGTGACTTGCTGACACGCCTAGCGGCAAATGAGCAGGTTACGCTGCAAGCCAACTTCGAAAACCAGCAAATGACCTTTCCGCTGCATCTGGTGGAAGACGAATTCCATGCGATGCATCTGCGCTTGGGTGTGCCGAGCATCTATGAGGATGGACCGAAGATACGCCCATGGCGCCTGACGCTCGAAGAATCGGTGGCGTTGGAAAATATCAAGGGTCAGCCGGGACCGCTGTGGGTCCACGAAGTCTCCTGCAAAGGCGTATTGCTGGAGAACCGCAGTCGGGCCAAACCACCGAAGCAGTTTGCCTTGTGGTTCAGCCCATCAGGCTACGAGAGAATTTCGTTGCGAGGCACCTTTGAACGGGAAACCGATCGTGGTTTGTTCGCCTACCACCTGAGCCAGAATGATCAGGACGAGACGGAGCGCCTGCGCCAGTACATCCTGCAGCAACATCGCCTGACCCATCCTTCCATGCATCTCTAGGTGTCGAGGTTGCCTGCCAGAAATTGACGCAGGCGCTGGCGCATCACTGTCCCCTCATTCCCCAGGCAACCGATCGACGATCCAACCAGGCTCTCCTGTGCCAGATCGGATGCATCACCGGCCAGCATCAACGGGCAATCCAGGCTCATTGCCAATTTGCCCAGGCGCTTGGGCAAATCCGGGACCGGCGCATGATTGGAAACCAGCACCAATGCCAGCGGCTGGATCTTCTGGCACACCAGGGTCAGCTCGTTGAATGGCAGGCCGATCGACAGCGCCCTGACGCCCACATCCGCCTTGGAGAGGAACAGCGCCGCGACCAGCAACTCCAGCTCACGGCATTGGCCGGCAATGGCGCAGACCAGGACACGCGGCGCCCCAGCTTCGCGCTTGAGCAAAAGCCGCTGGATGATGCGCGAACGCAGGAACCCATCGAAAAACACCCATTCGCTGATTTGCCCGAACTCTGGCTGGCGATACAGCATTTGTCGCCAGAGCGGCATCAGGATGTCCTGGAATACGACCGACACGGTGTAGGTGGAAAAGACCTGCCCATAGACGCGATCCAGTTCGACATCGTCGAAGTTGCCAATCGCGTCCGCCACCTGTTGCTGCCACCGCGCGTGATCGGCCCTGACCAGATCGGACGAGATCAGCGTGGAGACCGGTTGCACCGACTCGGTTTTCGCCAGGATCTTTCCCACTTTGCTGACGGCCACTCCACGCTCTATCCAAGCCAGGATACTGCGCACCCTTTCAACATCGCTCAACGAGTACAGGCGATGCCCGCTTTCGGTGCGGGTAGGCTGGATTAAACCGTAGCGCCGCTCCCAAGCGCGCAGGGTCACGGGATTCACACCGGTCAGGCGCGCGACTTCGCGAATGGGAAACAGATCTTCCCGCACCAAGGCACCTGACGCCTGGAAAATGAAGTCATCTTCTGTGATTACACTCATTTTGGCAGACAATTCCGACTGGCAAATTGGATCCTAGTTTACCCCGCCCAGGACATGTCATAACAAGGATAAACGTATTCGATGGGCGATTTTGTTGTTTACGCCCAATCAGGAATAATCCTTGCCTGCTTTTTGGCGACCAGACGCTACCCACCACCCCCGGGGGCGTCCCCCCGCGAACCTCCTACCCGGAGTGCCGCGCCTGTCTTACGGAGATACATAATGTCTACCTCACCCGTCACCCTGATGGTTGCCCGCCGCGTCGCCAATGGACGCTATCAGGATCTGATCGCCTGGTTGCGCGAAGGCGAACAACTGGCAACCGACTTTCCCGGCTACCTGGGTTCCGGCGTACTCGCGCCACCGCCCCAGGACGATGAATTCCAGATCATCTTCCGCTTTGCCGACGAGCAGACGCTGCACGCCTGGGAGCACTCAGCCTCCCGCACGGCCTGGCTGGGACGGGGCAGCGATCTGTTTGCCCATCCCACCGAACACCGGGTGCGCGGCATCGATGGCTGGTTCGGCGCGGTCGGTCAGCGTCCGCCACGCTGGAAACAGGCCGTGGCCATCTGGCTGGCGTTCTTTCCCGTCTCGTTGTTGTTCAATTTCCTGTTGGGACCGCTGCTGGGCGAACTGGACCTGTTGAGCCGCGTGTTCGTCAGCACGCTGCTCCTGACGCCACTGATGGTCTACCTGTTTATCCCGATGTCGACCCATCTGCTGGCGAACTGGCTCAACGACACGTCGCAGCGAACGTTGCCGGTCAAGCCGTTCACACAGAATCGGTGATGCTGCCAGCCTTGGCAGCGGTCTCTGTGGGAGCGAGCCTGCTCGCGATAGCGGTGTGTCAGGCGATATTGGTGTTGGCTGACCCAGCACATCGCGAGCAGGCTCGCACACAGTGGAATACGGCGATATATCCGCTGGATTAGCCATCAATAGGTACACACTACCCGTCGCTGTTATAGTTTTGCTCTTGCCGTGAACCGAGTCGTCCTATGTCCAGCGCCAACGCTCCGATCCTGATCACTGGCGCAGCCCAGCGCGTCGGCCTGCATTGCGCGCGGCGATTGCTGGAAGACGGGCAACCGGTGATCGCGACCTATCGCACCGAACGCCCAGGCGTGCAGACGTTGCGAGACCTGGGCGCGGTCGTGCTGTTTGCCGACTTCTCCAGCGAAGCTGGGGTCCTGGCCTTTATCGAACAACTCAAGCAGCACACCGACCGCCTGCGGGCTATCGTGCACAACGCCTCGGCCTGGCTGGCCGAGGGCCCGGGCAGCGAAGCGGCGGCCTTCAACGCCATGTTCGGCGTGCACATGCTTGCGCCTTACCTGATCAACCTGCACTGCGCCGAACTGCTGCAGCGTTCAACCCCGGCGGACATCGTGCACATCAGCGATGACGTGACCCGCAAGGGCAGCGCCCGGCATATCGCCTATTGCGCCACCAAGGCCGGCCTGGAAAGCCTGACCCTGTCGTTCGCGGCGAAGTTCGCCCCGGCGATCAAGGTCAACGGCATCGCCCCTGCCCTGCTACTGTTCAACCCCGAAGATGACGCGGCTTACCGCGCCAAGGCCTTGGCCAAGTCCGCGCTGGGTATAGAACCTGGCAGCGAAGTGATCTACCAGAGCCTGCGTTATCTGCTGGACAACCCTTATGTCACCGGCACGACCCTGACCGTCAACGGCGGGCGGCACGTCAAATAGCCTTGTTTCGAGGATGCACCATGACGCTATCCCTGCCCCAGAACTACCGCGAGATCCTTATAGGCCTGGGGGAAAACCCCGAGCGCGAGGGTCTGCTCGATACCCCGGTCCGTGCCGCCAAGGCCATGCAGTACCTCTGCCATGGTTATGAACAAAGCGTCGAGCAGATCGTCAACGGCGCGTTGTTCGCCTCTGACAGCGATGAAATGGTGATCGTCGCCGACATCGAACTCTATTCACTCTGCGAACATCACCTGTTGCCCTTCATCGGCAAGGCCCATGTGGCTTATATTCCTACGGGCAAGGTCCTGGGGCTGTCGAAAATCGCCCGGTTGGTGGACATGTTCGCCCGCCGCCTGCAAATTCAGGAGAACCTGACCCGGCAAATCGCCGACGCGGTGCAGCAGGTCACCCAGGCCGCCGGCGTGGCGGTGGTGATCGAGGCCCAGCACATGTGCATGATGATGCGCGGTGTCGAAAAACAGAACTCGACCATGAACACCTCGGTGATGCTCGGCGCCTTTCGCGACTCCAGCACCACGCGCCAGGAGTTCCTGCAATTGATTCGACGGAGCAATTAAATGCCACAACTTCAGCCAGCCATGGCACGCATCAAGGTCAAGGACCTGCGCCTGCGCACCTTCATCGGCATCAACGAGGATGAAATCCTCAACAAGCAGGATGTGTTGATCAACCTGACCATCCTCTACGCCGCCCAGGAAGCGGTGCGCGACAACGACATCGACCACGCGCTGAACTACCGCACCATCACCAAGGCGATCATCGCCCACGTGGAAGGCAACCGCTTCGCCCTGCTCGAACGCCTGACCCAGGAATTGCTCGACCTGGTCATGGCCAACGAATCGGTGCTGTACGCCGAGGTCGAAGTCGACAAGCCCCACGCCTTGCGATTTGCCGAGTCGGTGTCGATTACCCTTGCGGCAAGCCGGGCGGCTTCGTAGCCGCTACTGGCTTCAAGCGGTAAACTTCAAGCCTGATCAACGCCATCCAATTTGCAGCTTGAAGCTCGCCGCTTGCAGCTGCCCGTCAGGAAACACCATGAACGACCAACAACGCCTCGAACTCGAAGCCGCCGCTTTCCGTCGGTTGGTTGCCCACCTGGACAGCCGCAAGGATGTGCAGAACATCGACCTGATGAACCTCGCCGGCTTCTGCCGCAACTGCCTGTCCAAGTGGTACAAGGCCGCCGCCGATGAACGCCAGGTCGAGGTCAGCCTCGATGACGCCCGCGAAGTGGTCTACGGCATGCCGTACGCCGAGTGGAAAGCCCAATACCAGAAAGAAGCCAGCGCCGAACAACAAGCGGCGTTCGCCAAAGGAAAACCCGATGCTTGACCTTGCTACCCTGCGTACCCGCCTCAAGAGCGGCGAACATGCCTTCGCCGACACCCTGGCCTTTATCGCCGCCGGCTACGACTACCAGCCCCAGGCCTTCAACAACGGTGGTGTGCAAAACGCCGCCGGGCAGAACGAAGGCTCGTGCAAGACCCTGGGCCTGGCACTGCTCGAAGGCTTGAGCGATGAAGAGGCGCTCCTGGCGTTCGGCGAACATTACCGTTCGGTGCTGGCCACGCCTGAAGGCAGCGATCACGGCAATATCCGCGCGCTGATGGCCCATGGGCTGGCCGGTGTGACGTTCGAGGCACAGCCGCTGCAACGGCGCTGATCGACCTGCTTTTTGTGGCGAGGGCTCCCGCAGGACTCTGTAGGAGCTGGCAAAGCCTGCGATCTCTTGATCTTTCACTTGAGACTCAAGTGTACGGGCAAAGATCGCAGCCTCGCTTCGCTCGACAGCTCCTACAAGCCCAGCGGGAGCAAGCTCCCTCGCCACGGGCTGCACACCCCAAATAAGCGGCACCTCACCACATCCCAACTTTTAAGATTGACCCGGCCACTTTATTTCGTTTGCCGGGCCCCTCTGCTCGCGGCTTAGATAACGCAAATTTCTCCATCGTCCGGGCCGTCATCCATGAGCAGCGAAACCATCAGCCAATCGATCTCCATCGTGCATCCCGTCAGCCTCAGCCACGGCAAGAATGCCGAGGTCTGGGACACCGACGGTAAACGCTACATCGATTTCGTCGGCGGCATCGGTGTGTTGAACCTCGGCCATTGCCATCCGCGCATTGTCGAGGCAATCCGTGAACAGGCCACCCGGCTGACGCACTACGCATTCAATGCCGCGCCCCACGCCCCCTACATTGAATTGATTGAGCGTCTGGCGGCGTTTGTCCCGGTGGATTATCCGGTCAGCGGCATGCTCACCAACAGCGGCGCCGAGGCGGCGGAGAATGCCTTGAAGATCGTACGCGGCGCCACGGGCCGTACCGCCGTGATCGCGTTTGATGGCGCCTTTCACGGCCGCACCCTGGCGACCCTCAACCTCAACGGCAAGGTCGCGCCTTACAAGCAGAAAGTCGGCGTACTGCCCGGGCCGGTGTATCACCTGCCGTACCCCAGCAAGGACAACGGCGTCACCGGCGAAGAAGCCTTGAAGGCCATGGAGCGGCTGTTCAGCGTCGAGATCGACGTGAATGACGTGGCCTGTTTCATTGTCGAACCGGTGCAGGGCGAAGCCGGCTTCCTGGCGATGGACGTGCCCTTCGCCCAGGCCCTGCGACAGTTCTGCAACGACAAGGGCATTGTGCTGATCATCGATGAGATCCAGTCCGGCTTCGGCCGCACCGGCCAGCGTTTTGCCTTCTCCCGGTTGGGCATCGAGCCTGACTTGGTCCTGCTAGGCAAAAGCATCGCTGGCGGCGTGCCCCTGGGGGGAGTGATGGGACGCAAGGCGCTGCTGGACAACCTGCCCAAGGGCGGCCTCGGTGGCACCTACTCAGGCAACCCCATCGCCTGCGCCGCCGCCCTGGCGACCCTGGATGAAATGACCGACGCCAACCTGCACGCCTGGGGCTCGCAACAGGAGGAGGCGATCGTCAGCCGCTACCAATCCTGGCGCAACCGTGGGCTGACGCCCTACCTCGGCCGCCTGACCGGCGTCGGCGCGATGCGCGGCATCGAGCTGACCCACGCCGACGGCACCCCGGCCTCGGCACAACTGACGCAACTGCTGGCCCTGGCGCGGGAATCGGGCTTGCTGCTGATGCCCAGCGGAAAATCGCGGCATATCGTGCGGCTGCTCGCGCCGTTGACGACCGAGCCGGCCCTGTTGGAAGAGGGGTTGGATATTCTGGAAGCGTGCCTGGCGAAGCTGGCCTGAAAATCAGAACGCTGAGAGTTGAAGCGATGACTAATTAAGAAATTTCCGCCGCGAGTAGGCGAATTTATAATTTTGCGGCAATTGCCGTAACCTTCGAAACTTATTTCATAGATCGCAAATGGTCGCATGTATGCGGGCTCTTTGTGTTTCTTATGAAGGCCCACCGAGGCATTAAAATTTGAGCCCTGTAGGAAAAATCTGATACCTTAATAGCCTTTCGTACAGCTGATTCGGAGGTCCTGTTGACTGGCTCACTTGATAGCTTTGTTGTTCCAGATAAGCATCGCTACAAGACCGCAATGTCTTTCGTGGTAGACGTGCTGCGACAGGGCGTCTTAACGGGTGCTATCGCCGAAGGTACCCCGTTACGACAGGACGATCTCGCAGCTAAATTTGGCCTCAGCCGAATGCCGATACGAGATGCAATTCGGCAGTTGGAAGCTGAAGGACTAGTCGTCTATGAGCCCCATAAGGGGGCTACCGTTGCAACTATGACCATTGATGACATCGTCGAAATTTACGACATGCGCATTATGGCCGAATGCACCGCGTTGAAGCTCGCATTTGGGAGTATTAAAGGAGAGCGAATTGCCGAGCTTAACAGTATTATCCAAGACATGGAGACGGCTGATCTTGATCAGTTCAGGGCTTTGAACCAACAATTTTTTGCTGTGCTATTTCAGCCAGTTCAACGCCCAAGACTCCATTCCTTAATAAAGTCCCTCCACGATTCGGTTGAGCGTTATTTGCAATTTATCTTAATAGACCTTGATCATCAGACACAGTCTGTACGGGAATATAAAATGCTCACTGATGCCTGCGCAGCAGGCGACCAGATCGGAGCTGTAAAAGCTCTAAAGAGCCATCTTTCCAACGCCCAAAAGACAGTCGTGTCTTTTTTAAAGTCGCGTCAAACATCTTCACCATAATGAAAAACAGAGCGGGCGGGCCCTACTGCGTTGTCCAAAATCTTCTCTATTAAACAAGTTAGGGAATAACCGGAGTGGCCAAACATTTGCGGATACATACTTACATCCGTAAAGCCAGGAAGGCTATTAGCTTCATTGAGAATTATTTCCTCATCTTCGGTTAAAAAAAAGTCGATTCTTGCGAAAGAACTAAGACCGAGACACTTAAAAGCACGTTTCGAGAGCTCCTGGATAGTCATTTTAGTTTTCTCACTTAACACAGCGGGGATACACAGCCGCGCCCCATTTTTATCTGCATATTTGGCGACGTAATCATAATAAATGTGAGGACCGAGGGGAATTATTTCGCCTGGTTCCGAAGCTATAAACTTGCCGTCGACTTGAAGAATACCGCACTCGATCTCGCGACCGCGTATCTCAGTTTCCAAAAGAACTTTAGCATCAAGATTTGCCGCTTCTGCGAAGGCAAGTTCATATTCATCTGCATTGACAATACGTTGTACTCCGATGGACGACCCCTGCGATGCTGGCTTGACATATATGCTACCGCCTAGTTTGGCAACAACCTCATGCCATGGCGGCATCCGCTGCTCACATGCAATGTAAGGAGTAATGGCAATACCCTCGGCTCTCAATAAACGCTTGGTAATATCCTTGTCCATCGCGATAGCAGACCCCAACGTAGACGATCCAACGCACCGCAAATTCGACATAGCAGCCAAGCCCTGTATCGTTCCATCCTCACCCCACGGGCCATGCAAGGCGGGAAACAGCAGATCAAGCTTGACCTCGCACACCTCACCCGAGCGCGCGTCCTCATAAAATATTATGGGGTATCCAAGCCTCATTGAAACGACAGGTGCCGAACCGTCCACAGCCTTCGGAAAAGAATCAGAAACGTTGTGATAACGCCAGATTCCCGACCTGTCTATGCCGATGCAATGCACCTCGCAACCAAGCTCCAGCAACGCCCCATAGATCCTCTTTGCGGATAGCAACGATACGTCATGCTCAGGGCTCCTGCCCCCAAACACTAGTCCTAGAGCCATTGCAGTCATAACATATCCTCCTTGGTTTATTGGCCATTGTATCCAATATCCATTTCATGACAACATCCCCTGATTGGTTCCGAGGCTATGAGGGCCTTGGAAGGCTTTTGGGGAACGCCATGGAACAGCGACCTGTAAAAGAAGACCTACAACTCAGCCGACGGTCTCCGCCGTCTTCCACAGCCCTTTATCCACAGCCCCGGATTCGAGCGCTTGCAGTTTCCGCTCCTGATTGGATCAGCGGGACCAAATCCGAACATGCACTCAACAGCACCGATCCCGCCAGCCTATTCAATGCTTGCCGCTACGCTGCAAATTTGGCACAGAAAAAAACTGGATCTTGGGCGGACAGTAATTGGGCGGTTTCTCGGAAAGAAATAAGAAAGTACTTCCTTCTCATGTACTCTCTCGATGATATGGACCGATTCGAGACACTTATCTTATCAATACGACCCAATCTTCTACTACTCGGAACTATGACCCTCTGTATGCCCGGAGCGATCGAGTGCGCCAAATTAGCCAAGAGACTATTAGGAGACGATATATTAATTGTACTTGGCGGCCGACATATCACAGAAACAATATACTTAGAGAGCGAACGCACACGTACTCCTTCGGCGGTTCGTCACCACAGCGCCTCTCCTGGAAGATTAATGAGAGAGGGCCGGATCCCTCCCATATTCGACATAATTATATCGGGAGAAGCAGAACAAATCATCGCAGAGATTGGTATTGCCTTTTGTAACTCACTCCCAGGTCGACCTACCTCAGTTGCCGACAGCATCCAGCCTGGGGTACCGGGATTATGGATCGCTGATTTTCCTAGGCTCAATCGTACACTGGTAAGCAGCGGTGTTCGATTGTCCTATGACGAGATCCCGTCCATAGTAAACATTTTTGGGGTAACAGCGTCCTTTGATATATTTAAAGGGCGGATGACCTCACACATTTTTAGCGATACCGGACCGGGTTGTGTATATGACTGTAACTTTTGCAGTGAGCGACGTAGCATAACGGGAAGTATTCAAGATATTAAAGGCGCGCCGCGCCGGGTGTATCGCCAGCTTAAAGACTCGGTCTCTATAATCGCTCAGGACCACCCAGGCAAAGGAGCCAGCGCCTTTGTTGAGGACTCAATTTTCCTAAGTGGGAGTCCATTAGCAATTAGTCAGCTTTGCGAACTTCTTGAGTATGAACCTCTCGATATCGTATTTGGAGGACAATTTACTATCGATCAAGTCGTCCGTCGAAAAAAATTAATCGCGCGCCTAAATAAAAACGGTTTGCAATATATATTCATCGGTCTCGAAACCTTTGATCCAGAAGAAATCGGTGGAATGAACAAAGATCTTGATAAACAATCAGGCTCTTGGCAAAACCGTTTTGCAAGCGCACTGAGTTTTCTTATCGAGACCAAGATATCTTGTGGTTGCGCGCTTCTATTTGGTTTAGGTGAGAGCCATTTAAGTCGAATCGCTCTGCTTGAGACGCTGATCGAGTACAAAAAGAAAACTGGAGAACCGAAAATAATCAGCGCGAACTGGGCGGTTCAGCATCCATTAAGGAATTGCCCTGAAAGCGAAGGAGAGGACTATTTACGATGGGGCACACCGAAAGGCCCTTTATTAAGCGCATTTCATCGTTTCGGAGAAGCCTCACTCGAATACCCCCTTTCGGGAGTCGCGCCAGTCGTGCTAGCTGAAGTAGAAGATATCCTCTCTCTGCTTAATGAATTCGAGTCAAACCATGAAAAAATCTAATTCGACTGCCCTTGCTCAAATAGGTCTATTCCCTTTAGGGAATGTGCAATCGACCACTACACCAGCTATAAATACCACAACATTTACCGTTAGAAGTCTTTCTGAACTCGCCCCCATCAACAATTCAAGCTTAATCAAAATCCGCAACAAACTTTTCTCGAAACTTTATTATGGAGGTGTCGACACTCCGACAACCCGCCAGCTTTCTCTAAAAATTGCAAAAATAGAAAAAGGCAAATTTGCTTTACTTGCCCCGTCTGGCCAAAGTGCGATTCACTTACTCATTGCAGCAAGGGCATTACCCGGCGATCACATACTAATTTGCGACACTGTAACTTATTCGACACAATGGCTTCTAGACCAACATTTCGCAGCGATTGGGATTGAGGTGGAGTATTTTGAACCAAGCGAAGCCTCTTCACTCTCCTCCCGTTTAAAGTCGAATACAAAAATAGTATTTTGGGAGTCCCCCGGAGCGTTTACCTATGAGCTTGTAGACGGAAGGGCAGTGGTAGAAGCATGTAAAAATCATTCGGCTTTTACAGTAGTTGATAACACTTGGGCTGCGTCTACGTTTTATCATCCGCTGGAAATAGGTGTTGATGCCACTCTAATTTCAATGACTAAATCCCATGCAGCTGTGAATGGTATTTCATTAGGCGCGATTGTCACTAACCATCAAGATTTTTTTGAAAGCGTCAAGGCAGTGGCTGCGCTTCTTGGCAGTCATGTAAGCTCAGAAACTTGTGCTAGCGCGCTCTATTCAATGAGCACCTTGAGCGCACGGCTATCGCTTCAAATGTCCACCACCCGCTACATAATAGATGTCCTTACTGGACTACCAGCTATTAAGCGCGTCCTACACCCTACAGTACCAAACGACCAAGATAATTTGTTCAACCGGGATTACAGCGGTTTCAACAGTCTCATATCAATAGAATTCGCATGCCATTACGAGGAAGTAATCACCCGCATTGACCGTCTGAGGGTTATCAAAGTCGGATATGGATGGGGGGGCACAATCAGCCTTGTTAGTCCTTTCAACCCTGCCGAGTGGAGGTCTGCGAAACGCCTTGATTTACGAAGTAGCTACGCACGCATCTATTTAGGGCTGGAAGACGCTCACGACATCGAAATGGACCTCAGAAACGCCTTTGGCCCTTAGTTCCCGCTGATATGGCCAAGACAGCCTGAGGTCAAGCGGAGACGACAGATTCCTGCGCATGCTTCGTCTCAGTGTTCAATTTTTCCGGCCCTGCCGTAGCGCTTTCGACTGAAAGCAAGCCGTCCTGAGGGCCCTCATCTCATCCTGGCCTGAAGGGATTCTCTTCATGCAAATTGCACGGTTACGTTTGACGATTTCAAACCGGTAGACTACGCTGGATTTTGTATCCAATATCCAACAATACTCTGAGAAGTTAAGCTCAAGAGAATAATAATGACTGCTGATGGCAAGCATAGATTTCCCAGCAAACTCTAATTATTGACATGGACTAGCCGGATGAAAAAAATCAATGAAAAGGAAATAACTGTTTACAACGAAAAATCCCTGCTAGACGAACTTTTTATATTGATGAATGACCTTGCTTTTAGCGAGGTCGTAGTTGTCGCCGGCCATTTCATGTTGTTTTATGATCCGAGCAACATGCGACTTATACCGGGTATCTTTGAAGACGTCGAAAACAAAGCACTCAGAGAGCAGATCAAAAAGCGCGTAGGTATATTTCCATCCTACACATGGGACTTGGGCATTCGGGTTGGCGAGCATTATCTATCAACACCCAATCGCACTGCAAAGCTACTTCTTTTAATTAACGACTGGCAATACGTGCCCGACAGCGGTACCGCGAGTGATTACCGACGAGATTTTTATGAGGGGTTCGAAGAACTTCCGACTAATTTCAGATCACGATTGAAAGAATCGAAAGTTATTTCAGAAAAAAATATATTCTCGAGCCAGAGGAATCCCTATGCTTTTCCGGAAACCTGGTTAAAAAATCGCTTTCAGAATGAGGCGACCCGCCTAGTCAAGGCGGGCAAATTACAAAAGCGCTTTCTTACAGATAAGCCTGGCATGTCGGAAATATCTTTTACCGATACACTGGGAAATTCCCTACCGCTAATCAGCTGTGGAATGACAGGTTGCGCTGGAGAAATTACCGAGATGATCTCAGAAGTCTACAAAGCTGGGGGACGCTTACTAATAATATTTGCTCCCGCAGAATGCCACGCTCCCATTCGTACTGGTGTAGAAATTGCTCTATCAATTTATGAGCTAACCAATATTAAAGTTGTTGTAGTAGATCTGGGGGGCAATGGCGAGATGACCCATAAAGATATCTATGACAGGGGCGTCAGTATAGTCTCCTACGAAGCGTAAGGAATACTTATGTCGAACCCATACGACACCATCATATATTTAGATGCAGCAGCGACAACAAAATGCGCAGATGATGTTGTGGCGGCAATGATTGAATTGAGTTCAAACCATTACGGAAATCCATCGTCTCCCCACACCATGGGTAGATACGCCAGACGTGCAATCGTCGAGGCTACGCTTAGCATTTCACGCTTGCTGGGTTGTACTAGCGAAGAGTTAACTCTCACGTCCGGAGCGACAGAAAGCAATAATATTGTAGTACTAGGAATCGCGGAGCCAGATAGAGGCCAAAATATCGTTGTCTGCCCAATCGATCACAAATCTATCTTAGCTGCCGCAAGCGAATCCGAGAGGC
Source organism: Pseudomonas sp. RL_5y_Pfl2_73 (assembly GCF_963970515.1). Lineage (NCBI taxonomy): Bacteria > Pseudomonadati > Pseudomonadota > Gammaproteobacteria > Pseudomonadales > Pseudomonadaceae > Pseudomonas > Pseudomonas sp. RL_5y_Pfl2_73. The sequence continues at coordinate 81,827 of NZ_CAXAPD010000005.1, read as the reverse complement.
GTGGCGTGGAGGTGCGTCTTATGAAGGTGAATAAGCACGGCCGAATTGACTTAGACCATCTTGCCCAAATTGTGGATGACAATACTGCACTTGTTACTCTAGCTTACGTTAACTCAGAGCTTGGTACGTTACAGGATCTTTCAAAGATAACTCATCTACTAAAAGGCAAATCAGCCATTTTCCATGTTGACGCATCCCAAGCTGCTGGAAAGCTACGTTTAAATGTCCAAGATCTGAAAATTGATTGCATGTCTTTATCTGCGCATAAGATATGCGGCCCCAAAGGCATCGGTGCCCTATATGTTTCGCACTCATCAATATCGCGACTGCGCCCGTTAACATTTGGAGGAGGGCAATACTGCCTTCGCAGCGGTACCCTACCCGCGCAGCTAGTAGTGGGATTCGGTCTCGCGGCGAAGCGCATTAACTCTTGCGACCTCAAAAGTCAATGGAAGGAGGCGGACAAGAGACGGAGTATTATTATTGAAACTCTACAGCAGCATAACATCCATTTCAAACTGAACTCTCCGACTGATTGCTCCGTGCCACATATTTTAAATATATATTTCCCAGGTATACGCTCGGAGACAGTTATCCATGGTTTACCAAACGTATGTATTTCTTCAGGATCCGCCTGTAATTCACAGAGCATGAAGCCTTCATATGTTTTAACTCAAGTTGGGCACGATCAGGAGCGGGCAAATTGTTCCATCCGCATATCTTTTACTTCTGACATGGAAATTGATCAGTTGACCCAAGGCGCCAAACTTATCGCTGAAAAAGTATTTAGTCTACAACAGCTAAAAGCATGGAGTTAAGCTAATGCCTAGAGAGAACATAGCAATAGTCACCGGCGGAGACTCTTCTGAGAGAGAAGTATCTTTGGAAACTTGCGATTACGTATCAAGAACCCTTCATCAAATGAACATTGACTGTTCAACTTTCATTATTTCCAGCTACAAAGATTTTATAGCTCTACCTTTTTCCGACTTTACCCGCGTATTTCTCGCTCTACATGGAGGGTTCGGTGAAAATGGTATGGCTCAGGCCTATCTAAGAGGTCTCGGCATTCCTCACAACGGACCTTCACCGCAAGCAAGCGCAATTTGCATGGACAAGCTTCTAACTAAACATATTGCTAAAGGGCTGGGTATAAAGGTGCCCGATTATCTATTTTTCCCTAATGACCAGCCTATTTTTTTCGAGCTAGCTAAAAGACGTTTTGGAAGTCGTTTCATTGTGAAACCTAATGGAGGTGGATGCAGCATTGGCGTCTCGCTGATAAACGACGAAGCCCAGTTTGACCAGGCTGTAAAACTAGCATCTTCTTATCAACAAGGAATTTTGTTAGAAGAATTTATCAGCGGCCAGGAGCTATCCGTCTCATACTTTTATGGAGGGATGTTACCAACACTCGCGGTCGGATTCACTACAGACTTTTTTTCGTACGAGGCTAAGTTCGAATCCAATGAAACAAAATCATGGTTTATTGAGCTCACTGAACCGTTACAAAGAAAAATAGATAGCGATGGGGTAATTTTTGCCAAATCATTGGGGCTAGATTACTACCGAGCAGATGTAATTATTAATAACGAAACCCCTTATCTCATCGAAATAAATACTCTTCCAGGCCTGACCTCACATAGCTTATTCCCCAAAGCCTGTGCTCGCAACAACATAGCACCGCAGGAATTAATTTCAAAATTAAACAATTTGAACTTTTGCACGACCATCTGCCCTCATACAGGAAGCTAATTACATATCTGCACAAACAGTAAAGTTGTACAATAAAAAAATAAGCTATCAAAAACAAAGCATTTCATGCTGGCTCTTTTGCTTTGTATCGAAGCAAAAAATAAAATGGATTTATATGGCTTTCCCATCTAAGGGTGAACGGTGTTCGACATCCGCACGCGGCGTGACAATGATGGCAGTGGCTGCAGTTTTGGCTCCGTTCCCCGATGCTTTAGCCAAAATCCTTACTGAAGACTTCGGTATAACCGCGGTTGGGATTGCGTTGACACGTTTCGGTCTTCAAAGCTTAACGATGTTTCCACTCATCCTTGCGCTCAATGGCCGTAAGGCCTTGATTATAAAAAATCCCGGATTGAATTTTCTGCGCGGAGTGTTGCTAGCAGTTGCCAGCATCACTTTTTTTGCGGCTTTAAAGGTCATGCCCTTAGCAGATGCGGTTGCTATTTTTTTTATTCAGCCGGTTATTGGAGTCCTTCTCGGCATCATTGTTTTACGCGAGAAACCTACCCAAAACTGTATCACAGCCATCTTAGCGGGTCTCTGCGGAACAATATTAATTATTCGACCTAACTTCATTGCTGCGGGCATCCTGGCCATCCTGCCTATTATTTGCGCGCTCTGCTTTACTATTTACCTCATTCTCGGCAAATACCTTTCCAAAGAAAACTCCTCACTAATCGTGCACTTTCACACTGGTTTGGGAGCGACATTTTTTATAGGACTGGGCATTCTCGTTGAAAACCTAATCAATCCTTCTGAGATCCAGTTAACTGCGTACTTAAACTCATCCACTTGGGTTTATCTAGTGTTAATAGGGCTAAGCTCAAGCCTGATTCACCTCCTATATATAATGGCATATCGTTTAGCGCCGGTGAGCACGTTAGCTCCTATTAGCTATATAGAAATAGTTTCGGCGACTGGATTCGGCATCGTGTTTTTTGCACACATTCCAGATCCGCTGCAAATTCTTGGAATGGCTATTATAGCCGCCTCAGGACTTATACTTTTATGGGCCGCCTGACCGGCGTCGGCGCGATGCGCGGCATCGAACTCGCCCATCCCGACGGCAGCCCGGCCTCGGCACAACTGACGCAACTGCTGGCCCTGGCACGGGAATCGGGCTTGCTGCTGATGCCCAGCGGAAAATCGCGGCACATCATTCGACTGCTGGCGCCGTTGACGACCGAGCCGGCCGTGTTGGAAGAGGGGTTGGATATTCTGGAGGCATGCCTGGCGAAGCTGGCCTGAAATACAATGCGCCTGACCACACAAAACCTTGTGGGAGCGAGCCTGCTCGCGATAGCGGTATATCTGTCAACATCGATACTGGCTGGTCTGACGCCATCGCGAGCAGGCTCGCTCCCACAAGGGTTTCCCGCAGGATGTATTAATACCCACCCATTAAAAAACCGGCCGAAGCCGGTTTTTTTGTGCCCGCTGAATCAGAACGAAGCGTTCTGCAGGCCATCGAGGTAGCGCTCGGTGTCCAAGGCTGCCATGCAACCGGCACCGGCCGAGGTGATCGCCTGGCGGTAGACGTGGTCGGCCACGTCACCGGCCGCGAAGATACCTTCGACGCTGGTGGCAGTGGCGTTGCCGTCGCGGCCGCCCTTGACCACCAGGTAGCCGTCCTTGAGTTCCAGCTGGCCTTCGAACAGCGAGGTGTTCGGGGTGTGGCCGATGGCGATGAAGACGCCGTCAACCTTGATCTCGTCGAAGCTGCCGTCGTTGTTCTTCAGGCGAGCACCGGTCACGCCCATGTTGTCGCCCAGCACTTCGTCCAGGGTCGCGTTGAGCTTGAGGATGATCTTGCCTTCGGCGACGCGGGCATTGAGCTTGTCGATCAGGATCTTCTCGGCGCGGAAGGTTTCACGACGGTGGATCAAGGTGACCGTGCTGGCGATATTGGCCAGGTACAGCGCTTCCTCGACCGCGGTGTTGCCGCCACCGACCACCGCCACTGGCTTGTTGCGGTAGAAGAAGCCGTCGCAGGTGGCGCAGGCCGAAACACCTTTGCCCATGAAGGTTTCTTCCGACGGCAGGCCCAGGTAACGAGCGCTGGCGCCGGTAGCGATGATCAGGGCATCGCAGGTGTAGGTCGCGCTGTCGCCGGTCAGGGTGTATGGCTTGGCGGCGAAATCCACGGCATTGATGTGATCGAAAACGATCTCGGTCTCGAAGCGCTCGGCGTGCTCTTTCATTCGCTCCATCAACACTGGGCCGGTCAGCCCGTGGACGTCGCCCGGCCAGTTGTCGACTTCGGTGGTGGTGGTCAATTGACCGCCGGCTTGCATGCCGGTAATCAGCAACGGCTTGAGGTTGGCACGGGCGGCATAAACCGCAGCGCTGTAACCGGCAGGGCCGGAACCGAGAATAATCACTCGCGAATGACGCACTTCAGACATGACCTACTCCTGTTGACCGGACCTGGCGGGCCGGAACGCCGGGTGAGCGGCGCAAATAAAAAGGGACTGTTGCCGCACTTGGGGAAGGCTTTGGTCCGACAGTCCTGAAAAGAATGGGTGCAGCGTATCGAGGGAGCGAAGATTAAGGAAATACGGTTTAACAATCCAGCTCATAGGTGAGCTCTATCCCCGGCGGCCCCATCGATAGGCGCCTTCGCCTCAAGAAACGTTGTTACACGCCATGTCGCCGCTTTCCCGGGCGGGGCAAAGCCGGTAAGGTCGGCGCGTTCACCTTCGCTCGGAGCCGCCTATGCCTGCCCCCGCCCTGTCCGGCCCGCAATATTTGCGAGAAGGCCTCAATCTGGTCTTGAGCCCGGGCCTGCGCCTGTTCGTACTCTTGCCCCTGGCGATCAACCTGGTCCTGTTCGTCGGATTGATTTACCTGGCCGGCCATCAGTTCAGCCTGTGGGTCGATACCCTGATGCCGTCCCTGCCAGAGTCGCTGAGTTTCCTCAGCTATGTGCTCTGGCCACTGTTCGTGGTGCTCGTCGTGCTGATGGTGTTTTTCACCTTCACCATGCTCGCCAACATCATCGCAGCACCGTTCAACGGCTTTCTCGCGGAAAAAGTCGAAGTGGTCATCCGTGGCACCGACGACTTCCCGACCTTCAGTTGGGCCGAGTTGATCGCCATGATCCCGCGGACCCTCGGCCGGGAAGCGCGCAAGCTCGGCTATTTCCTGCCTCGCGCCCTGGGGCTGTTCCTGCTGTCGTTCATCCCTGTGGTCAATCTGGTGGCGGCACCGCTGTGGCTGCTGTTCGGCATGTGGATGATGGCGATCCAGTACATCGACTACCCGGCGGACAACCACAAGCTAGGCTGGAACGAAATGCTCGCCTGGCTGCGGGAAAAACGCTGGCAGAGCCTGGGCTTTGGCGCCAGCGTGTACCTGGTGCTGCTGATCCCGGTGGTGAACATCCTGATGATGCCGGCAGCGGTGGCCGGGGCAACGTTGTTCTGGGTCCGTGAGCAAGGCGCCGAGACCGCGGTGGCCCGGCAGGGCTGAGCTGTCACAAATCCATCATCCTGGCGTCACAATGACGAAATGGCCCCGGTCGACACTGGGGTCATGACCACACCCCTGCACATTACCCTGATCACCGAAACCTTCCCGCCGGAAATCAATGGCGTGGCCAATACCCTGGGCCGCCTGTACGACGGCCTGCGCGCCCGTGGGCATCAGGTCGAGCTGATACGGCCTCGCCAGGCCGACGAGCAACGCCAGGCCAGTGACGACCAGTTGCTGCTGTGCCGGGGCTGGCCGTTACCGGGCTATCCGGGTTTGCAGTGGGGCCAGGCGTCGATGCACAAGCTGCTCAGACGCTGGAAACGCCATCGTCCGGACGTGCTCTACATCGCCACAGAAGGGCCGCTGGGTTTGTCGGCACTGCGCGCGGCACGACGCTTGGGTATTTCAGTGGTCAGCGGCTTCCACACCAATTTCCAGCAATACACCCAGCAGTACGGCCTCGGGCTGTTGAGCCGCGTGCTCACTCATTACCTGCGCTGGTTTCACAATCGCTCCAGCCTGACCCTGGTGCCCAGCGTCAGCCAGCGCCTGGAACTGGAGCGACGACATTTCGAGCGCGTGGCGCTGCTGTCTCGCGGCGTGGACAGCCAACTGTTTCATCCGGTCAAGCGCTCGGCGAGCCTGCGCGAAGCATGGGGCCTGGGCGACGATGACATCGCAGTGCTTCATGTCGGCCGCCTGGCCCCGGAGAAGAACCTCGGGTTGCTCAAGCGCAGTTTCGACACGCTGTGCAACGCTTTTCCGGATCGACGGCTGAAGCTGGTGGTGGTCGGCGACGGCCCGCAGCGCTCCGCGCTGGAGCAGGCACTGCCCGAGGCGATCTTCTGCGGCTCGCAACGCGGCGAGGCCCTGGCCAGCCATTTTGCTTGCGGGGATGTGTTTGTCTTTCCGAGCCTGACCGAAACCTTCGGCAATGTGGTGTTGGAGGCGCTGGCGTCCGGTCTGGGCGTGGTGGCCTACGATCAGGCTGCAGCAGCCCAACATATTCGCCACGGCTATAACGGCGTGCTGGCAATGCCGGGGGATGAAGAGGCGTTCTGCGATGCGGCCCGTTGGCTGCTGGAGCAGCGCGAGACCTTGCGTTGCGTGCGGCTCAATGCGCGCCAGCATGCCAGTCGCCAAGGCTGGGCGTCGGTGATCGAGCAATTCGAGGCGCAGTTGCGCGGGGTTTGCCAGGTCGATTCGTCGCTGCCCCAGGCCGTGTCGCCACGCTGAAAAGCATCGCGGGCAAGCCTTGCTCCCACATTAGTCTCCCGTGAACACATCATGCGTGAACGACTGACAACTCTGTGGGAGCAAGGCTTGCCCGCGATGAGGCCCTACAAGGCGCCGCTTAAACCAATGTCATCAACGCCTCGCGACTGAACGGCAAGATCTCCTGCTCCCGCCCTTCACGGACTTTTTGCGCCCAGTCCGGGTCCACCAACAGCGCACGCCCCACCGCCACCAGGTCGAACTCATCGTTGTTCAAACGCTCCAGCAGCTTTTCCAGGCTGGCCGGTTGCGCGACCTTGTCGGTGTTGACCATGAACTGCAGGAACTCGCCATCCAGGCCGACGCTGCCCACGGTGATGGTGGGCTTGCCGGTGAGCTTGCGGGTCCAGCCCGCCAGGTTCAGCTCGGAGCCTTCGAACTCTGGCTCCCAGAAGCGTCGCGTCGAACAGTGGAAAATATCCACACCCGCTTCGGACAACGGCTTGAGGAATTCGCCCAAGGCTTCAGGGGTCTGCACCAAGCGCGCGGCGTAGTCCTGCTGCTTCCATTGGGAAAAACGGAAAATGATCGGGAAGCCCTCACCCACCGCCGCGCGCACGGCGCGAATCAATTCGATCGCAAAGCGCGAGCGGTTGGCCAGGCTGCCGCCGTAACCGTCGGTGCGTTGATTACTGCCTTCCCAGAAGAACTGGTCCACCAGGTAACCGTGCGCGCCGTGGATCTCCACCCCGTCCATGCCGATGATCTTGGCGTCTTTTGCCGCTTGGGCGAAGGCGGCGATGACGTCGTTTATGTCCGACTGGGTCATGCCGTGGACCATCACCTGACCGTCCTTGAGCTTTTCGCTCGGGCCATAGCCGGGCACGCTGGCGTCCGGCTCGGTGCCGATGCGGCGCACACTGCCCACATGCCACAGCTGTGGAACGATCTTGCCGCCTTCGGCATGCACCGCATCCACCACTTTCTTCCAGCCGGCCAGCGCGGCGTCGCCATAGAAATGCGGCACGTTCGGGTAGCCGTTGGAAGCCTTGTGCCCCACCGTCGTGCCCTCGGTGATGATCAGGCCGACCCCGGCCGCCGCACGGCGACGGTAATACTCGATGACCTTGGCATTGGGCACGCCGCCCGGCGAAAAGGAACGGGTCATCGGCGCCATCACCACCCGGGTCGGTAACTCGAACGCGCCGAGGTGGAAGGGTTTGAACAGGGCTTTTGCAGGCATGGGGCACTCCACGGGACGCAGTCACAGGTCGGATATGACGATGATAATATGGAGCCTGGTGTGTGCTGGGTAGCACTATTGATGTGAATGATTAGGGATCAAAAGGAAGCTACAAGGAACTGCGTAGGATCTGTGTAGGAGCTGCGTAGGAGCTGTCGAGTGCAACGAGGCTGCGATCTTCCCCCTGACACCTGAGCCTCAAACGAAAGATCAAAAAATCGCAGCCTTCGGCAGCTCCTACATCTGAAAATTCTGGGGGATCAAGCCAACGCTTTTTCAATCGCCTGGATCACGACAGGATCATCCGGCACCGTACGCGGTGAGAAACGCGCCAGCACCCGGCCGTCCTTGCCGAGCAGGAATTTTTCGAAGTTCCAGGTAATGTCCCCGGGAAACTCTGCCCCCTCGCCCGCCAGCAGGCGGTACAACTGGTGACGATCATGACCGTTCACGTCCAGCTTGCTGGACAGCGGGAACGTCACGCCGTAGTTGAGGCTGCAAAAATCCTGGATGTCCTGTTCGGTCCCCGGTTCCTGCCCGGCGAACTGATTGCAGGGCAAGCCCAGTACGCTGAACCCCTTGGCCTTGTATTGCTGATAGAGATTTTCCAGCGCCGCGTACTGAGGCGTCAGGCCACATTTGGAGGCGACGTTGACCACCAGCACGACTTGCCCCTTGAATGGCGCCAGAGCAAGCTCCTGACCATCCAGGGCTTTGAGTTTAAGGTCGTGGAAAGCACTCATGACGAACTCCAGGTTTGCGGATCTTTTCGAAACAGCCATGGGTGATGCTAACAGCAACCGACTAAAAAGGCGCCGTATGGCGCCTTTCCAGTTCACTGGTCATTTGAGCGTAGCGCACAAATCAGTGGTGATGGCCGCCTTCGCCATGGACGTGACCATGGGCAATTTCTTCCTGGCTGGCGTCACGAATGTCGACGATCTTGACCTTGAAGTTCAAGCGCTGGCCAGCCAACGGGTGGTTGCCGTCAACGGTGACATCGTCGCCATCCAGGTCGCGAATGGTGACGATCTGCATCTGGCCATCGGGTGCCGAGGCGTGGAACTGCATGCCCACTTCCAACTCATCGACGCCTTCGAACATGCTGCGGCTCAGGGTGCTGACCAGTTCGGCGGAGTACTCGCCATAGGCGTCTTCCGGCTCGACGGTAACGTTCAGGTCGTCACCGACCGTTTTGCCTTCCAGGGCTTTTTCCAAGCCCGGAATGATGTTGCCTGCGCCATGCAGGTAGACCAGCGGAGCGCCGCCGGCAGAGCTGTCGATGACCTCACCAGCGTCGTTGGTCAGGGTATAGTCGATGGAGACAGCCTTATTGGCGGCGATCAGCATGGGGCGAGACCTTTTGCATAAGAATGAAGAACGGACAAGTCTAAACAAGGATTTGCCCGAAAGCGAACGGAACCCGGACAAACGGCCCTACTCGAACAGACCGACGGTCACCGGTTTCCATCAGGACGAAGATGGGCACTGGGTGGCCGAGCTGTCCTGCGGCCATACCCAGCATCTGCGTCACCAGCCACCATGGCAGTCCCGGGCGTGGGTACTGGACCCGGCGCAACGCATTGAAAAAATAGGTCAGCCCTTTGACTGCGGCTGGTGCGCACAGGCCCCGGTTAGCGATAACCTTAACGACTGAATTTGACGGTAGACGGCCAGTCATAGGCCGCGCCTTGCCATGCACCTCCAGGGAATCCGCATGCAAACTTTTTTTATCGCGCCCACCGATTTTGGTGTGGGCCTGACCTCCATCAGCCTCGGGCTGGTGCGTACCCTTGAACGGGCCGGGCTGAAAGTCGGCTTCTTCAAACCCATTGCCCAGCCTCACCCCGGCGACACCGGGCCAGAACGCTCCACCGAGTTGGTGGCCCGCACCCATGGCCTCAAGCCGCCGCAGCCCCTGGGCCTGGCGCACGTCGAGCGCATGCTCGGCGACGGCCAGCTCGATGAGCTGCTGGAAGAAATCATCACCCTTTACCAGCAAGCGGCCATCGGCAAGGACGTGCTGGTCGTCGAAGGCATGGTCCCGACCCGCAACGCCAGCTATGCCGCGCGGGTCAACCTGCACCTGGCCAAGAGCCTGGACGCCGAGGTCATCCTGGTGTCGGCGCCGGAAAACGAAGTGCTGACCGAACTGTCTGGCCGGGTAGAACTGCAGGCGCAGTTGTTTGGCGGGCCAAAGGACCCGAAAGTCCTCGGGGTGATCCTGAACAAGGTTCGCACCGACGAAAGCATGGAGGCGTTTTCCGCGCGGCTCAAGGAGCACTCGCCCTTGCTGCGCAGCGGCGATTTCCGCCTCCTCGGTTGCATCCCGTTTCGCCCCGAACTCAACGCCCCGCGCACCCGTGACGTGGCCGACCTGATGGGCGCGCAGGTGCTCAATGCCGGCGACTACGAAACCCGGCGCATGAGCAACATCATCATTTGCGCCCGCACCATGCGCAACACCGTGGAACTGCTCAAGCCCGGCGTGCTGGTGGTGACCCCCGGTGATCGCGACGACATCATCCTGGCCGTGAGCCTGGCAGCGATCAACGGCGTGCCGCTGGCCGGCCTGCTGCTGACCAGCGACACCCTGCCCGACCCGCGTATCATGGACTTGTGTCGCGGCGCCTTGCAGGCGGGGCTGCCGGTACTGTCGGTGAGCACCGGCTCCTATGACACCGCCAACCTGCTCAACGGCCTGAACAAGGAAATCCCCATCGATGACCGTGAACGTGCGGAGATCATCACCGATTTTGTCGCCAGCCACCTCGACGCCAGATGGTTGCACCAGCGCTGCGGCACACCACGGGAAATGCGCCTGTCGCCAGCGGTGTTCCGCTATCAGTTGATCCAACGCGCCCAGGCCGCCAACAAACGCATCGTGCTGCCCGAAGGCAGCGAACCGTTGACCGTCCAGGCCGCCGCCATTTGCCAGGCCCGGGGCATTGCCCGCTGCGTGTTGCTGGCCAAACCGGCTGACGTCGAAGCGGTAGCCCGCGCCCAAGGCATCGAACTGCCGCCGGGGCTGGAGATCCTCGATCCGGATTCGATTCGCGAGCGCTATGTCGAACCCATGGTGAGGTTGCGCAAGAGCAAGAGCCTGAACGCGCCGATGGCCGAGCAGCAATTGGAAGACACCGTGGTCATCGGCACCATGATGCTGGCCCTGGACGAAGTGGACGGGCTGGTATCGGGACTCATCCACTCCACCGCCAACACCATCCGTCCGGCCCTGCAACTGATCAAGACCGCGCCAGGGTGCTCGCTGGTGTCCTCGGTGTTTTTCATGCTGTTTCCCGAAGAAGTGCTGGTCTACGGCGACTGCGTGATGAACCCGCACCCCAGCGCTGCGGAGCTGGCGGAAATTGCCCTGCAAAGTGCCGACTCGGCCGCCGCTTTCGGCATCACGCCACGGGTGGCGATGCTCAGTTACTCCAGCGACGAATCGGCCAGTGGCGAAGAAGTGGAAAAAGTTCGCGAAGCCACCCTGCTGGCCCACGAGGCCCAGCACGGCCTGCTGATCGATGGTCCGCTGCAATACGACGCTGCCGCCAACGAAACCGTGGCACGGCAATTGGCGCCCAACAGCCAGGTGGCCGGCCGGGCGACGGTGTTCATCTTCCCGGACCTCAACACCGGCAACACGACCCACAAGGCCGTGCAGCGCAGCGCCGATTGCGTCAGCCTCGGGCCGATGCTGCAAGGCTTGCGCAAACCGGTGAATGACTTGCCACGCGGCGCCCAGGTCGACGACATCGTGTACACCATCGCCCTGACCGCGATCCAAGCCGCCAACCGACCTTTGGATATTTAAATGCTGGACTTCTTGCCTGCTCCTTTGCGCGGCGTCATTGCCTCGCTGCTGTTGGCGCTGAACACCATCGCCTGCTGCACGCCGCTGTTCATCGTGGCGATCTTCAAGCTGTTGCTGCCCTTCCCCACCGCCCAGCGCTTCACCAACTGGTTGATGGGCCACATCCACGAAGCCTGGATCAGCAACAACAAGGCCTGGATGAACCTGCTGCGTCGTACCCGCTGGCACCTCAGCGGCCTGGAGGGTCTGGACTACCAGCATTCGTACCTGATCACCAGTAACCACCAGAGCTGGGTCGACATCATGGTGTTGCAGTACGTGCTGAACCGGCGCATCCGGCCGTTGAAGTTCTTTCTCAAGCAGGAACTGATCTGGGTACCGGTGATCGGCTTGGCCTGGTGGGCGCTGGGGTTCCCGTTCATGAAGCGCTACTCCAAGGCTTACCTGGAAAAGCATCCGGAAAAGAAAGGCAAGGACCTGGAAACCACCCGCAAGACCTGCGCGAAGTTTCGCGACAACCCCGTGGGCATTTTCAATTTTGTCGAAGGCACGCGCTTCACCGAAGGCAAACATGCCCAGCAGCAGTCACCGTTTCGCCACCTGCTCAAGCCCAAGGCCGGGGGCATCGCGTTTGTGCTCGATGCCATGGGTGAGCAACTGGAGTCGATCATCAACGTGACCATTCATTATCCGGGCGGTCACCCGGGGTATTGGGATTTGCTCTGCGGCAACGTTGGGGAGGTGGTGGTGCATTTCCAGGCGCTGAAGATCCCACCGCAGTTCATTGGCAAGAACTACGATCAGGACGGTGTGTATCGCCTGGAGTTCCAGGGCTGGATCAACCAGTTGTGGCAGGACAAGGATGCGTTGCTTGCGCAGATGCATCGGGAGTATCCAAACCACCACTAACTTCCCATTGTGGGAGCGGGGTGTTCCATAGAGGAGTGAAAAAGCCCGCAGATGATCACTCATCGGCGGGCTTTTTGTTACAGCGGCTGGCCTTAGATCGCCCCACGCTTGCGCAGCAGATCCAGCACCTGCTTGACGCTCTCTTCCAGTGTCAGCGACTGGGTGTCGATCACCAGGTCGGCATCCAACGGCACGTCATACGGGAAGGATTCGCCTGGGATATTGTCGCCGGCGGCAGCATACAACCCTTGCGGATCACGCTGGGCACACACCGTTGGCGAGGCCTGGACGTAGACCGTCAGCAGACGCTCCTTGCCGATCAGTGCCTTGGCCTGTTCGCGGCCTTCGGCATCCGGGGCGACAAACGCGGCGAGGGTCAGCAGGCCGGCTTCGTTGAACTGACGGGCGACGTGAGCCGCACGGCGCCAGTTCTCGGTACGCCCGGCGCGATCCTGCGGCAAGCCCTTGTTCAGGTCATGACGCAGGTTCTGGCCATCGAGGACAAAGACCGCACGGCCCGAGTCGAACAACTTGCGCTCAACCGCATAGGCCAGCGTGCTTTTGCCAGCGCCCGACAGGCCACTGAACAAGACCGTGGCCGGCTGCTGGCCGAAGCGCTGGGCGCGTTCTTCCACCGACACATGGGCCAGTTTGCCGTGGTGCGTGCTGCTGCCATGAACCAGCGGCTGGGCGACGATCATGCCGGCACCGACCGTGCCGTTGGTCAGGCGATCGATGACGATGAACGCGCCGGTGGTGCGGTTGCTCTCGTAACCGTCCAGGGCGATCGGCGCATCCAGGGCGATTTTCACTTGGCCGATTTCGTTGAGCTGCAACGCGCTGGCCGGACCTTCTTCAAGGGTGTTCACATCCACCTTGTTGACGATGCTGGAAATCGAGCCCGGCACGTAGCTGGTGGCACGCTTGATGTCGTATTTCTTGCCCGGCAGCATCGGCTCTTCGGCCATCCACACCAGCATCGCTTCGAAGCTGTCGGTGACCGGCGGCACGTTGTCGGCATGCACCAGCAGGTCGCCACGGGAGATGTCGATCTCGTCTTCCATGGTCAGCGTTACCGCCTGACCAGGACCTGCATGTTCCAGCTCGCCTTCGAAGGTGACGATGGATTTCACGCGGCTGCTCTTGCCCGACGGCAGCACCACCACTTCGTCGCCCTTGTGCACGATGCCGCTGGCGAGGGTACCGGCGAAACCGCGGAAGTTCAGGTTCGGACGGTTGACGTACTGCACGGGGAAACGCAGATCGGTGAAGTTACGGTCGCCCGCCACTTCCACGGTCTCGAGAATCTCCATCAGCGACTGACCGGTGTACCACGGCGAACGCTCGGACTTGTTCACCACGTTGTCGCCCTTGAGGGCGGACATCGGCACGAAGTGCATGCTGGTGGGCTTCATCTTCAAGCCTTCGGCGAACTGCAGGTAGTCGGCCTTGATCGACTCGAACACGCCCTGGTCGAAGTCCTTGAGGTCCATCTTGTTGATGGCCACGACGATGTGCTTGATGCCCAGCAACGAGGCGATGAAGCTGTGGCGACGGGTCTGGGTCTGCACGCCGTAGCGGGCATCCACCAGGATGATCGCCAGGTCACAGGTGGAGGCACCGGTGGCCATGTTGCGGGTGTACTGCTCATGGCCGGGGGTATCGGCGATGATGAATTTACGCTTGGCGGTGGAGAAATAGCGGTACGCGACATCGATGGTGATGCCTTGCTCGCGCTCGGCCTGCAGACCGTCGACCAGCAACGCCAGGTCGATATCGTCACCGGTGGTGCCGACTTTCTTCGAATCGCGGGTGATGGCTTCCAGGTGATCTTCGTAGATCATCTTGGAGTCGTGCAGCAGGCGCCCGATCAGGGTGCTCTTGCCGTCGTCGACGTTACCGCAGGTCAAAAAGCGCAGCAGCTCTTTACGCTCGTGCTGGCCCAGGTAGGCGAGGATGTCCTCGCTGATCAAATCAGATTGATGCGACATGACAGCCCCTTAGAAATAACCTTGACGTTTTTTATCTTCCATCGAGCCTGCGCCATCGTGGTCGATGACCCGGCCCTGGCGCTCGGAAGTTCGCGTCAGGAGCATTTCCTGGATGATGTCCGTCAGGCTTTCGGCCTCGGACTCCACCGCGCCCGTCAACGGGTAGCAGCCAAGAGTACGGAAACGCACTTTCTTTTTGACGATACGGGCTTTGTCTTCGTCGGACAGGTGCTCGAGGATGCGCTCGTCGTCGATCATGATCAGCGTGCCGTTCTTCTCGATCACTTCACGCTCGGCGGCAAAGTACAGCGGCACGATCGGGATGCCTTCGAGGTAGATGTACTGCCAGATGTCCAGCTCGGTCCAGTTCGACAGCGGGAACACGCGGATCGACTCGCCCTTGTTGACCTTGCCGTTGTAGACGTTCCACAGCTCCGGGCGCTGGTTCTTCGGGTCCCAACGGTGCTTGCTGTCGCGGAACGAGTACACGCGCTCTTTGGCGCGGGACTTCTCTTCATCGCGACGGGCACCGCCAAAGGCGGCGTCGAAACCATATTTATCCAAGGCCTGCTTGAGGCCTTCGGTCTTCATGATATCGGTGTGCTTGGCACTGCCGTGGGTGAATGGGTTGATGCCCTGCGCCACGCCGTCCGGGTTCACATGGGTGATCAGGTCCAGGCCCAGTTCTTCGACCATGCGGTCACGGAACTTGTACATTTCCTGGAATTTCCAGCGGGTGTCGACGTGCATCACCGGAAACGGCAGCTTGCCAGGGAAGAACGCCTTGCGTGCCAGGTGCAGCATCACGGCGGAGTCTTTACCGATGGAGTACAGCATCACCGGGTTATCGAACTCGGCGGCCACCTCGCGGATGATGTGGATGCTTTCCGCCTCCAGCTGTTTCAGATGCGTCAGTTTGTCGACCATGGCTACTCACGAAAACATTCTTATGAACGGCCAGCGGGCCGTGTTCGAGCGGGGAATCCTAGCACAGCGACCTCTTCTAATCAGGGCGCCAACTAGATCGAAACAGCATATGGATATGCCTGCCGGTTCGGGCGTTGCAGTGGACTCTGTGGAAGGCAGTGAACCCTGTGGAAGCAAAGCTTGCTCGCGATAGCGGCGTTGCATGTGCCGACGTCATCGCGAGCAAGCTATGCCCCCACCGGCTCGCTCCCACAAGGGTTCATCAGTGAATCAAATGGGATTCGGGCAATCGATGAAGATGTGCTCCAGGGCAAAGCGTCGCGCCAGGTAGTCACCCAGCGCCTGGACGCCATAGCGTTCGGTCGCATGATGCCCGGCGGCGATGAAGCTGATGCCATTTTCCCGCGCACTGTGGAACGTCTGCTCAGACGCCTCGCCGCTGAGGAACAGGTCGACGCCGGCCAGCACCGCCTGATCGATATAGCCCTGGCCGCCACCGGTGCACCAGCCGACCCGGCGGATCATCTGCTCGCCTTCGATCAGCAAGGGCTCACGGCCCAGGGTTTGCTGGACCTTGCGCGCGAAATCCCGCGCCGTCATCGGTTCGGACAGGGAGCCGACCAGGCCGACAATCTTGGGGTTGTCCGGATCCAGCGGCCCCTCGACGGTGATGTCCAACTGGCGGGCCAATTGCACGTTGTTGCCCACCTCAGGGTGCAGGTCCAACGGCAAGTGATAGGCCAACAGGCTGATGTCATGCTTGAGCAACGTCTTGAGGCGACGCTGTTTCATGCCGGTGATGCAAGGGTTTTCGCCCTTCCAGAAATAACCGTGATGCACCAGCACCAGGTCGGCCTCGGCCTCGACGGCAGCGTCAAGCAAGGCCTGGCTGGCGGTGACGCCACTGACAATACGCATCACCTGGGGCGCGCCTTCGACCTGCAGCCCGTTGGGGCAGTAATCGGCAATCCGGCTGCTGGCCAGGTAACGCTCCGCTTCTTCAACCAGGGTGTTCAGGGCTACGGCCATGAAAAGACTCCTAAATATCCCGTTCAGAGGCGCGCGCGGCCTCGTATAATGCGCGACATTATGGGCGGTCTCATACCGCCTGCAACCTTTGTAGGACGTGCTTAATGCTCAAGGCGCTGCGTTTCTCCGGCTGGCCGCTATTGGCCGGCGTGCTTGTCGCTCTACTGATTATCCAGCGTTACCCGGAATGGGTTGGCCTGCCGAGCCTCGACGTCAACTTGCAGCAGGCGCCGCAAACCAAGGCGGTGCAACAGGGGCCGGTGTCCTATGCCGATGCCGTGACCACCGCCGCGCCGGCGGTGGTGAACCTGTACACCACCAAGGTCATCAACAAACCCAACTATCCGTTGTTCGAAGACCCGCAATTCCGGCGCTTCTTCGGCGATAACTCGCCCAAGCAGAAGCGCATGGAGTCGAGCCTGGGGTCGGGTGTGATCATGAGCCCGGAAGGCTATATCCTCACCAACAACCATGTCACCAGCGGTGCCGACCAGATCGTGGTGGCCCTCAAGGACGGCCGCGAAACCCTGGCACGGGTGATTGGCAGCGACCCGGAAACCGACCTCGCGGTGCTGAAGATCGACCTCAAGAACCTGCCGGCCATCACCATCGGTCGCTCCGACAGCATCCGCATCGGCGACGTGACCCTGGCCATCGGCAACCCGTTCGGCGTCGGCCAGACCGTGACCATGGGCATCATCAGCGCCACCGGACGCAATCAGTTGGGCCTGAACAACTACGAGGATTTCATCCAGACCGACGCCGCGATCAACCCCGGCAACTCCGGCGGCGCGCTGGTGGATGCCAACGGTAACCTGACGGGGATCAACACGGCGATATTCTCCAAGTCCGGCGGCAGCCAAGGCATCGGTTTCGCCATTCCGGTGAAGCTGGCGATGGAAGTAATGAAGTCGATCATCGAACACGGCCAGGTGATTCGCGGCTGGCTGGGCATTGAAGTCCAGCCGCTGACCCAGGAACTGGCGGAGTCCTTCGGCTTGTCCGGGCGGCCCGGCATCGTGGTGGCGGGGATTTTCCGCGACGGCCCGGCGCAAAAGGCCGGCCTGCAACTGGGCGATGTGATCCTGAGCATCGATGGCGAACCGGCCGGCGATGGCCGCCGCTCGATGAACCAGGTGGCGCGGATCAAGCCCACCGACAAGGTGACGATCCAGGTCATGCGCAACGGCAAGGAACTCAAGCTGACCGCCGAAATCGGCCTGCGCCCACCGCCGGCGCCGGTGGTGCTCAAGCAAGAGCAGTAAGCCGCCTCAAGCCTTCCGGGAGTTTGCTCCCGCTGGGCTCTGTAGGAGCTGCCGAAGGCTGCGATCTTTTGATCTTTTGATCTTTTGCTTGAAACTCAAGTGTCTGGGGAAAGATCGCAGCCTCGTTGCACTCGACAGCTCCTACAGAGCCCAGCGGGAGCAAACTCTCATCAAACAAGAGCGGCTCCATCTTTCTGAAAATCAGGAATAGCATAAATTCTCATTACTAGTGTTATATTGTTTCAATACTAAAAACTGGAACAACATAACATGTCATCCCTAAAACGGATTTCCCTCGCCAGCCTGGCCTTGGGCCTACTCGGCGATCCGGCCTACGCCGAAGAGATCCAGCCCCTGGAGCTGGACGCCATCACCGTGACGTCCGACTACGAATCCGCCACCGGCCCCGTCACGGGCTATCGCGCCACCCGCTCTGCCAGCGCCACCAAAACCGACACCGCCCTGCGCGACATCCCGCAATCGATCAGCGTGATTCCCGCCAGCGTGCTCAAGGACCTGGGCAGCACCAACGTCGAACGGGCATTGGAATACGCTGGCGGTGTATCGAAACAGAACAACTTCGGTGGCCTGACGCTCTACGAATACAGCGTGCGCGGCTTCACCACATCGGAGTTCTACAAAGACGGCTTCAGCGCCAACCGCGGTTATCCGAGCACGCCGGACACGGCGAACATCGAACGCATCGAAGTGCTCAAGGGGCCGGCCGCCAGCCTGTATGGACGGGGCGATCCCGGCGGTACGGTAAACATAGTCACCAAGAAACCCCAGCCCGAAGCCTTCACCACCTTGCAAACCAGCGCCGGCAGCTGGGATCGCTACCGCACCGCGCTGGACGTCAATACGCCACTGGACACCGAAGGCAACCTGTTGTCGCGGGTCAACCTGGCGATTGAGGACAATCACAGCTTTCGCGATCACGTCGACAGCAAGCGCGTCTTCGTCGCGCCTTCCATCAGTTGGCAATTGAACCCTGACACCCGGTTGCTGGTGGAAAGCGAAATCGTGCGCCACAGCTCGACGTTCGACCGTGGCATCGTCGCCCCGAACAATCGCTGGAGCGGCGTTTCCCGCTCGACCTTTCTAGGCGAACCCAACGACGGCGACATCGACAATCACAACAACATGCTCCAAGCCGCCCTCGAACATCAGCTCAATGACACCTGGCAACTGCGCCTGACCAGCCATTACAAGCAGGGTGAACTCTGGGGCTTCGCCTCCGAATCGAGCCCGCTGAACGCCGACGGCCACACGGTGAACCGCCGCTATCGCGAGCGTGACAACAATTGGCACGACAGCATCACCCAACTGGAATTGCGCGGCCTGTTCGACCTCGGCCCGTGGCAGCACGAACTGCTGGTCGGCAGCGAATACGAGGATTACCGCAAGAATGAGCGCGTGACCAACATCGCCGGCGCTTACCCCATCGACATCTATCAGCCGGTCTACGGCCAGCCGAAACCCAATGGTAAACGTACCGGCACGGACTTTTTTGAGCGTGTGCAAAGCCGCGCATTGAACCTGCAGGACCAGATCGTCTTCACCGACAAGCTGCGGGGCATGCTCGGCGTGCGCTATGAGCATTTCGAGCAGAGCATCGACGATCACACCACCGGGGTCTCCAGCAGCCAGCGGCATGACGCGTTCACGCAACGGGCTGGCCTGTTGTATCAGTTGACGCCCGAGGTCGGTCTGTTCGCCAACGCCTCCACCTCGTTCAAGCCCAACAACGGTCTGGATGCCGGTGGCAAAACCTTCGATCCCGAGGAAGGGGTTGGCTATGAAGTGGGGATCAAGAGCGAGTTGTTCGATGATCGCCTGAGCACCACCCTGGCGGCGTTTCATATAGAAAAGGAAAACGTCCTGGCGCAAATCGCCGGGACTGATTTCAACAGTGCCATGGGTAAGGCTCGCAGCCAGGGCATCGACCTGCAATTCACCGGGCAGGTGACCGACGCCGTGCGCGTAATCGGCGCCTTCGCCTACATCGATGCCGAAGTGACCCAGGGTGACGAGAAAATCCCCACGGGCAGCCGGATCCTTGGCGTCGCCAAACACAGCGCCAGCCTGCTGGGCGTCTACGAATTCCAGGACGGGCACCTGCGCGGTTCGGATGTCGGCGCGGCGTTCACATACGTCGGCGATCGCTCGGGCGAAGCTGGCAAGGATTTCGAACTGCCGGCCTACCACACCGTGGATCTGCTGGCCCATTACAAGGCCAGCGATGATGTCACCGTGGGGCTGAACCTGAACAACGTCTTCGATGAAAAGTACTACGAGCGCGCCTACAGCAACTACTGGGTCACCCCCGGCGAGCCGCGCAACTTCACCGTCAGTCTTACCCTCGATCTGTAAAAGGAAAATCTGCATGAAATACCCCAAGACCTTCGCCCTGCTCGGCCTGCTCCTGGCCACACAGGCCTCGGCCCATGGCCTGTGGACCGAACAGCGTCGCGGCAACATCGAAGTGATCTACGGTCACGGCGCCGAAGACAATGCCTTCAAGGCGCAGAAAGTCAGCGGTGCCTGGGCCTATGACCTGGGTGGCAAGATGATCCCCGTCACCGTCGAGCGCCTGGCGGACCACGCCCGCCTGCAACCGCTCAAGCCGCCGGCGGTGCTGGCCGTGGCGCTGGACAACGGCATGTGGTCCCAGACAGCCGACAAGAAGTGGATAAACGAAGGCCGCAGCAAAGTGCCCGGGGCGATCGAGTCGACCCACACGTTCAAGTACAGCCTGGCGATCTATGAGCCGGGGGCGAAACTGCCGGCGCTTGCACCGATCAAGTTCGTGATCCTGCCGGAAGTCGACCCGCTGACCGTAGGGCCGGGCCAGTCATTACCGGTACGGGTGTTGCTCGATGGCAAACCGGCGGCCGGTGTGAAACTGGTGGGCGACTACCGCAGCGCGCCGAACACCGTATCGACCGAAACCGATGCAGAAGGCCGGGCCAAGGTGCTGGTGCGCAACGACGGCTTGAATGTGATCGCGGCGCAAATGGAAATTGCACTCAAGGACAACAAGGACGTGGCCACCCGCGGCGTGTTCACCTCGTTGACCTTCCTCGGTGAGCCGCATCACGAGTAACCCCAAATCTTATTGTGGGAGCGGGCCTGCTCGCGATGACAGTATGTCAGCCACATTAATGTCGACTGATCCGCCGCTATCGCGAGCAGGCTCGCTCCCACAGGGGATGGTGGGTGTACGAGAAATTTGAATACACCTGTAATCCACTGTGGGAGCGAGCCTGCTCGCGATGAGGCCAATACAAGCGCCGCAAAACTCAAGCCGGGGTCAAGCACTCCGGCCCATTGAGCTTCGGATCATTGACCATGTTGGCCAGCACCCGCTCGCGCAGTGGCGCCGGCTCGCTTGCCAGCAGCCCTTGCAAGGCATGCAGCGGGGTCTCGGGGTCGAGCCACCGGCGCTGGCCTTCTTCGTCCAGGATCAGCGGTCGGCGCTGGCCCGCCGCTGGCTGGGTGATGACCGCCGTGCTCAGCCATACCTGCTCCTGTACCGGATACGCTTCCCAGATCGCGGCAAAAAACAGTGATGACCCCTCCCCCGGCGTCAGCCAGTACGGACGCTTGCGCGTGCCGCCGCGCCATTCATAGAAACCATTGGCCGGCAGCAGGCAGCGGCGCAGACGCAAGGCCTCGCGGAACATCGGCTGCTCGGCCACGGTTTCGGCCCGGGCATGGGCCGGGGTGCGGGACAGGTCGGTCAGCCACGGCGGCGTCAGCCCCCAGCGCGCCCGGGCCAGTTCACGCTGGCCCTCGGCGCCGGCCCGCAGGATCAACACCGAATCGTTGGGCGAAATATTCCATTGAGCCTTCTGATCGGTGGGAAAACCGGGCAGGGCCGCGAAGGAGGGGTTCCAGCGAAACAGGGCATAACGTCCGCACATGGGGCAACACGACTCTTGATCGAACAAACGGCCGCCAGCCTAACAGACCAGCGTACCGGGATAGCTGTCCGGTTCATCGCCGGGCAACGGCAGTGCGGCATTGTACGCGGCGATCAACTCCCGGGCGTATTGCGCCTGGTCGTCCTCCACCGCCAGTCCCAGCAGGCCTTGCATGGGCAACTCCCCCGCACCGCCCAGCAAATCGCGCCCCATCAGATGCGCCGTGATGCCTTCGCTGGCAAGCATGCCTTGCAACAACTCGCCTTCCATCAGGTTTTCCAGCTCGTAGATTCGCTGCATGGACGCCCCATCATTCGTTTTCGCTGAAGACTTCGAGATGCCACTCATTTTCATGGACCTGCAGCACGAAGGTAATCGGGCGGCAACACACCGGACAGTCCTCAATATAGGTCTGGTCGCCGCCGGACAAATCCAGAACCGCTTCCGCTGGTTCGCCACAATAAGGACATTCGTAGCGTTCGGTTTCCAGCATCGCGGTCTCCCAGGTGACTTGTGCGTATAATCGCCGGTCTATTTGCAGGGCTATTTTTGTCTGGCTTATCTTCCAGGCCGTACCCTGTCGTTTTTTCGTTCGAACCTTTACTTACCCTAGCCGTTTCCAACAAGAGAGCATGATGGGCGAATTCGATGCCATCCGACCTTACGACGACAGCGAAGTCCCAGCGGTGCTGGCACGGCTGCTCGGCGACAAGGCGTTTCTAGATATCCTCACCCACTTCCGCTTCCCACGCCTGGCCGGCGCCTTCGGCTGGATGCTCAAACCCCTTATAGCGCAAAGATTGCGCCGTGAGTTCGCCGGAGTGACTTCGGTCGCCACGTTGCAGGACAAGGTGGAGTTCTACGTCGACCACACCATCGAGCGCGCCACCGATGGCGTGACCTATACCGGGGTGGAGCAATTCAAGTCCGGCAGTGCGTACCTGTTCATCGCCAACCACCGCGATATCGTGATGGACCCGGCCTTCGTCAACTATGCCGTGTACCACGCCGGCCTGCCGACCCCGCGCATCGCCATAGGCGACAACCTGCTGCAAAAGCCCTTTGTCAGCGACCTGATGCGCCTGAACAAGAGTTTCATCGTGCACCGTTCCATCACCGGCCGGCGGGAAAAAATGGCGGCGTACCAGTTGTTGTCGGCGTACATCAACCATTCGATCCGCCACGACTGCGCCTCGATCTGGATCGCCCAGGCCGAAGGACGGGCCAAGGACGGTGACGACCGGACCGAATCGGCGATCCTCAAGATGTTCCACATGAGCCGCAAGGACGAGCCGTTCGGCGAGGTGATCCAGTCACTGAACCTTACGCCGGTGTCGATCAGCTACGAATACGACCCGTGCGATCAGGCCAAGGCCCGCGAGTTGTACATCCGCGCCACCACCGGCACCTACACCAAGGCCCCGGGCGAGGACGACGTGAGCATCGCCAAGGGCATCACCGGCTACAAGGGCCGGGTCCACGTGAACTTCGCCACGCCCATCACCGAGCTGTTCGAGGACACCAAGCAATTGGCCCAGGAGATGGACCGGCAGATTCTCGGCGGCTACCGCCTGTTCCCCGTGCATTACCTGGCTTACGCCCAATGGGCCGACGCCGACCCGCAGTTGCAGGTTCCCACGGCGGCCGAGGTGTTTGGTGCCGATGAACTGGCCAAGGCCCAGGAAGAATGGCAGCGCCGGCTGGACGCTTGCCCGCCGGAACACCGTCCGTTCCTGGTGCTGCAATACGCAACGCCGGTGCGTAATCAGTATCGGGTCAAGGCGGGGTTGGCGCTTTAAAGCTTGCTCCCGCAGGGTTTGTGTAGGAGCTGTTGAAGGCTCGGGCCGCGTTCGGATGATCTTTTGATCTTTTGATCTTTTGATCTTTTGATCTTTTGATCTTTCGCTTGAGGCTCAAGTGGTTGGGGGAAGATCGCAGCCTCGTTGCACTCGACAGCTCCTACACAGCTCCTACACAGCTCCTGCGCGGCTCCTGCGGGGCTCCTGCGGGAGCAGCCCAGCGGGAGCAAACGTCCTTGCAGAGGCTATTTCATCAGAACTGCGTACTGATCCACGACATCAGCAACGCCAGGGCCAGGCAGCCAAAGCCAAACCGGTAGAAAAACCGGTTCATCCGCTGCGTGGCCAGGTCCAGCAGCGCTTCAAATCGTTCATTACCTTCGCGATTACGCGCCTCAAGGCAGGCCCGTGCCCGTTGTTCACGGCGGCGCGTCGCATGCAGCACCCAGCCGCCTGGGCAGGCAAACAGCAACGCGAGCAGGTTGATCAGTTTGGCGGGGTGGGCGGCGAACAACGAAAGCAGATGCGACGACATTACGAACCTCAAGCGAAAAACGGACAGGGCACGTCCGTGACCTACAAACAGGGCGCGGATTCTACCGAAAGCCTGAGGCCCTGCGCGGCTTTTTCCGACCAGTAACGATCCCGCCGCAACACTGGGTTCTTTTGTGGCGAGGGAGCAAGCTCAGGGTTAATTTCACCCGTCACGGTTTCGTCATCTGATTAGGCCACTCTGGCGCCCTTCAAACCTGCACGGAACCCGTCATGCTGCACGCCGAAAACCAGGATCGCCTCTATCTCATCAGCCCAAGCGACGAACAACAGAACCTCGTCGACAGTCTGTCCTTCAACGTGCAGGACCGACATTGGCTGGTGTATTGCGCCCTGGGCGGCCATCAACATCCCGACCTGCCGGAGACAGACCTGCTGACCGGGATCAGTGTGCTGGAGTTCTATTCCCAGGCAGCTTGAGAAGCTCGCCCATAAAAAAACCCTGTGGGAGCAAGCTCCCACAGGGTTTATGAGGCCTTTTTACTTACTCAGCCAGCACCTGGCCAATGGTCGGATCCTTGAACAGCCGGGTCAGGGCATCGCTCAAGACGTCGCTGACCAGCTTGGTGTTGGTGTCCTGGTTAGGCGCCATGCCGAAGCGTTGGTCCAGGGAAGCACCGTAACGACCGCTGTAGCGGCGGTTGGCGTTCTGCACGTCGGAGCGGAAGGTCGCGCCGATGGTGGCTTCGGTCACGTACATGCCTTCCTTGGGCGACTGGTACTTGAGCTCGGCCAGGGTCACGGTCAGTTGCGGTGCATTCAAGGCATTGGCGGTCGGCGTGAAGCCCAGCAAACGCACGGCGGCTTCAGCCTGGGCCTGCAACTTGGGCAGAATTTGCGCACCCTGCACTGTGATCACACTGGTTTCCGGATACAGCCCGCCACGGGTGCCGAGCGTCGGCGACGGACGACCGTCCACCACCCGCACCACCACCGGCTGGCCACGACCCACAGGTGCCAGCTGGGCATTGAGCTTGGGCTCCGGGTTAAGTTGTTGCGGGCTGTGGGCGCAGCCGACGAGGGTCAGACTGGTCACAGCGATCAAACCGAACAACAGGCGTTGCAACATGCTCTTCTCTCCAGAATCGGGCACAAACAGACCGGCAGTATAGCGGTGCGCCATCGCCGCGAACTAGCGTCGCACGATGAATACTGAAATGTCTGACACGGGCCGTGGATGCCGGTTCCTGTCACCCCATTGTCACGGTCCTTACACCGGCATGTCATGGCCCGGGGTCAGGCTTATCCCAAGCTTCCTGACCCGGTATCCGATCATGCGCTTCCTTATTTCCCTGTTCACCCCTCGCCCTCATCACCGCAGCTTCGCCCTGCTCGATCGCAACGGCCGCTGCCAGGCCTTCAAGCAGTGCAGCCTGCAACCCATGGGCGAAGGCTGGGTGGAAATCGAAGAGATCCGTCTCAACTGGCTGCACCAGCCATTGCCCGTCAGCGCCCGCGTGCAACCGCTTCCTGCCCGCGCACGTAACCGGCAGCTGTTGACCATCTGACCGGACGGCTAATAAAAGTCATTAAACACGACCATTTCCCTGCGTTTCTTCGATACAATCTCCCCCCGATTATAAGGACGTCTCCTGATCGGGCCTCGCAACACCGCTGATACGCTGGTATTGGCACCCCGCAACGCCCACAGAGAGCCGCCCACACAGATCGAGTGAAGCTGGCGCTTGCTGTTCCTCCAGGCAAATCACCACTTTTCGCGAATCTGCAGTGCTGTCATTACGCTCGGTCACTGAGCTGTCTGCCCGTTTTGCCTGTCATGTACTACATGGGGGCAACCGAACCGGGCGCAGTGCCAGGCTGGGACAGCCCTTTTTTGAGGTTCACGTCTTCAAAAGAGCGTGAAAAAAACGGGTTTTCACAACTTCACGAGAGTGTGGCGAGCAAATGAAGAGTTTTGCGTCTGAACAAGCACCATTAGCGTCTGAAACAGCCCAACGACACAGGACCGGATATCGCTCAAGAACCGGCGCCTGAAGCCTGTCCGCTACGGATTTGGTTGCACGAACGGATGTCTCGGCCATAAGTCGAATTGCCTGCCCGGCGCTTAAATGAGTTCATGTGACTCTGAGGCCAGGCTGCATGCATCCGCAGTAGGTGCGAAAAATTGCGAAGATTCGGACATGGCGATCCTGGCCATGAATAACTGGGGCGCAGTTGACCTGCCCCGCCACTTTTGGCCGCTATGCCGACAATTTGGTGCTGCAGATTTTGGAGACGCGTTAAATGGCGCATAACGAAGCAGTCGATGTAGTTCTGGTAGGGGCCGGCATCATGAGTGCCACCCTGGCCGTACTGCTCAAGGAGCTCGACCCCGCGATCTCGCTGGAAGTCGTCGAGCTGATGGATTCCGGTGCTGCGGAGAGTTCCAACCCGTGGAACAACGCCGGTACCGGCCACGCCGGGCTGTGTGAGCTCAATTACACACCCCAGGCGGCCGACGGCACTGTCGACATCAAGAAAGCTGTGCACATCAACACCCAGTTCGAGGTGTCGAAGCAGTTCTGGACGTACCTGACTAAAAAAGGCACGTTCGGCTCCTCCAAGTCCTTCATCGCCCCGGTGCCACACCTGAGCTTCGTGCAAGGCGAGAAAGGCGTGTCGTTCCTGAAGAAGCGCTTCGATCTGATGCACCAGCATCACGCCTTCGCCGACATGGAATACACCGAGGACAAGGCCCGGATGGCCGAGTGGATGCCGCTGATGATGCCTGGCCGGCCAACTGACGAAGTGGTTGCCGCCACCCGCGTCATGAACGGTACCGACGTCAACTTCGGCGCCCTGACCAACCAGTTGCTCAAGCACCTGACCAGCGCCCCGGACACCCAGGTCAAATACTGCAAGCGCGTCACCGGCCTCAAGCGCAACGGCAGTGGCTGGACCGTGAGCATCAAGGACGTCAATTCCGGCAACAGCCGCGATGTCGACGCCAAGTTCGTGTTCCTCGGTGCCGGCGGTGCGGCGTTACCGCTGCTGCAAGCCTCGGGGATCGAAGAAAGCAAGGGCTTCGGCGGCTTCCCGGTCAGTGGCCAGTGGCTGCGTTGCGACAACCCGGAAGTGGTCAAGCACCACCAGGCCAAGGTCTACAGCCAGGCCGCCGTGGGCTCGCCGCCGATGTCGGTGCCGCACCTGGACACCCGTGTGGTCGATGGCAAGAAATCCCTGCTGTTCGGGCCGTACGCCGGTTTCACCACCAAGTTCCTCAAGCACGGCTCGATCATGGACCTGCCGCTATCGGTACGTGCCGGCAACATCGGCCCGATGCTGGCCGTGGCCCGGGACAACATGGACCTGACCAAGTACCTGATCAGCGAAGTGATGCAGTCCATGGAACAGCGCCTCGAATCCCTGCGTCGCTTCTACCCCGAGGCGAAAGCCGAGGACTGGCGCCTGGAAGTGGCCGGCCAGCGGGTGCAGATCATCAAGAAAGACCCGAAGAAAGGTGGCGTCCTGCAGTTCGGCACCGAACTGGTGGCGGCCAAGGACGGCAGCCTCGCCGCCCTGCTCGGCGCGTCGCCGGGTGCTTCGGTGACCGTGTCGATCATGCTGGAACTGATCGAGCGCTGCTTCCCGGACAAAACCAAAGACGAGTGGGCTGCCAAGCTCGCAGAAATCTTCCCGGCCCGGGAAAAAGTGCTGGAAACCGACGCGGCGCTGTATCGCAAGATCAATGCGCAGAACAACATTGCGCTGGAGCTGGTTGAAGAAAGCAGCGAGACCCAAAGCTACGCTTGATTGCACAGCATGAAAAAACGCCCCGTTCTCCATGAGAGCGGGGCGTTTTTGTTTATAGGATCGCAGGCTTCGCGATCTCCATAGGCGATGGCGAAGCCTGCGATCTTTTGATCTAACCGCGAGCCTTGTTGACCAGCTCGATGTAATCCTCGGCATTACCCTGGTCCTGGATCAGCGCAACGAAATCGTTGCCGCGCTCATCCTTGCCATTGAGGTCATGACCGGCCTCAACGAAAAACGTCAGGAAACGCTCGAAATCGTCGACCCGCAGGCCACGGTAAGCCTTGATCAGTTTGTGCAGCGACGGCGACGTGGCATCGACCGGTTCAAAATTGAGGAACAGCTTGATCTGTTCATCGCCAATCTCGTCGCCAATCACTTGTTTCTTGTCTTTACGCATTGCCGGCTCCAGCTCGCACAGTTCACGGGGCGGGCAGTTTACCCCCGGCAAGGCCCGGGGCTCAACGCGGGCGTTCGGCGCCGGTGTGCAGGTCGGCCCAGATATGGCCGTTGGCGTACGTGAGAAACTGTACATAGACCGTGTTGTGACGCAGCAGATCGATGACCACTCGGTACTGGGCCTGTGGATAAGACAGCGTCAGGGTCTTGCTCGCCTCGTCGAAGGCCGGCTTCTTCAGGCTTTTGCTTTCGCCATCGAAGTTGAGGATCACCTGGTTGAGGGTGGCCCCCTTGTTCATCGGCTTGCCCTTGAGACGGACCAGCAAGGGGGAAGTGACCGGAATCGGTTGCTGGTTGGACTGACGCTGGTTACCCAGCACCACCGAAAACTCGGTCACTTGCAACAACTGCTGCTGTTCAGGCTGCTCCTGGCGCACCATCAGGTCATCAGGCGGCAGGAACTGGCTGTGCATCGGCGCAGCCTCGGCCGCCAAGGGCAGGCTGGACATCAACAGCAGAGTGGCGCAGCGGATCAATACACGCATGACAAGCTCCGAGGTCTTGGCCGGGCACTCTAGCATGAGCCTCAATGATAAAAATAAGCGATCTGGATCAATACATCCGTGCAGCGGGCGCGGCATACTCAAAGGGCCGTCAGCCCCAGTCTACCGATACATGAGACGCGGGGCGTCCTGGGCGACATTCCATCTATAAGCCCCGTTTCTTCGTGCGTGGAGTCCCTATGTCTTTCTCCGCTCCACCGTTGTTTGCCGCCTGGCGCCAAACCTGGCGCGCCGGTTACACCCTTGAGCGCCTGCGCGGCGACCTGGTGGCCGGGCTGACCGTCGGCATCATCGCCATCCCACTGGCCATGGCCCTGGCGATTGCCGTTGGCGTGCCGCCGCAACATGGCTTGTACACGGTGTTGGTGGCCGCCCCCTTGATCGCCCTCACCGGCGGCTCGCGCTTCAACGTCAGCGGGCCGACAGCGGCGTTCGTGGTGATCCTGCTGCCCATCACCCAACAATACGGTATCGGCGGCCTGTTGTTGTGCACCATGCTCGCCGGCCTGATTCTCATCACCCTGGGATTGATGCGCGCCGGACGGCTGATCCAATACATCCCCTACCCGGTGATCCTCGGCTTTACCGCTGGGATCGGCGTGGTCATCGCCACCTTGCAACTCAAGGATCTGCTGGGGTTGACCACCGTCGGGCAAGCCAAGCACTACATCGAACAGTTGGGCGAACTGATCGTGGCACTGCCCAGTGCCCGACTCGGCGATGGCATCATCGGCGTCACGTGCCTGGCGGTGCTGATTGCCTGGCCACGCTGGGTACCGAGGGTTCCCGGGCATTTGGTTGCCTTGCTGGTCGGGGCCCTATTGGGACTGGCGCTGGAGCACGGCGGTTGGCCGGTGGCGACATTGGGTGAGCGTTTCAGCTACGTGGTCGATGGCATCAGCCACCCCGGTATCCCGCCATTTTTACCGAACTTCGACTGGCCATGGAACCTGCCAGATGGCCAGGGCCATCCTCTGACGCTTTCCTATGACCTGATCCGCCAATTGCTGGCGCCGGCCTTCGCCATTGCCATGCTCGGCGCCATCGAGTCGCTGCTGTGCGCGGTGGTGGCGGATGGCATGACCGGCAGCAAGCACGACCCCAATGCCGAGCTGATCGGCCAGGGCCTGGGCAACGTCGTGGCGCCGCTGTTCGGCGGTATCACCGCCACGGCGGCCATTGCCCGCAGCGCGACCAACGTGCGCAGTGGCGCCTTTTCACCGCTGGCCGCGATCATTCACAGCCTCGTGGTGCTGCTGGCGATGGTGCTGCTGGCACCTTTGTTCAGTTACCTGCCCATGGCTGCCCTGGCGGCGCTACTGGTGATAGTGGCCTGGAACATGAGCGAAGCCGGACACGTATTGCATACCTTGCGCATCGCTCCGCGCAGCGACGTATTGGTGCTGCTGACCTGCCTTAGCCTGACCGTCCTATTCGACATGGTCATGGCCGTCGCCGTCGGTCTGCTGTTGGCCGCCGGGCTTTTCATCAAGCGCATGAGCGAACTGACCGACAGCGCCGAACTGCCGCGTCACTTCCACCAGGCCCTACTGGACATGCCCGAGCATGTGCGCTGCTACGCAATTCGTGGGCCGCTGTTCTTCGGTGCGGCAGAAAAAGCCCTGGATGTGCTGCGCAAGTTCGATCCGGGGGTGCGCGTGGTAGTGGTGGAAATGAGCGCCGTGCCCATGCTGGACATGACCGCGCTGGCCGCGGTTGAAAACATCCTGAAGGATTACCGCAAGCAGGGCATCGGCCTGATCCTGGTCGCGACGACGCCAAGGGTGCGCCTGAAGCTGCGCCGCGCCGGCATTCATCGCGAGCAGCGGCAATTGGCATATGTGCAGACCCTGGAGCAGGCGCAGGTCAAGAGCGAGCAATGGCTGGCTGCTGCCAGCGCCGCGCATTCAAGGCTGGCTTGATCGGTGGTCAGAGGTTGCTCCCGCGTGGTTCCGTAGGAGCTGGCGAAGCCTGCGATCTTTTGATCTTTTGATCTTTCGCTTGAGACTCAAGTGGCCGTGGAAAGATCGCAGCCTCGTTGCACTCGACAGCTCCTACAGACCCAGCACGAGCTTGATCCCTCGCGCCATGGAGGACTAGTCGAACTGGGCGCGCATCCAGGCCTGGTATTGCGCCACGCCGGCCTCGCCTTCACGGGGCGCCCAGTGGGCCAGCTCGCCCTCACCCACGGGCCGATAGGGGCCGGCCTTGCATTCGAACATCAGGCTGTCGGCTTCCAGCACCACCAATCCGTGGTACACGCCGGCCGGCAGGTCGACGCCGAGGCAATCGCCACCAACCTGCAGGATGCGCTTGTCGACCACCGTACCGGCTTCGTCGAAGATCAACACCCCCAGCCGCCCTTTGAGCACCAACAAGGTTTCCGCCTTGTCGGCGCTCAGGTGGCGGTGCGGCGGGATGTAGGTCGACGGTTGCAGACCCACCGCCATGCGGTGGCACGGCTCATCCATCTCGTGGAAGTTATGGTGCTGCCGCCCACGAGGGCTGGCCGCCGCTTTTTCGGTCAAGCCATCGAACAGAGCATGGTCCAGAAAGCTTGGTCGGGTCATCGATTACATTCCCTTGACGGCAAAAATGCCATTGGCGTTGCGCCAGTAACCTTTGTAGTCCATGCCGTAGCCGAAGATGTAGCGGTCGATGCACGGCAGGCCGACGAAATCGGCTTTCAAGTCCGGACGGGCCTTGCGGTCGTGGTCCTTGTCGATCAGCACGGCGGTGTGCACGGCACGGGCACCGGCGTGTTTGCAGAAGTCGATGATCGCGCCCAGGGTGTGACCTTCGTCGAGGATATCGTCGATGATCAGCACCTCGCGGTCGATGAACGAGACTTCCGGCTTGGCTTTCCAGAACAGATCGCCGCCGCTGGTTTCGTTGCGATAACGCGTCGCGTGCAGGTAGGACGCTTCCAGGGGGAAGTTCAGATAGGTCAGCAGCTTGCCGGAGAAAATCAGCCCGCCGTTCATGACGCAGAACACCACCGGGTTGGCATCGGCCAGCTGATCGTTGATTTGCGCACCGACACGGGCGATGGCCGCTTCGACTTCGGCTTCGCTGTACAGGCAGTCAGCCTCTCGCATGATTTGACGGATATGCTCGAGATCAGCGGACATGGCGCTCTCCAAGGGACGTTGAGGGGGAGGGACGGTTCTGAAAAGCGGGCAAAGGTACGCATCAAGCAAGGCCAGATCAAGCGTTTGTGGACTAACGTTCTGTATTGTCTATAGGACAACACCCTCGGATAGATTAATCTAGGCCGGTTTTTTTGCCCGCCGCCGGAGCCTTTCCCATGCCCATCTTCGAGATCCGCCATCCGCTGATCAGACACAAACTCGGCCTCATGCGCCGCGCTGACATTAGCACGAAGAACTTCCGTGAACTCGCCCAGGAAGTCGGCGCCCTGCTCACCTACGAGGCCACCAAGGACCTGCCGCTGGAGTCCTATGAAATCGACGGCTGGGCCGGTGCGGTCCAGGTCGAGAAAATCGCCGGCAAGAAGATCACCGTGGTGCCGATTCTGCGCGCCGGCATTGGCATGCTCGAGGGCGTACTGAGCCTGATCCCGGGGGCCAAGGTCAGCGCCGTGGGCGTGGCTCGCAACGAGCAGACCCTGCAGGCGCACACCTACCTGGAAAAACTGGTGCCGGAAATCGACGAGCGCCTGGCGATGATCATCGACCCGATGCTCGCCACCGGCAGCTCCATGGTCGCCACCATCGACCTGTTGAAAAAGGCCGGTTGCCGGGACATCCGCGCCATGGTGCTGGTCGCCGCTCCCGAAGGCATCAAGGCCGTGCAGGACGCTCACCCGGATGTGACCATCTATACCGCGTCCATCGACCAGAAACTCAACGAGCACGGCTACATCATCCCGGGCCTGGGCGATGCTGGCGACAAGATCTTCGGCACCAAGCAAAAGGACGCTTGAGCATGCAGGATGAGTTCAACGATCCGCTCTGGCGCCAGGTACTGTCCGGCGCACAGATGCTGTTCGTCGCCTTCGGCGCGCTGGTACTGATGCCGCTGATCACCGGGCTGGACCCTAACGTGGCACTGTTCACGGCCGGCCTGGGAACGATCCTGTTCCAGATCGTCACCAGGCGCCAGGTGCCGGTGTTCCTGGCTTCGAGCTTTGCCTTCATCACCCCGATCATCCTCGCCAAGGACCAGTTCGGCCTGGCCGCGACCATGGGCGGCGTGATGGCGGCGGGTTTCGTCTACACCTTTCTTGGCCTGGCGGTGAAGATCAAGGGCACCGGGTTCATCGACCGGCTGCTGCCGCCGGTGGTTATCGGCCCGGTAATCATCTCCATCGGCCTGGCCATGGCGCCGATTGCCGCCAACATGGCGATGGGCAAGGCCGGCGACGGTACCGAGCTGATTCATTATCAAACCGCGATGCTGATTTCGATGCCAGCCCTGCTCACCACCTTGACCGTGGCGGTGTTCGGCAAAGGCATTTTCCGCCTGGTGCCGATCATTTCCGGCGTGTTGGTGGGCTTTGCCATGGCATTTTTCTTCGGCGTCGTGGACACCGCGAAAATCGCCGCCGCGCCGTGGTTCGCCCTGCCTAACTTCACCGCACCGGAGCTCAACTGGCAGGCGATCCTGTTCATCGTGCCGGTGGCGCTGGCACCGGCCATCGAGCACATCGGCGGCGTGATTGCCGTGGGCAGCGTAACCGGTCGCGACTACCTGAAAAAGCCCGGCCTGCACCGCACACTGCTCGGTGACGGCGTTGCCACCACCGCCGCCGGCCTGTTCGGCGGCCCGCCCAACACCACCTACGCCGAAGTGACCGGCGCGGTGATGCTGACCAAGAACTACAACCCGAAGATCATGACCTGGGCAGCGTTCTTTGCCATCAGCCTGGCATTCATCGGCAAGTTCGGTGCGCTGCTGCAAAGCATCCCGGTGCCAGTGATGGGTGGAATCCTGTGCCTGTTGTTCGGTTCGATTGCGGCGGTGGGCATGAACACGCTGATCCGCCACAAGATCGACCTGGGCGAGGCGCGCAACCTGGTGATCGTCTCAGTGACGCTGGTGTTCGGCATCGGCGGTGTGCTGGTGGGCACCGGCACTGGCCCGGACGACTTCGGCCTCAAAGGCATCGCGCTGTGCGCGGTGGTGGCGATCGCGCTGAACCTACTGCTGCCGGGCAATGACAGCTGGAAACAGAAGCAGGCGGATGAGCCGCTGATTTAAGAGCTCTGTTGTCTGACAGGTTCTCTTCGCGAGCAAGCCCACACTTGATCCTCAGCGTACACAGACTTTGTGAACGACAAAGATCGAATGTGTGTGTGGGGCTTGCTCGCGAAGGGGCCGCTGAAATCTACAGAGCGATCGGCGCCCGTTCACAGAGGGTACTCAACGCCCGCGCCCACTGCGCCTCATCATTGAGGCAAGGCACCAACACCAACTCCTCCCCTCCTGCCGCGCGGAACTGCTCACGGCCGCGATCGCCGATTTCCTCCAGGGTTTCAATGCAGTCGGCCACGAATGCCGGACACATCACCAACACTTTCTTCACGCCGCTTTTGGCCAGTTCATCCAGCCGCGCCTCGGTATAGGGTTCGATCCACTTGGCCCGCCCCAACCGCGACTGGAACGACACCGACCACTGGCCATCCTTGAGCCCCATGCGTTGGGCGAACAGCTCTGCAGTGCGGATGCATTGCGCGCGGTAACAGGTTGCCATCACCTCCGGCGGCGCGTTCTTGCAGCAGTCGGCATCTTTGAAGCAATGAAGCCCCGTAGGGTCGAGCTTGGTCAGGTGTCGCTCCGGCAAGCCGTGGAAACTCAACAACAGATGATCGTGTTCCTGCATCAGGTACGGCTTGGCGCTGGCCACCAGGGCGTCGACGTATTCGGGTTGATCGTAGAATGGCTGGAGAATCGAGAACTGCACATTGAGTTTCTTTTCCCGCACGACCCGCTTGGCCTCCTCGATCACCGTGGTCACAGTGCTGTCGGCGAACTGCGGGTACAACGGCGCCAACGTGATCTTCTTGTGACCCTGGCTCGCCAGCCGCACCAACGCCGATTCAATGGACGGCTCACCATAACGCATTGCCAGCTCTACCGGCCCCTGGGCCCACTGCGCGGTCATGGCCTGTTGCAAGCGGCGACTGAGCACCACCAGCGGCGAACCCTCCTCCCACCAGATCGAGGCGTAGGCATGGGCCGATTGCTCGGGACGCTTGATCAGGATCAGCGACACCAGCAAACGCCGCACCGGCCATGGCAGGTCGATGACATACGGATCCATCAGGAATTGATTGAGGTAGCGGCGCACATCGGCCACCGAAGTGGAGGCAGGCGAACCCAGATTCACCAGAAGCAACGCGTGATCGGTCATGCAACGTCCTATTTCAAAGGCGGCTGGACAAGTCTTCCAGGGCCGCAGGCAAATCAGTGAACCGGAATGTGAAACCCGCCGCCTGCAATCGGGCCGGCGTGGCGCGCTGGCCGCCGAGCAACAGCAATGACAACTCCCCCAGGGCAACTTTCAACGCAAGTTCCGGCATTGGCACCACGGCTGGCCGATGCAATACATGCCCCAGGGCCTTGGCAAAATCGCGGTTGCGCACCGGGTTCGGAGCGCACGCATTATAAGGACCGCTGGCATCAAAGCGGTGCAGAAGAAAATCAATCAGGGCGATTTGATCCTCAATATGAATCCACGGCATCCACTGCCGACCATTGCCGATACGCCCACCCAGCGCCAGTTTGAACGGCAGTAGCAGCCGCGACAAAAAGCCGCCCTCGGCAGACAGGACCAGGCCGGTACGAACCAGCACAACACGCATACCCAACGCCTCGGCCCGTTGCGCGGTTTCTTCCCAGGCAATGCACAACTGGCTGGCGAAATCTTCGCTCACTGGCCCCGACTCCTCGGTCAACTCACGCTCGCCACCGTCGCCATACCAGCCCACCGCGGAACCGGAAATCAATACCTGCGGTTTCTGCTCGCAACGCTCCAGCCACGCCAGCAAAACTTCCGTCAACGTAATGCGACTGCTCCACAACAACATCTTGCGCTTATGGCTCCAGGGCCGGTCGGCAATCGGTGCTCCCGCGAGGTTGACCACCGCGTCCACCGGCGCCTCAATTGCTTCGAGCTTGGCAACGCCTCGCACGTCTGCGCCACAGATTTGCGCCACCTCTTCGGGTCGGCGACTCCATACCGTCAAGCGATGTCCCTGCCCCAACCAGAGGCGGCAGAGCTGACGTCCGATCAAACCAGTACCGCCGGTCAGCAATATGTGCATGAGATGTTCCTCGCATCGCGTTTTACCCGGCCCATTAGTCTATTTTTATAAGCAGGGATTTTTCGTATCGGACAGGGTCTGTGTTTAACAATAGGACAAGCTGTCCAAACGCGAACGGTAAAACTTATACCAAAAACCCAAATTGTACAGGTTTAAACGACGGCGTAGTCTGTACAGAAAGGTAAACGAGGCCCTCATGACTGTACCTATCGCAATCATCGGCACCGGCATCGCCGGACTTTCAGCCGCCCAGGCCCTGACGGAGGCCGGGCATATCGTTCAACTCTTCGATAAAAGCCACGGCAGCGGCGGACGCATGTCGAGCAAACGCAGCGACGCCGGCGCACTGGACATGGGCGCGCAATACTTCACCGCCCGCGATCGCCGCTTTGTCACGGAAGTCCAGCGCTGGCAAGCCAACGGGTGGGCGGCGGAATGGAACCCACAACTCTACAACTTCCAGAACGGGCAACTGAGCCCATCGCCGGACGAACAGACCCGTTGGGTCGGCACGCCACGCATGAGCGCCATCACCCGCGCCTTGCTCGACACACTGCAAGTGCAGTTTTCCTGCCGGATCACCGAGGTGTACCGCGGCCAGGAGCATTGGCATTTGCAGGACGCGGAAGGTTTCACTCACGGCCCCTTCGGTCAGGTGGTAATCGCCACACCCGCGCCCCAAGCCACCGCATTGCTGGCGGCCGTACCGAAGCTGGCCGCCGTGGCCGCTGGCGTGAAGATGGACCCGACCTGGGCCGTGGCGTTGGCCTTCGAAACCCCGCTGGATACCCCCATGGAAGGCTGCTTCGTACAGGACAGCCCCCTGGACTGGCTGGCGCGCAACCGCAGCAAACCGGGACGCGACAACACGCTCGATACGTGGGTATTGCACGCCTCCAGCGACTGGAGCCGGCAGCACATCGACCTGTCCAAGGAAGCGGTGATCGAACATCTGCACGGTGCCTTCGCCGAACTGCTGCACAGCGCGATGCCCGCACCAAGCTTCAGCGTGGCCCATCGCTGGCTCTACGCCCGCCCCGCCGGCAACCACGAATGGGGCGCCTTGGCCGATGCCGACCTGGGCCTGTATGTGTGCGGCGACTGGTGCCTGTCCGGCCGGGTCGAAGGCGCATGGCTCAGTGGCCAGGAGGCTGCACGCCGCCTGCATGCAAGCCTGCAGTAGATCGCATCACCCATCACTATCCGCTGCTGTCGAAAGAGACAGCAGCCTGCCTGCGATACAGATTGACGCCACCTCCCGCACAAACCCGGTTGACTTGTGCACGTTCTGACCTATGATGAAAATATTGTACAAAGATAGATATCTGTACAAGATTTAGCAATCAGAGGTTACCCATGCCCAGCACAGCCATCGCCAAACCCAGAATCGCCATCAGCGCCTGCCTGATGGGTGCTGAAGTTCGCTTTAACGGCGGGCACAAGCAATCGCAGTTGTGCAGCCGTACCCTCGTCGACTATTTCGACTTCGTGCCGGTGTGCCCTGAAGTCGCCATCGGCCTGGGCATCCCCCGGGAACCGATCCGCCTGGTGGGCAACCCCGAGCACCCCGAGGCGCTCGGCACGGTGAATCGCGACCTCAACGTGACCCGGCCACTGGCCGACTATGGGCAGCAAATGGCTGGCGAACTGGATGACATCTGCGGCTACATCTTCATGCAGAAATCGCCATCCTGCGGACTGGAGCGGGTCAAGGTCTATGATCACAACGGCGCGACCCAGGACGGCGGCGGCCGCGGTATCTATGCCCAGGCCTTCTGCGAACGCCACCCGGATCTGCCGGTGGAGGAAGACGGTCGCCTCAACGACCCGGTGCTACGGGAAAACTTCCTGACCCGGGTGTTCGCCTATGCCGCCTGGCAACCTTTGCGTCACGACGGACTCACCCGTCGCGACCTGATCGAATTCCACTCGCGCTACAAATACCTGCTGATGGCCCACAACCCGGTGCAATACAAAGCCCTGGGCAATTTGCTGGGCAACATGGGCAAGGCCGACCCCAATGAGCTGGGCCCACACTATTTCAGCGCATTGATGGCCGCCTTGAAGAAATGCGCCACCCGCCGCACCCACACCAACGTGCTGCAACACCTGAGCGGTTACCTCAAGCGCGCCATCGACGCCGAGGACAAACAGGAAGTACAGCACCTGATCGGGCAATATCGCCTCGGCATCGTGCCCTTAGTGGTGCCACTGACGTTACTCAAGCATCACTTGCGCCAGCACCCCGATCCTTACCTGGCGCAGCAGGTCTACCTGCAACCGCACCCGGAAAACCTCAGCTTGCGAAACGCTATTTGATGAGCCGCGAACCCGACTCCAGCGCCAGCGAAGACCTGGGGGCCGACTTTGCCAAGGCCTTGGCGCAAGGCTGGCTGCCCATACGCGAGGTCGCCCGGCAAACCGGCGTCAATGCCGTCACGCTGCGCGCCTGGGAGCGTCGTTACGGGCTGATCGTGCCGCACCGCACCCCCAAGGGCCACCGACTGTTCAATACCGAGCATGTGCAACGGATCCTGAGCATTCTCACCTGGATCGACCGCGGCGTTGCGGTAAGCAAGATCAAGCCGTTGCTGGACACGCCGCAGCCACCGAGCGAACAGGTGCCGGAGAATGACTGGCAACGTCAGCACCACGCCCTGGTGCTGGCGGTGACGCAACTGGCCGAGCGCCAGATCGATGACCTGGTCAACCAGGCGATGGCGCTGTACCCGCCCTGGACCGTGTGCGAGCAGTTGCTCTTGCCGTTGCTGGCCGAGCTGCACCTGCGCTGGCAAGGCCAGTTCGGCGCGCAGCTGGAACGGGTGTTCCTGTACTCATGGCTGCGCAGCAAGTTCGGCAGCCGGATCTACCACAACAACCGTCAGTTGCGCGGCGCGCCACTGTTGCTGGTCAATCATTCGGACTCGCCCCAGGAGCCGCACCTGTGGCTCACCGCCTGGCTGGCCAGCAGCGCCGACTGCCCGGTGGAAGTGTTCGACAGCCCTCTGCCGGCCGGCGAACTGGCCCTGGCAGTCGAGCGCCTCAAGGCTCGCGGCGTCCTGCTGTATTCCAGTCACGCCCTCAACCTGTCCCAACTGCCCAGGCTGCTGAGTGGAATCGATTGCCCGATCATCATTGCCGGCCCGGCCGCGTCGATCCACCACGCCAGCTTATCCACTGGCGCGTCGATGATTGACGTGTCCTGGGCCGCAGACCCGTTATCGGCTCAGCGCGAACTGAGTCGCCGAGCACTCCTTTAGATGGAAGACAGCATGCAACTGATCTGGCTGCGCAGCGACTTGCGCCTGCACGACAACACCGCCCTCGCGGCGGCCGCAGCCCAAGGCCCCTGCGTGGCGGTGTACCTGACCAGCCCCGAACAATGGCGCACCCATGACGACGCACCGTGCAAGATCGATTTCTGGCTGCGCAGCCTCGGTGCGTTGAGTGCGACCCTGGCCGAATTGAACATCCCACTGCTGATCCGTGCCGCTGCGCATTGGCACCAAGCCCCGCTCGCGCTGCTCAAGCTGTGTCGCGAACTGAACGTCGACGCCGTGCATGTCAACGAAGAGTACGGCCTGAATGAAACGCGACGCGACGCCGAAGTCGCCCGCGCGCTGAATGAGCAGGGCATTGAATTTCACAGCCACCTCGATCAATTGCTGTTCAAGCCCGGCAGCCTGCTGACCAAGACCGGCAATTACTTCCAAGTGTTCAGTCAGTTCCGCAAGGTCTGCTACAGCCGTCTGCACTTCTCATTGCCGAGCCTGGTCGCCACGCCGGCCAGGCAGGCTCCCACCGGCATTGCCCGTGACCCGGTGCCGACGCAAGTCGATGGATTCGCCCCGCCCAGCCAAGCGCTACGCGCCCTCTGGCCCGCCAGTGAAGCCGAAGCCCGTCGGCGCCTGGACACCTTTGTCGAGCAGCACATCGATGATTACCAAGGCGAACGGGATTATCCCGCCAGGCCCGGCACCAGCCAGCTATCGGCCTATCTGGTGGCTGGGGTGGTGTCACCGCGTCAGTGCCTTCATGCCGCGCTGCAAGCCAACCAAGGTGAATTCGAAAGCGGAAATGCCGGTGTTGCGACCTGGGTCAATGAATTGCTCTGGCGTGAGTTCTATAAACATATTCTAGTGGGTTATCCACGCGTGTCGCGCCATCGTGCGTTTCGCCCGGAAACCGAGGCGCTGGCGTGGCGCAACGCCCCCGCAGAACTGGAAGCCTGGAAGCAAGCACGCACCGGCCTGCCGATTATCGATGCGGCCATGCGGCAATTACTGGAGACCGGCTGGATGCACAACCGCTTGCGGATGGTCGTCGCCATGTTCCTGACCAAGAATCTGTTGATCGATTGGCGCGAAGGCGAGCGCTTTTTCATGCAGCACCTGATCGACGGCGACCTGGCCGCCAACAATGGCGGCTGGCAGTGGAGCGCCTCCACCGGCACCGATTCGGCGCCCTGGTTCCGCATCTTCAACCCGTTGAGGCAGTCGGAAAAATTTGACCGCGAGGGCTTGTTCATCAAGCACTGGTTACCTGAATTGAACGATCTGGACAAGCATCAGGTCCATAGCCCAAATACCCAGGGCGGCTTGTTTGGCGCCGAGGATTATCCGGCACCGATTATCGACTTGAGCCAGTCCAGGGCGCGTGCGCTGGCAGCGTTCAGAAACCTGCCAACGCGACAGGACGCGACCGCCGAAGAGATGGGCGATTAGCGAACAAACAATTGCCGGTCGACGGAAGGCATTATTCGTCCGAGAACATATAATTTTACTAGTCGTAGGGACTCCACTGAAAAGCCACGTATCAGTGCGCTGTCCAATCGAAAGGAGTAGAGAATGGGTTTAAGACTGCCCCGGCGCTGCTGGCTCACCGGGGCTGGCAACGGAATCGGCACTTCGTTGGCTGAAGCGATACTGCAGACGGGTGCATACCTGGCCGTCAGTTCGCACTCGAGCCAATCATGCGAAACCCTTTCGGCACGTTATCCAGGCCAAGTACTGGCCGTGCCCGGCAATTTGACCGACAGCCAGGCCGTGCGCGAGATCGGCGAACAGATTGCCCGGCAATGGGGCGCCCTGGATCAGGTGATCGTCAATGCCGGGACGGCTGAGTACGTTGACGGGCAGCCGGCTGATCACACATTGATCGAGCATATTGTGCGCAGCAATCTGCTGGCTGCCAGTTTCTGCATCGAAGTGGCCATGCCCTTGCTGCGCGCCGGGACCGAACCTCATCTGGTGGGTATTGCCAGCCCGGCGACTTACCTGCCCCCTTCACAAATAGAAGCGGGTGGCCGCGGGATTCGTCATCTGTTCGAATCGGCTCGGGCAGAACTGGCATACGCGGGTGTCGATGTGACGTTGGTACACCCTGGCTACGACGCCCCATTGCTGGGGCCCGACGATTGCCCCCAAACCCCGATTCACTGGTCGGCGGACGAAACAGCGCGGCACGTGCTGAATCAGTTGGTCGAACGCCCGCGGGAAGTCGCGCTTCCCATTGCGTCCATGACCGCACTCTGGCCTTTGCCTTCGTCGACCGAAACCGTGCCGACCGATATGGGCTCATGCCAGGCGAAAAACGGCTATCCGATCAAGGGACGACCCTGAGCCGCTGATTGCCTTACACTGCGCGCCATGAAAACCATCCCCGTCCATGAAATCCCGGCACCGGCCGTCACGTGTTCGACGTGCGCGGCGTGCTGCTGCCAGTTGGAAGTGATGCTGATCACCGACACCGGGGTTCCGGAGCGCTTTATCGACACGGACGAGTGGGGTGGAGAGGTGATGCTGCGACTGGATGACGGTTGGTGCGCGGCACTGGATCGCGACAGCATGATGTGCACCATCTATGAAAAGCGTCCGCTGATCTGCCGAGAGTTCGAGATGGGCGCACCGGAGT
Organism: Pseudomonas sp. RL_5y_Pfl2_73; assembly: GCF_963970515.1. NCBI lineage: Bacteria > Pseudomonadati > Pseudomonadota > Gammaproteobacteria > Pseudomonadales > Pseudomonadaceae > Pseudomonas > Pseudomonas sp. RL_5y_Pfl2_73. The sequence goes on along the minus strand of NZ_CAXAPD010000005.1, from coordinate 40,008 downwards.
GCCTGGAAGAACGCCAAGGGATTGCAACGGCGTATCGATAAAGGAATGGTCTGACAGAGCTGATCTATTGTCGGAGCGAGCCTGCTCGCGAAAGCGGTAGATCAGGCAACATCGTATTGGCTGCCCCACCGCTTCGCGAGCAGGCTCGCACACAGTTCTCAAACTGTTTTGTTACAGCGGCATCGTGTAGTGCAACGAGTAGCTTTCTACACCGTCGTTGGTCGACTTGATGCCCGCGTTGGAGTAATGAATGGCGCGAATGCCCACTTCATGCCCACCGTTGAAGCGCAGGCCGAAGCCGATACGGTCTTCAAATTGGAAAGCCGTGCCAAGCTTGTTGTCTTCCACTTCGGTATTGGCGAACAACGCCACACCGATACCCGCCTCGATGTAAGGCTTCACGTTCTGGCCGGAAAATTCATACACAAACACAGGCGCAAACGACAGGCTGTGATTGCTGGATGTCTCGTCCCCTTCCCAATAGGTATAGGCGCCGCTCCAATAGCCGGTCAGGCGACCGATATCACTTTGCAGCCAGCTCTTGTCCCAGTCGAACTGCATGCCCAGGCGATAGGTCATGGTCGAGTCGCTGGTCTGGCCAACCCCAAATTCCACACCTGCTGCTTGTGCAGTGTAAGTGTGCCCCAACAATGCGGCCGCAAACGCGGCAAAGCAGAATAAGCGCTTCATTAGAAACATCCTTTTCCGAACAGACTTAGTTGATTTTGTTACAAACACACAAAGCTATAGAAATCCGCGCTAAAACAGAAGTTCAGCACGTTTTACACAATTTTCACGTTTTTTTTACAGATCGAAGCTTCGCACAACGCCGGACGAATGCCATAGCATCGGTAGGATTTTTCTTAAATGCATCGGGTCTGCACTTGTCCAGAAATGCGTTTCGCTGGCAGGCCCCTCGGCCAACAAACCGCGCTCAGCCAAGAGGCGCTGAAGTTGCCGGGCCACGGCGGCACCGGTGTCGACCAGGCTGATATGTTCCGGAATCATCCGCGCGAGCAATGGCTTGAGGAACGGATAGTGCGTGCACCCCAGGATCAACGTATCGCAGCCGGCTGCCAGCAAGGGGTCGACGTATTGTTGCAGCAATTGATACAAGGCCGGACTGTGCAAATCACCCGTTTCGATCAGTTCAACCAATCCCGGACACGGTTGCGTGATGACCCGCACATCGGTGGCGAAACGGTCGAGCAAAGCGGCGAACTTGGCGCTCTGCAAGGTACCGGTGGTGGCGAGCACACCGACGATACCACTGCGGGTAGCGGCGGCCGCCGGCTTGACCGCCGGTTCCATCGCGACAATGGGCCAATGGGGGAAATCACGGCGAAGATCGGCAACAGCAGCAACCGTTGCGGTATTGCAGGCTACAACCAGCGCCTTGGCGCCCTGGCCCAAGAGAAAGTCGGCAATGATCGCGCAGCGTTGGCGGATGTAATCCGGGCTCTTCTCGCCGTAGGGGATATGTCCACAGTCAGCCACATACAACAGCGATTCATTGGGCAGCAGCTGGCGAATTTCCCCCAGCACCGACAACCCGCCGACACCCGAATCAAGCACGCCGACCGGCGCTTCACTCATGTTGGCCACCGCAGACGCTGCAACCTGGATCGCGCTTGACCCGCAGCTCACGGAAACGCGTGCCCAGGGCATCGATCAACAGCAGGCGCCCCACCAGCGGCTCACCGAAACCGACCAACAACTTCAAGGCTTCAAGGGCTTGCAGACTGCCCACCAATCCCACCAGCGGTCCGATCACACCAGCCTCGCTGCAGGTCAGCTCGGCTTCGCTGCCATGGCCATAAAGGCAGTGGTAGCAAGGGCTTTCGGGGCGGCGTGGGTCGAACACCGACAACTGCCCTTCCAGGCGAATTGCCGCGCCGCTGACCAACGGTTTACCCGCCGCGACACAGGCCGCGTTCACCGCTTCACGGGTCGAGAAATTGTCGGAGCAGTCGAGCACCACATCCACCGCCGCGACCGCCATGGTCAGACTGTCTTCGTCCATGGCCGCCCGGTGAGGCACCAGCCGAACCTCGGGGTTGATCGCCCCCAGGCGTCGCATCGCCGAATCGACCTTGCTCAAGCCGACGCTATCGGTGTCATGAATGATCTGGCGCTGCAGGTTGGTCAGATCGACGCTGTCGAAATCCGCCAAATGCATCTCACCCACCCCAGCGGCGACCAAGTACAACGCCACCGGGGCGCCGAGACCGCCGAGACCGATGATCAGCACGCGGCCTTGCTTGAGACGCAATTGGCCGTCGATGTCGACGTGCTGCAACAGAATTTGCCGACTGTAGCGCAACAATTCCTGATCGTTCAGCACGGCAGGCACCCCTGGCTGATGCGTTCATGACCGCCCAGGTCCTTGCGGCTGTGGACTTCGACAAAGCCTTGGGTGCGCAGCAAATCGCGCACCGCCTCGGCTTGGTCGTAACCGTGCTCGAGCATCAGCCAGCCGCCCGGCTCGAGGTGAGCAGGCGCCTGGGCAACGATTTGGCGCAGATCATCGAGCCCGTCCGGCCCGGCAACCAGGGCACTGGCCGGCTCGAAACGCACGTCGCCCTCGATCAGATGCGGATCGCTGGCTGCAATATACGGCGGGTTGCTGATGATCAACTCGAAACGCGAGTCTTCCAGCGCACCGAACCAGTGGCTGCTCAGCACCGTGACGTTGTGCAGGTCCAGGCGCTGGCGATTGCGTTCGGCCAGGGCCACGGCCTCCAGCACCCGGTCGACCGCGGTGACTTTCCAGGCCGGGCGCTCGCTGGCCAATGCCAGGGCAATCGCGCCGCTGCCGGTGCCCAGGTCCAGGACCCGAACCGGTGTGGCCGGCAACAAGGCCAGCGCGGACTCCACCAGCAGCTCGGTGTCGGGACGCGGGATCAGGGTATGGGGCGCGACTTCCAGATCGAGCTTCCAGAAGCCCTGCTGTCCGAGGATGTACGCCACCGGCTCGCCGGAGCGACGCCGCCGCAGGTATTGGCCGAACAGCAACGCCGCCTCACTGGGCACGATCCGCTCGGGCCAGGTGTGCAGGAAGCTGCGGGACTTGCCCAAGGCTGCGGCCAGCAACAACTCCGCGTCCAGCCGTGCCGTGGGGGAATCCGGCAGCTCGGCCGCGCGTAACAGACTGGCGATGATGGTCATTTATTCACCTGTGCTTACTCGCCAATCGCAGCCAGCTGATCGGCCTGGTATTCAGCCAACAACGGCTCGATCACCGCATCGACACCACCGGCAAGGATCTCGTCCAGGGAGTACAGGGTCAGGTTGACGCGATGGTCGGTGACCCGGCCCTGGGCGAAGTTGTAGGTACGGATCCGCTCGGAACGATCGCCCGAGCCCACCAGCAATTTGCGTTCGCTGGCGATGGCATTGGCGGCAGCGCTGGTCTGCTGGTCGTTGAGCTTGGCCGACAACCAGGCCATGGCCCGCGCGCGGTTCTTGTGCTGGGAACGTTCTTCCTGGCACTCGACCACGATGCCCGAGGGCAAGTGCGTGATGCGGATCGCCGAGTCAGTCTTGTTGACGTGCTGGCCGCCCGCGCCGGAGGAACGGTAAGTGTCGACCCGCAGGTCCGCCGGATTGATCTCGATGGCTTCCTGCTCGTCCGGCTCGGGCAATACCGCCACAGTGCAAGCCGAGGTGTGGATACGCCCCTGGGACTCGGTGGCCGGCACGCGTTGCACGCGATGGGCGCCGGATTCGAATTTCAGCTTACCGTAGACATTGTCGCCTTCGACCCGGGCGATGACCTCTTTATAGCCGCCGTGTTCGCCCTCGTTCTCCGAGAGGATCTCCACCCGCCAACCGCGACGTTCGGCGTAGCGCGAATACATGCGAAACAGGTCACCGGAAAAAATCGCCGCCTCATCGCCGCCGGTACCGGCACGGATCTCAAGGAACACATTGCGCCCGTCATTCGGGTCCTTGGGCAGCAGCATGCGTTGCAGGTTGCTTTCCAGTTCGAGCAGTTGTTCCTTGGCTTCGTGAACTTCCTCCACGGCCATTTCGCGCATGTCCGGGTCGCTGTCCTTGAGCAGCGCCTGGGCGCCTTCAAGATCGCCCTGCACTTTGAGCAACTGTTTATAGGTGGCGACAATCGGCTCGACTTCCGCGTATTCCTTGGAATAGGTGCGGAATTTGTTCTGGTCGGAAATGACTTCGCCATCGCCCAGCAAGGCAGTCAGTTCTTCGAAACGGTCCTGGAGGATATCCAGCTTGTTGAGCAGTGACGCTTTCATTGCGGTTTTTTATCCGAAAAGCTATCCGGTGAGCCCTCACCGAGGGCGAAGAGTTCCTGGGCCATGGCCAGCGCATCGAGGCGGCCTTCGGCGGTCAGCTTCTTGAGCTGGACACTGGGGGCGTGGAGCAATTTGTTGGTCAGGCCGCGAGCCAGTTGTACCAGCACCTCTTCGGCACTGCCGCCGTTGGCCAGCAGGCGCTGGGCTTTTTGCAGCTCCTCGTCGCGCAGGCGTTCGCTCTGCTGACGATACGCCTTGAGCACATCCACCGCGGCCAGTTCGCGCAAGCGCACCATGAAGTCGTCTGCGCCGACGCCGATCATCTCCTCCGCCGCCTGGGCCGCGCCTTGCCGGCTTTTGAGGTTCTCGGCGACCACCTCGTGCAGATCGTCGACGCTGTAGAGATAAACGTCATCCAACTCGCCGACTTCTGGCTCGATGTCCCGGGGAACAGCAATGTCCACCATGAAAATCGGCTTGTGCTTGCGCAGCTTCAGGGCACTTTCCACGGCACCCTTGCCAAGGATCGGCAACTGGCTGGCGGTGGAGCTGATGACGATGTCGCTGTGCACCAGCTCCGCGGGAATGTCCGACAGCAGCACCGCATGGGCCCCGAACTGCTCGGCCAGGGTACTGGCCCGCTCCAGGGTCCGGTTGGCGACGACTATGCGCTTGACCCCAAGGTCGTGGAGATGACGGGCGACCAGGGTGATGGTCTCGCCAGCGCCGATCAGCAGCGCCTGGCTGCGTTGCAAATCACTGAAAATCTGTTTCGCCAGGCTGACAGCGGCAAACGCCACGGACACCGGGTTCTCGCCGATAGCGGTGTCGGTGCGCACCTGCTTGGCGGCGTTGAACGTCGCCTGGAACAGGCGCCCCAGCAGCGGGCCGACAGTGCCGGCCTCGCGGGCAACGGCGTAGGCCGATTTCATCTGACCGAGAATCTGCGGTTCGCCCAACACCAGCGAATCGAGCCCCGAAGCAACACGCATCATGTGACGAACGGCCGCATCGTCTTCGTGCACATAGGCACTGGCGCGCAGTTCCTCAAGGCTCAGGTTGTGATATTCGGCCAGCCAGCGCAGGACTGAATCGGCCGAAACGTGATCCTGTTCTATATAGAGCTCGCTGCGATTGCAGGTGGAGAGGATCGCAGCTTCGCGACTGTCGGTGAGTCGGCAGAGCTGCTGCAAGGCCTCAACCAGCTGCTCAGGCGTAAAGGCCACGCGCTCGCGGACGTCTACTGAAGCAGTCTTGTGGTTAATACCGAGTGCAAGGAAGGCCATTCAAGGTCGCTGATGGTGACGTGAAGCCGGCAATTGTCCTACTTCGTCAGATTCAGAACAACCACTCGATCTCTATCGCCCTGCCCTGGGTTGTAAATCGACGGGGCGGTTATGTTTGACCGGAGGCTTGTGTCATGATGATCTGACCGCAGGTTAGTCGTCCTTTTCCTATATGAATAGATCTTCCGCGTTGCTCCTCGCTCTTGCCTTGCTCAGCGGCTGCCAGTCCATGGCCCCCGTTTCGACGGACGGTACGCCGCCGGTCGAAGACAGCGTGCAGGTACCTGAAAAGCCCAAGGTCTACGGCTCGTTCAGCGAAGAAACCATCTTCAGTCTGTTGAGCGCCGAACTGGCAGGCCAGCGCAATCGCTTCGACATTGCGCTGGACAACTACGTGACCCAGGCCATCAATACCCAGGACCCGGGGATCTCCGAGCGGGCATTTCGCATTGCCGAATACCTGGGCGCCGACCAGCCCGCGCTGGATACTGCGCTGATCTGGGCCAAGAATGCCCCGGACGACCTCGAAGCACAGCGCGCCGCCGCCGTGCAATTGGCCCGGGCAGGGCGCTACGACGATTCCATGATGTATATGGAGAAGGTCCTGCTGGGCAAGGGCGACACCCATTTCGACTTCCTGGCCCTGTCCGCCGCCGATACCGACCAGGAAACCCGCAACGGCCTGCTGAAAAGCTTCGATCGCCTGTTGCAGCGCCACCCGAACAACGGCCAGCTGATTTTCGGCAAGGCCCTGCTGCTGCAACAGGATGGTGACACCCAAGGCGCCCTCACCCTTTTGGAAGATAACCCGCCGGAAGCTGGCGAAGTGGCGCCGTTCCTGCTGCGCGCACGCTTGCTGCAAGGCTTGAACCGCGGCGGCGAAGCGCTGCCGTTACTGGAAAAAAGCATCAAGAAGTACCCGGACGACAAACGCCTGCGCCTCACCTACGCCCGCATGCTGGTGGAAAACAACCGCATGGACGACGCCAAGGTGGAGTTCTCCAGCCTGGTCCAGCAATACCCGGAAGACGACGACTTGCGCTATTCCCTGGCGCTGGTCTGCCTGGAAGCCAAGGCCTGGGAAGAGGCCAAGGGGTACCTGGAAGACCTGGTCGCCCGGGAAAGCCACGTCGACTCGGCCCATCTGAATCTGGGTCGCATCGCCGAAGAACGCAATGACCCTGAGAGCGCACTGATCGAGTACGCCCAAGTGGGCCCGGGCAACGACTATCTGCCGGCGCAGTTGCGCCAGGCCGACATCCTGATCGGCAACGGCAAGACCGCCGAAGCCCAGAGCCACCTCGCCGTACAACGCGACGCCCAACCGGACTACGGCATCCAGTTGTACCTGATCGAAGCCGAAACCTTGTCGGCCAACAATCAGGGCGACAAAGCCTGGAGCGTGCTGCAACAAGCCTTGAAGCAGTACCCGGACGACCTGAACCTGCTCTATACCCGCGCCATGCTGGCGGAGAAACGCAATGATCTGGCCCAGATGGAGGAAGACCTGCGCCTGATCATCCGGCGTGAGCCGGACAACGCCATGGCCCTCAACGCCTTGGGCTATACGTTGTCGGATCGCACCACCCGTTATGACGAAGCCAAGCTGCTGATCGAACGGGCCCACCAGATCAATCCGGAAGACCCGGCGGTACTCGACAGCCTGGGCTGGGTGAATTTCCGCCTGGGCAATCTCGATGAAGCCGAACGCCTGTTGCGCCAAGCCCTGGAGCGTTTTCCCGACCAGGAAGTCGCCGCGCACCTGGGCGAGGTCCTGTGGGCCAACGGCAAACAACGCGAAGCCCGGCAGATCTGGAGCCGATTCCTCAAGGATCAGCCGGACAGCCCTATCTTGCGCAGCACCATCAAACGCCTGACCGGATCCGAGACTCTTTAAGATTATGTTTTTGCGCCATTTCATCGTTTTCAGTTTCATTGCCCTGCTCGCCGGTTGCGCCGGCTTCGGCGCCCGCGAATCCGTCCAGGGCCAGGGCAACCAAGCCCAGTGGCGCGAGCACAAGCAACAACTGAGCGGTCTCGACGGCTGGCAAATCGACGGCAAGATCGGCATCCGCGCCCCGAAAGACTCCGGCAGTGGCACACTGTTCTGGCTGCAACGCCAGGACTACTACGACATTCGCCTGTCGGGCCCACTGGGTCGCGGTGCGGCCCGCCTGACCGGCCGACCGGGTCAGGTATCGCTGGAAGTCGCCAACCAGGGGCGCTACGAGGCGCCCACACCCGAAGCGCTGCTGGAAGAACAACTGGGCTGGAAGCTGCCGGTTTCCCACCTGACCTGGTGGGTTCGCGGGCTGCCGGCACCGGACAGCAAAAGTCGCCTGACCCTTGACGCCGACAGCCGCCTGTCCAACCTGGAACAGGATGACTGGCAGATCGAATACCTCAGCTATGCCCAGCAGAAAGGCTATTGGCTGCCCGAACGCATCAAGCTGCACGGCCGCAACCTCGACGTCACGCTGGTGATCAAGCAATGGCAGCCGCGCAAGCTGGGGCAATGACATGAGCGTTGCACGCCTGACCCTGCCCTCCCCGGCCAAGCTCAACCTGATGCTGCACATCCTCGGCCGTCGCCCGGACGGCTACCACGAGTTGCAGACGATTTTTCAGTTCCTGGACTACGGCGACGAAATCACCTTTGCCGTGCGCGACGACGGCGTGATTCGCCTGCACACCGAATTCGAAGGCGTTCCCCACGACAGCAACCTGATCGTCAAGGCCGCGAAACAACTCCAGGCACAATCCGGTTGTCCACTGGGCATCGATATCTGGATCGAAAAAATCCTGCCCATGGGTGGCGGCATCGGCGGCGGCAGCTCGAATGCAGCCACCACTCTGCTCGGTCTCAACCACCTGTGGCAGTTGGGCTGGGACGCGGACCGCCTGGCCGCCCTGGGCTTGACACTGGGCGCCGACGTGCCGGTTTTCGTCCGTGGCCACGCCGCTTTCGCCGAGGGCGTCGGGGAAAAACTCACCCCGGTGGACCCCGAAGAACCCTGGTACTTGGTACTGGTGCCGCAAGTATCTGTAAGTACAGCAGAAATTTTTTCAGATCCACTGTTGACACGTAACTCTCCTCCCATTAAAGTGCGCCCCGTTCCCAAGGGAAACAGTCGAAATGACTGCTTACCGGTGGTAGCAAGGCGTTATCCAGATGTTCGTAACGCTTTGAATTTGTTAGGTAAATTTACCGAAGCAAAACTCACCGGAACTGGAAGTTGTGTGTTTGGGGGCTTCCCAAGCAAAGCTGAAGCTGATAAAGTCTCGGCCCTTCTGACAGAGACCCTTACAGGGTTTGTAGCAAAAGGAAGCAACGTTTCGATGTTGCATCGCAAGCTGCAAGACCTGCTCTAAAGGAATCGAGTGCTGGGCACTCGCAGCAACAGATACAGGGGCGTCGCCAAGCGGTAAGGCAGCAGGTTTTGATCCTGCCATGCGTTGGTTCGAATCCAGCCGCCCCTGCCATTTTCCTATACTCATCCAGGTATACCCTCAGCCTTCAGGTACTGCGCGTGTCCAAGATGATGGTCTTTACGGGGAACGCTAACCCCGATCTGGCTCGGCGTGTTGTACGTCAGCTGCATATCCCTCTCGGTGACATTTCTGTCGGTAAATTTTCCGACGGTGAAATCACTGCCGAGATCAATGAAAACGTTCGCGGTAAAGACGTCTTCATTATTCAGCCGACTTGCGCTCCGACCAACGATAACCTGATGGAACTCGTCGTGATGGCTGATGCCTTCCGTCGCTCCTCGGCTACTCGTATCACTGCTGTTATTCCTTACTTTGGTTATGCCCGTCAGGATCGCCGTCCGCGTTCCGCACGTGTGGCTATCAGCGCGAAAGTCGTGGCTGATATGCTCACCGTAGTCGGCATCGACCGTGTTCTCACGGTTGATTTGCATGCTGACCAGATTCAGGGTTTCTTCGATATTCCCGTGGATAACATCTACGGATCCCCGGTCCTGGTGGATGATATCGAAGATCAGCGCTTTGAAAACCTTATGATCGTGTCCCCGGACATTGGCGGCGTCGTGCGTGCACGGGCGGTTGCCAAATCCCTGGGCGTGGATCTGGGTATCATCGACAAACGCCGTGAGAAAGCCAATCACTCCGAAGTGATGCATATCATCGGCGACGTCGAAGGGCGTACCTGTATTCTGGTCGATGACATGGTCGATACCGCTGGCACCCTGTGCCACGCGGCCAAGGCCCTGAAAGAGCATGGCGCTGCCAAGGTCTTTGCCTACTGCACACACCCTGTGCTGTCGGGTCGAGCGATCGAGAACATTGAAAATTCCGTGCTGGACGAGCTGGTGGTCACCAATACCATCCCGCTGTCCGCAGCAGCACAAGCCTGTGCGCGTATCCGCCAACTGGATATCGCACCGGTTGTTGCCGAAGCGGTTCGCCGCATCAGCAACGAAGAATCGATCAGTGCGATGTTCCGCTAAGGGCCCTGCCCTTTCAAGGACATCTCGTTGACGAAAAGCGCCCCGCCCCGGCATCACCTGTCGGGGCGGGGCTTTTTTGCCCATACCGTGCTTGACGCTGGTCGCAAACGTCACTCGGTCATGGCTATTTTGGAGATACAACATGAACGAATTTACTCTGAATGCTGAAGTGCGTTCCGACCTGGGGAAAGGTGCGAGCCGCCGCCTGCGTCGTCTCGCAAGCCTGGTTCCAGCTGTAGTCTACGGTGGCGAAAAAGCCCCTGAGTCCATCAGCATGCTGGCCAAAGAAGTTGCCAAACTGCTCGAAAACGAAGCGGCCTACAGCCACATCATCGAGCTGAACGTTGGTGGCACCAAGCAAAACGTCGTGATCAAAGCCCTGCAGCGTCACCCGGCCAAAGGCCACGTGATGCACGCTGACTTCGTCCGCGTTGTTGCCGGTCAGAAGCTGACTGCTGTTGTTCCAGTGCACTTCGTCAACGAAGCTGCCCCGGTCAAGAAAGGCGGCGAAATCTCGCACGTCACTTCGGAAATCGAAGTCTCCTGCCTGCCGAAAGACCTGCCTGAATTCATCGAAGTCGACCTGGCTGACGCCGAAGTTGGCACGATCATTCACCTGTCCGACCTCAAGGCTCCTAAAGGCGTTGAGTTTGTTGCTCTGGCACACGGCGATGACAAGGCTGTTGCCAACGTCCACGCTCCACGTGTTGCTCCAGAAGCTACTGAAGAAGACGCTGCAGAGTAATTTCACTCTGTCGCCGGAGTGACCGGAAACATCGCGGACTGGAACGTAGCGAGACAGCGGGCGAGAACGCGAAGCTTACTTAACGGTAAATCCGCCATTTTCGTCCACTGTCGCAACACCGCCTGATTGCGACATTGTTATCCACACTCCAGGAAGGGCCCCTATCGTGACTGCCATTAAACTGATCGTTGGCTTGGGAAATCCAGGCGCTGAATACGAACAGACCCGGCATAACGCAGGGGCCCTTTTTGTTGAGCGCATCGCGCAGGCACAAGGCGTCAGCCTGGCAGCCGATCGCAAGTATTTCGGCCTGACCGGTCGCTTCTCGCACCAGGGTCAGGATGTTCGCCTGTTGATTCCCACCACCTACATGAACCGCAGCGGCCAGGCCGTGGCGGCATTGGCCGGTTTCTTTCGCATCAAGCCTGAAGAAATCCTGGTGGCCCACGACGAACTCGACCTGCCTCCGGGCGTTGCCAAGCTCAAGCAAGGCGGCGGCCATGGCGGTCACAACGGGTTGCGCGACATCATCGCGCAACTGGGTAATCAGAATACCTTTCACCGCCTGCGGCTCGGCATCGGCCACCCGGGCGTTGCCAGTATGGTTTCAAACTTTGTCCTGGGTCGTGCGCCTCGCGCCGAACAGGAAAAACTCGATGCCAGCATCGACTTTGCCCTCGGCGTGTTGCCGGATATCCTCGCCGGTGAATGGAACCGCGCGATGAAAAACCTGCACAGCCAGAAGGCCTGACACTTATCCGAGGGGAAACACCATGGGATTCAATTGCGGCATCGTCGGCCTGCCTAACGTCGGCAAGTCCACCCTGTTTAACGCCCTGACCAAATCCGGTATCGCGGCTGAGAACTTCCCCTTCTGCACCATCGAGCCGAACAGCGGCATCGTGCCGATGCCCGATCCGCGCCTGGAAGCGCTGGCGGCCATCGTGATCCCGGAGCGCGTGCTGCCGACCACCATGGAGTTCGTCGACATCGCCGGCCTGGTGGCCGGGGCTTCGAAAGGTGAAGGCCTGGGCAACAAGTTCCTGGCTAACATCCGCGAAACCGATGCCATCGCCCACGTGGTCCGCTGCTTCGAAGACGAGAACGTGATTCACGTCTCCAACAGCGTCGACCCGAAACGCGACATCGAAATCATCGACCTGGAACTGATCTTCGCCGACCTCGACAGCTGCGAGAAGCAACTGCAGAAAGTCGCTCGCAATGCCAAGGGTGGCGACAAAGACGCCGTCGCCCAGAAAGCCCTGCTCGAGCAGTTGATCGCCCACTTCACCTTGGGCAAGCCGGCACGCAGCCTGATCAAGGACATGGGTGCCGATGAGAAGCAGATCGTTCGTGGCTTCCACCTGCTGACCACCAAGCCGGTCATGTACATTGCCAACGTTGCCGAAGACGGCTTCGAGAACAACCCGCACCTGGACGTGGTCAAGGCCATTGCCGAAGAAGAAGGCGCCATGGTCGTTCCGGTCTGCAACAAGATCGAAGCAGAAATCGCCGAGCTGGATGACGGTGAAGAGAAAGACATGTTCCTCGAGGCCCTCGGCCTGGAAGAGCCTGGCCTGAACCGCGTAATCCGCGCTGGCTACGAGATGCTCCACCTGCAGACGTACTTCACCGCTGGCGTAAAAGAAGTCCGCGCCTGGACCGTTCGCGTCGGGGCTACCGCGCCACAAGCCGCGGCCGTGATCCACACCGACTTCGAAAAAGGCTTCATCCGCGCCGAAGTCATCGCCTATGACGATTTCATCCAGTACAAGGGTGAAGCGGGCGCCAAGGAGGCGGGGAAATGGCGTCTGGAAGGCAAGGAATATATCGTCAAGGACGGTGACGTGATGCACTTTCGCTTTAACGTGTGATTAACGTCTGAGTTGTCGCTGATGTTGCGGGTGATTGCTTAGGGGTGGTGTGCATATCCATTGCTGCGGTAACGGCCACTTACGGTTCCGCTCTTACCGCGGGTCACTTTTGGATGAGCGCCAAAAGTAACCAAAAACGCTTTGCCCCACCACTCGGTGCCTCGCCTAGGCTCGGCATGCCTGAACGAAGGCATCGCTCCGTGGGCCGCCGCGAAGGGCCATCCATGGCCCAGCGCGGCGGGCCCACGGAGCAATGCCGGAGTGAGGGCACACCGAGCCTAAGCAAGGTGCCGAGTGGTGGGGCAAAAGCGCTTTGGTTACTTTCGACTGGGCCGGCTTCCGGGCTCTTCGAAAGTGACCCGCCGTCAGGGCGGAACCCTAAGCGATCGTTACCGCAGAAACGGATATACCCCCCTCCCAAACCGCTTCTATCGCACTCAAGAGATCATCGGCTCTTTGAAATCACACCCCCCATATACTGATTCAAATCGCGAAAATCCTTAACACTCCAAGGATACGGCGATAGCTTTACACCATTCTCTCGCAAGGTCCTCGGAATCAAATCCCCATTGGGTCGAAGTATTATCGACGACACAATGACACCTGGATAATCACTCAGTCGTTTCTTGAAAACGGCAGTTGTAAGATCAGGCGTAGGAGGATTGCTTTTATGAGCCAACGGCCCTGTTCCCTTGATACCTGCCCCGTGACACATGGCACATCTCTGTAAATAGAGATTTTTACCATTGGCATTATCCGCAAAGGATGGTGCTGCATGAATGAGCGATAAAAAACCTAGCGAAGCAATGACTAATATTTTCATTATGCTTTCGGCACATGCGAATTTTTATGGGCGCAACTCCCTGCGGGAACACACTCATTCCCACAGATTTTAGATGCTAAGATTCTTATCCGCTCGCACAAGCTGACTAGAACAGATAACCCATGTAGATCGCCGCACCACCACCGGCCTGCACACCCGCATTCACTCCGGCCATGACCACCGCGCCCTTGGCCGAGCGCGCCAGTTGCCGGTTGACCGTGGTCGAGGCGATGATCGAGGTTGCCGGGTTGGAGCTCAAGGCCACCGACAACGCCAGCAACTTGGGATCGAGCCCGAACAGCAGGGCCGTGGCCGAACCGCCGACCACCAGGCCCACACCCACTTCGGTGTACATGCAAGGGCCGGTGATGTCGTCACTGGTCAGGTCACGGTTGGCCATGGCGTCGCTGACAAACACCTTGCCAGTGCTGGGAAAAGCCTCCGCCGCCCCCACTCCGGCTACGCTCTTACCCTTGATCTGGATATTGATCTTGCCGAAGCGCGGCAACCGTGCGCCAAAGCCGATCCCCACGCCGACGCCGCCATAGCGGTAGCTGACGTCTTCGCCTTGGGGTGAGCGCAGGGTAATCGAGCCGCCGCTGCCTGCCACCATGACGACGGTCAGGCCACCGCCGCTGGCGGTCTGGTACTGCCAGCGACTTTCATTGACCGGGAGTGGGATGTTGTAGCTCATACGTTCAAAGTCCTTTATGTGAATGAGCCGCACCGCGGCCGCGTTGGCGGGTGGCTTTTAGCAGGCCGACAAGGGTGAACACCAGGCCAATAAAACCCAGCACCCCGGAGGTCCCCCAGAGTGCCGCTGGGGCATCGACGATGGCACTGCCAGCCGGCTGCTCGGGCAGGTAATGCACCCGCACCGGCTGGTCCTTCTGATAACCGAAGATAAAGCCGCCCTGGGGGTAGGAAATCTTTTCGCCGCTGACGGTGGTGAAGGCGATCTCAGGATGCGAACCACCGGCATTCAAGTGGCTGACGATGCCATCGGTGGTCTGTGCCCGGGCAAGGAAGTCGCGTCGGTCGAGAGTGAGATTGACGGCAATGCCCAACAAGCCAATGCCAATCAGGCCAAAAAGCAGGCCCAGCAGTATCGTCCCGATGCGTGACGGGGTGTCGTTAGCCATGGCTTGTCCCGGTATTCGTCCATGAAAGAAGGCGGCGAGGATAACAAAAAGCCTGCTATGTCGTAATACAGTTCATTTGAAGTTTGTGATCGTCGTGGCGAGGGAACCTGCTCCCTCGCCACGAACATCCATTAGCCTCTTTTGATCTTGAAGCGCCCCAACACCCGCTGCATCAGCGATGCACGCTCCGAAAGGTCCTTGGCCGCCACTGCGCACTCTTGCGAGTTCGATTGGTTTTTCTGCGTCACTTCGTCGATCTGCTCAAGTCCGATGCTGGCCTGTTGCAAGCCTGAAGCCTGCTCGCTGGAGGCCTGGTAGATCAGCGAGACCAGGCTGGACACCGCGCCGGTTCCAGTGACGATGTTCTTCAGCGACTCGGCGGTCCGGCCCGCGATGATCATGCCGCGCTGGGTCTTGCTTGAGGAATCGGCGATCAGTGCAGCGGTCTGCTGGGCGGCCTCGGCGCTGCGGGCCGCCAGGCTGCGCACTTCATCGGCCACCACGGCAAAACCGCGCCCAAGCTCACCGGCCCGGGCGGCTTCGATGGCCGCGTTCAAGGCCAGCAGGTTGGTTTGTGCGGCGATGTTGTCGATGGTGGTGATGATCGCAGTGATGTCCTTGCCCGAGTTATCGATTTCGGCCATGGCGGCAATCAGTTCGCACATCAATTTGTCGCTTTCCCCGGCATCGGCTCGCGAGGCCTGGGATTGCTCGTCGGCTTTCTTGGCGTTGGCGGCATTGTCCCGGGTCTGGGCAGCCATTTGCGTCATCACCGCACTGATTTCGGTGATGGACGAGGCGGAATTGGAGGCCCCGTCGGAGAGTGACTGACTCAAGTCGGTGACCTGCGCCGAGCTGCCGGTGATCTGGGTGGCGCTGATCTGAACCTCGGAAATCAGCTGGTTCAGGTTGCTGACCATCTTCTCCAATGACTTTCCGAGGGTGTCGTGGGGCGAAGACAACCGGACCTCCAGGTCCAGATCACCTTCGGAAATGCGCTCGGCCACCCGCACCTGCCGCTGCAGGCTTTCGGACATGTCGTTGAGGGCGGCAGATAGCTGCCCGACTTCATCCTCGGATTTCTGCACCAGGCGACGAGAGAAATCTCCCAGGCTGATGGTGGCGGCCAAGGCGGCGGCTTCGCGAATCGGCCCAACGATTTTTGCCGCGGCATACCACAGGGCAGCCAGGGCCAACAACGAAATGACCAACCCTACCGACACCTGCCAGATGCTGTTGTTGAGGCTTCGCGCCTGCAGCTCCTGCTCCAGGGCGATGGCCTGGCTCATGACCACTGCCTTGGGCAGGCGAATCAACACCGCCCAGGGTTTGCCCGTGCGACCGAGCGCAATGGGCATCAGCACTTCGATGGTCTGTGTTTGCACATTGAGCAGGCCATCACCCCGACCGCCCTGGATATCACTGAGCACTTTTTCCCAGGAACCAGGCAACAAGGCCTTGATCGGCTGGCCAATCAGGTCGGTCCGCTGGCTGTCCGCGACCACCAAGCCCTGGTTACTCAAAATCGAAACCGTGCCTTTGCCGCCATAGAGATCGGCAGACATTTGCTCGCTGAGCTTCTGGATAAACGCGATATCGAAGTCAGCCCCGACCACACCGTAGAACTTGCCATTGGACACGATAGGCACCGACAAAGTGGTCAGCCAGACGTTTTTCCCCTGGACCACATAAGGAATGGGGTCCAGCACGCTTTCCTTCAGGGAGTCGCGCGGGCCGCTGTACCAGCCGCCCTTGGGCACACCGTTGGGGTGACGGTCCGGAGAGTCATACTCGACCAATGGCTGCACCGCGACATGGCCATCGGCGCTACGCGTCCAGTAAGGCGTGAAGCGCCCGGTCAGCGGGTTATTGCCATCCTCTGCATTGCGGAACGCCGGATCCTGCCCATCCAACGCATTCGGTTCCCAGCAGGAATAGGTGCCGTTGAAGTCGGGGTTATCCTTGAGAACGCTGAGCAAGACGCTGTTGATCTGTTCACGGCCCAATACCAGAGGGCTTTGCGAGGCCTTGCTGGCGGCAAAGGCATTGGCCATCGTGCGAGCCGCATCCAGCGCATTCTGCAACTTGGCCTGGATGGCGTTGGCCCGGGATTCGGCCAGGTTCTGAATTTCCCGGATCGTTGATTTTTCAACCAGGGCGCTGACCTCGGTCGAGACATATTGCTCGTTGGCCCGGGCGCTGAAGAGCCCGTAGACAATCAGGCTGATGGATGAAACAAACAGGCATACGCCTGCCGTGACACAAATGCGTGCCTGCAATGACTTGAACTTCATATCATTCCCCGCCTGATTCTATTTTATGGCCAACCTCAAAGACGGCAGCCTCTAACGTGCACACGACACGGCAATAACAATCGATCACGGCCGCAACGCCGCCCACAAGGCAAACACCTTGGAACAACTTGGCGATACAGCTCTTTATAAGAACTTCAATATGGCAGGCGGTGCGCACAACCCCTGTCCACCCGCAGCGCAGAAGAGGTCATCAAACCAAGAACCGAGGGCCTTATGTCCAGGACAATAAGGGCGATAGCTGGAAAGAATGTGAACGCCTGCTTTTTCAGTCACCACAGGGGTCACCTTTGAATAATGCTGCAGATTCCTTTCTAACCATTAACCACAACAGCAAGTTAACACGACCAACCTTTATACAAACACCCACTTAAGACTTATACAAACCAGTACTTTAGTCGCGACTACAATGTACTCATCAAGTAGCGATTCAAGCGTCACAATATTTCAACTTGAAACTTAATCCACGTACGGCACAGACCGAAGGACCTCAATACGCTGGCGGCCATCGCGTACTGTACAAATACGTTTCTTTTTGACGAGAGGCTGTTGCCGTCAGGCAAGGCGCCGCGACGAGTCATAGACCGCGATGGCGAGGAGTGGCAACGCAGCATGACGGCAACAGACGCCGTCAGAAAGGAACAGTATTGGTGATACAGGACACTGGGTACGCCGAGCCATCTGGGCATCCGGGTCTACGCCCCCTCGCGCCGCAACGACTTCAACCAGCCCGTTGCTGCTGGCATGCTGGGACTTCGTTTCGGGGCCTGGATGCCTGAACACCCACAACCCCATGTGGGAGCGAGCCCGCTTGCGAAGGCAGTGACTCAGCTACATGAATGCTTCTCACCTCAAGCCTTTCGAGTCCTCGGCAAGAAAATCGCCAACACCCCGAACAACGGCAGGAACGAGCACAACCAGTACACATACACGATGCCACGGATGTCCGCCAGGTGCCCCAGCAGGGCGGCGCCAATCCCGCCGAAACCGAACATCAGCCCGAAGAACACGCCGGCGATCATCCCGACATTGCCCGGTACCAGTTCCTGGGCATACACCACGATGGCCGAGAACGCCGAGGCCAGGATGAAACCGATGACCACGCTGAGGATGCTGGTCCACAACAGGTCGACATGAGGCAGGATCAGGGTGAACGGTGCCACGCCGAGGATCGAGAACCAGATCACCGCCTTGCGCCCTATCCTGTCGCCAATCGGTCCGCCGAAGAAGGTCCCCGCCGCCACTGCCCCGAGAAACAGGAACAGGTGCAACTGCGAAGAGGCCACCGACAGGTCGAACTTTTCGATCAGGTAGAACGTGAAGTAGCTGGTGAAACTGGCCATGTAGAAGTACTTGGAAAACACCAGCAGCCCCAGCACCACCAGCGCACTCAAGACCCGACCTTTGGATAGGCCATGGGTGGCCGCCTGGCCTTGCTTGAGGTTGAACAGGTTCAGGTGGTTGGCGTACCAACGGCTGATGCGGTACAGCACGAACAACGCAAACAGGGCGAACACCCCGAACCAGGCCACATTGCCTTGCCCATAGGGAATGATGATCGCCGCCGCCAGCAGCGGGCCGAAGGCTGAACCGGCGTTACCGCCCACCTGGAACGTCGATTGCGCCAGCCCGTAGCGGCCGCCCGAGGCCAATCGCGCCACCCGCGACGCTTCCGGGTGAAAGGTCGACGAGCCGATGCCGATCAATGCCGCCGCCAACAGGATCAAGGCAAAACTGCCGACCATGGACATCATCACAATGCCGATCAGCGTGCACACCGTCCCGGCCGGCAGCAGCCAGGGCTTGGGATGACGGTCGGTGTGATAACCGACCCAAGGCTGCAACAAAGAGGCGGTCAACTGGAACGTCAGGGTGATCAGGCCAACCTGGGTGAATGTCAGGCCATAGCTGTCCTTGAGCATTGGATAAATCGAGGGCAGCACGGCCTGGATCAAGTCGTTGATCAGGTGCGCCAGCGCCACGGCGCCAATGATCCGCATGACCAACGGGCTGCTTTGCGCAGTGGCGGCAACGACTGGGATCTCGGCCTGGGTATTGCTGATAGCCATGGGAGTTTCCATAAGACAGAGGGTGCACACAGGCAGGTGCGTCAATGTGCCATTTTTCGGTGCGGCACGGCTATCCCCTTAGCTAGCTATCGACCTCGAAAAATTGTCGAAATCCAAGGTGATAGCGCAACGCCATGGTCTGAATCTTGCCTTGTTAATGGCCTACAACGCGGCTCCTTACAAAGGGGACCGAGAATGGGAAGTTTCGCTACAGAGCAGGCCTACCGAGCCGATTTGGACAAACTTTCGAGGCCTTTTAAAAGGGCACCTGTTTCGGCACTTGTGTAGAAAACGCACAAAAATAGTGCAAGGGTGCTCAGGGGAGTATGGGCATGCAGGCTTTTTTATCACCGGGAATCAGGTTGTTGGGGCGTTTCGGCTTCGCCCGCAAATTCCAATTGCTGTTCCTGCTTTTTATCCTGCCGCTCATGGGCAGCCTGTGGCTCATCGGCCAGGACTATCGCGACAAACTCAGCCTGATTTCCGGGGAACGCGCTGGGGTGCGCCAATTGCTGGCCCTGGATAACCTGGACAATCTGCTCACCGCCCAGCGCAACCGCGCCGCCCGCTGGCGTGCCACCGAAACCAATCGGCAGCCGACACCCGCGACGCTGGCCGCCATGGCAGCGTACGACGCAGTGCAACCGGCCCTCACCCAGGCCGCCAGTGACCTAGGCAACACCCTGCAAACCGAAGGGGCCGAAGCCGATACCCTCACCCGCTATCAAGCCCTGCAAACCAGCCTCAACGGTCTGGATTCGAAAAGCCTTGGCAGCGTGGGCTGGTGGCCGGATGGCTACGACCGCTTCACCGCCGCCCTCAGCGCCCTGCAAGCCTTGCGCGAGCAGATGGTCATGGGCAACCGCCTGACCCTCGCCTCCTGGCTAGAGACGTATTTGTTGACGCAGATTTCCACCCAGCAGACGCCAGACCTGATCGAACGGGTCGGGCGCCTGGCCAGCGTTGGACAGGCTTCCGTGGTATCAGGCCAATTCACGTTGCAGAGTCGCCTGCAACTGCGAGACCTGCGCAGCCGAATCGGTGACGCCCGGGACCAACTGGTCAAGACCGGAGCGCTGCTGGAAACCCGCCTGCCCAGCGATCTGCAAACCTGGGCCGGACAATACCAGGGCAGCCTCAAGCACTTGGATGCTGGCCTGAAAGTGTTGGATGACGGCGTGTTCGGCGGTTCCATCAACCTCAAGCCCGAAGACTTCGAGAAACACATCGACGCCCTCCTCGCCGACCTGGCGACCCTGCGGCAACAGTCACTGGTGGCACTGGATACGCGGCTGGACCACTACCACGGTTCGGCGATTCGCCAGTTCACCCTGGTAGCGGCGGTACTGGGCTGCCTGCTGCTGGCGGCGCTGTATCTTTTTGTTTGCCTGCAAGCGTCGATCCGGCGCAGCGCCAGCGGTATCACCCTGCTGGCCGAAGCCCTGCGCGACGGCAATCTCAGCCTGCAAGTGCCGGTGCAAGGGCGCGATGAACTGGCGGCCATCAGCACCGCCCTCAACGTCGCCGTGGTGCAGTTGCGCAACAGCTTGCTGGGGGTGGACCACGAGACATTGCAGCTGAGCAATGCCGTGCGCACCCTCAATACCCACTCCAGCGGCGCTCTGGGAGAAGTCGAGGCCCAGCAGATACAGATCAGCCAGATCGCTGCCGCCGCAACGCAACTGGCCGCCACGTCCCAGGGTGTGGCGAAGAGTTGTGAACAGGCCTCCGATAGCGCCCAGCAGACCCGCCGCATCGCCACCGACAGCAGCCGCGATAGCCAACGCACCACGGCAAGCATCCAGCAGCTTAACCAGCGTCTCAACGAAACCGCCGCCGCATTGGGGCGAGTCAGCGAACAGGGGCAACAGATCCAACTGGTGGTCGATACCATTCGTGGCGTGGCCGAGCAGACCAATCTTCTGGCCCTCAATGCCGCCATCGAAGCCGCTCGCGCCGGGGAACAGGGCCGTGGTTTCGCGGTGGTGGCCGACGAGGTGCGCAGCCTGTCGCAACGCACCCAATCCTCTACGCAACAGATTGCCGCCACCGTCGACAGCCTGCGCGCCACGGTCAACGAAGCTGTCAGCCTGATGGAAGCTGCCTGCGGCCAGGCCCAGACCGACGCCCAAGCAGTCACCGGCCTTGGCGAACGGCTGGGTGAAATTGCCAGCGCGGTGCAAAGCGTCACCGACACCCTGGCGCAAATCGCCACCGCCGTGGATGAACAAGCCAGCACCGCCGACGAGGTCAGCGGCAATATCCAGCAGGTCGACCAGGCAGCGATGCGCTTGCTTGAAGGCGCGAGGGCCGTGAACGTGGCGGCGGATACCCTGAGCCAGGGAAGCCAGGCCTTGAGTGCCAATACGGGGAGATTTCAGCTCGGTTGATAGCGATTTACAGCGAGGATTGTTAAGCGGTTGAAAGCGCAGAGAAATATTTCAGATTTACGCTTGACACATCTTCGTTACCGGCGAATAATGCGCGCCACTTGGCTACATAGCTCAGTTGGTTAGAGCATAGCATTCATAATGCTGGGGTCCGGGGTTCAAGTCCCTGTGTAGCCACCAAGTACTAAAAACGGCCTATCGAAAGATAGGCCGTTTTTTTATGCCTCGAGAAAAGTGCCTGCCCACTCAGGATTTGGTTGCACGCCCCTGAGGCGAGAGAGCTTGTTGATTTGCGCCATACGCCGCGCATCGCTACAGTCGATCCCCATACCCCAGGCCCACGGATGGAGCGACACGTGCTTACAGATCTGAAACCGAACCTTCATCGTCTGTCAGCCGTTTCGTTGCTGGCTGTCGCCCTGACACTCATCGCCTGTAAGGCCCCACCTTCCTCCACCGTCACACCGGCATTGCCCGCCCCGCCGGAAATCACCTCCGGCTACCGCACCGATCTGCAAACCCGTTACGCCGACAAGCACATGGCGGCCGCAGCCAACCCACTGGCGGCCGAAGCCGGACGGGAAATGTTGCGACGCGGCGGCTCGGCCATCGACGCGGCAATTGCAATGCAAGCGGTGCTGACGCTGGTGGAGCCGCAATCTTCAGGCATCGGCGGCGGTGCGTTCATTGTGCTGTGGGATGGCAAGGCCGTGCGCACCTATGACGGTCGCGAAACAGCACCGGCCGGCGCCACTGAAAAACTTTTCCTTCAAGCCGACGGCAAACCCATGCCGTTTACCGCCGCTCAGATCGGCGGCCGCTCCGTTGGCACCCCGGGGGTGTTGCGCGCGCTGGAACTGGCCCATCGCAAACACGGGCGTCTGGAATGGGCGAGGCTGTTCGAACCGGCTATCGCGCTGGCGGAACAAGGTTTCGCGATCTCGCCCAGATTGCATTCGTTGATCGCGACCGATCCGTCCCTGCCAGGCTCGCCGGACATGGCCGCCTACTTCCTGAACGCCGATGGCAGCCCGAAAGCCGTCGGCACGACGCTGAAGAATCCGGCATTGGCCGGGGTGCTCAAGCGCATCGCCAACGAAGGCCCGGACGCGTTGTACAAAGGGCCGTTGGCCGAGGAGATGGTCGCCAAGGTGCGCGGCCACGCCAATCCCGGCAGCCTTTCGCTCAATGACCTCCAGGGCTACGCTGCCCGAGAGCGTGCGCCGTTGTGCTCCGACTACAAGCGCTGGCAAGTCTGCGGCATGGCGCCCCCTTCTTCTGGCGGGATTGCCTTGGCGCAGATCCTCGGGACCTTGCAGGCCCTCGAACAGCGCGACAGCCGCAACGCGCTCGCGCCTTTGAAGCCCCTCAAGACCGATAAGCCCGCCGGCCTCGAGCCCGCGCCCGAGGCGGCGCACTTGATCGCTGAAGCGGAACGCCTGGCCTACGCCGACCGCGCCCAGTACGTCGCCGACTCGGATTTTGTCCCGGTGCCGGTCAAAGGCCTGGTCGATCCGAGTTACCTGGCCAGCCGCGCCAACCTGATCGGCCCACGCAGCATGGGTGTCGCCAAGCCTGGGACACCGCCGGGCATCCAGGTGGCCTACGCGCCGGACCGTTCGCCACTGCGCATTTCCACCTCGCAAGTGGTGGCGGTGGATGATCAGGGCGGTGCCGTATCCATGACCACCACGGTGGAGTCGGCGTTCGGCTCACACTTGATGGTCCAGGGTTTCATGCTCAACAACCAGATGACTGACTTCTCGTTCATCCCTGAAGAAAACGGGCAAAAAGTCGCCAACCGCGTCGAACCCGGCAAACGCCCGCGCTCGTCCATGGCGCCGACGCTGATCTTCGATCGTCAAAGTGGTGAGCTGCTGGCCGCTGTTGGTTCACCGGGGGGCTCGCAAATTATCGAATACGTCGCCAAGTCAGTGATTGGCCTGCTCGACTGGAACCTGGACCCGCAAACCGCCATCAACTTCCCCAACTTCGGTAGCCGCAATGGCCCCACCGAACTGGAAAAGGGCCAGTTCAGCGCGACGCTGGTCAAGGCGCTGAAAGACAAAGG
Source organism: Pseudomonas sp. RL_5y_Pfl2_73 (assembly GCF_963970515.1). Classification (NCBI taxonomy): domain Bacteria; kingdom Pseudomonadati; phylum Pseudomonadota; class Gammaproteobacteria; order Pseudomonadales; family Pseudomonadaceae; genus Pseudomonas; species Pseudomonas sp. RL_5y_Pfl2_73. The sequence goes on along the minus strand of NZ_CAXAPD010000005.1, from coordinate 16,559 downwards.
CCATGCTGTGAGCGAGATCGACATGAACAGCGGCACCCAGGCCATTGTCCGGGTGCGCGATGCGCAAGGGAAAACCTCACTGGCCGGCGGTGCGGATCCACGGCGAGAGGGTCAAGCACTGGGCGACTGATCGAGCTCGCTCTGAGGTTGATAGACCAGCAGATCCGCGGGCTGACATTGCAGATAGCTGCAAATGGCTTCGAGGGTCGCCAGGCGTATGCCCTTGACCTTTCCTTGTTTCAACAAGGAAAGGTTGGCTTCGGTAATGCCGATTGCAGCAGCAAGGTCCTTGGATTTGACCTTGCGCATGGCCAGCATCACATCGAGTTGGATAACGATGGGCATGAGAATCTCAAACGAATGTTCTGTTTTCTGAATCGACTTCACTGGCCTGGGACAATATCCGGGCAATGATCGCAATACAGGCGGCAAGAAATAGAGCAACGAAAGACGGCGCGGTAATACTGAAGGTAAGCAGTCGCTGGCCGACCGGCGCATTGATCGTCACCAGCAGGCTGAGAAACGGCTCGCAGATGAAGTCCAGCAGCACCCACAACGCCACCGCGCGCCCCGTATTCCCCAGATAAACCGCTGCTGCGTTGGAAAAGTATTGCCCTTGGGCATAGTGTTTGAAAAGCCTGCGCAAGTTGGTGAGCCCGACCGCCAGGGCCAGCAAGGGAATGCTCGTCAACAGTATCCCACCCAGGCGCTGCCACCCCGTCAACCGCAGCGCCTCTTCAGACAAGCTCGACAGCTGCCGTTCGGTGAGGGAAAACCCCAGGCCGTATCGCGAGGCTGAGGCTGCTTCAGGAAACAACCAGGCCGCCGCGTTGACGACCATCATCGATACCATGAAAACAAAGGTGATGGCTGCCATCCGTTGGCTGTACAGGGCAAGACGATTCGAGTGCATGTGAGACTCCAATAGAATATGGGAGCCCAAAACATAGCCAGAAAATTATCTAAAAACAATAATTAATATGTAAAAAACAATAATTATATCTTAAGTGGACAACTGATTGGCAAACTGGCTCACGGCATCGACCACCTTCTTGGCCCCGTCCTGGATCTCGACGATTACCGTCCCCGCCTCGGCGGCCAGGGCCAGGCCGTGCTCGGCCTGATGCTGGCCGTCGGTCATCAACGCCACGGCGTTGCGGGCCATGTCCTGGTTCTGGCGAACCACACCAACGATTTCATCGGTCGCCTGGCTGGTGCGCGATGCCAGTTGTCGCACTTCATCGGCTACCACCGCAAAACCGCGCCCTTGCTCGCCGGCCCGGGCCGCTTCGATCGCGGCGTTGAGCGCCAGCAGGTTGGTTTGTTCGGCGATGCCGCTGATGGTCTTGACGATGGTACCAATCACCAGGGATTGTTCATTCAGAGCCTCGATGCCTTCACCAGCGGTTTGCATGTGCCGGGCCAGGTCGCGCATCACGTCCACGGCCTGGGTCACCACCGTCGTGCCACGCTGGGCGGTGCTGTCCGTTTGCAGCGAGGTGCTGTAGGCGATGCTGGCTGCATCGGCGACGGCTTTTTCCTGATTGACCTGGTCGGTGATGTTGGTGGCGAACTTGACCACTTTATACAGTCGCTCGTTGGCATCGACCACCGGGTTGTAGGAGGCTTCCAGCCAGACCTCACGACCATTGCTGTCGATACGCTTGAAGCGGCCGGCCACGAACTCACCGCTGTTCAGGCGCTTCCAGAACTGCTCGTAGGCCGCGCTGTTGTATTCCTCAGACTCACAAAACATACGGTGGTGCTTGCCCTTGATCTGCGCAAGGCTGTAACCCATGGCGTTGAGGAAGCGATCATTGGCCGTCAGCACGTGACCGCCCAAATCGAATTCGATCACCGCCGTTGAACGCACCAACGCGCCGATGAGGTTTTCATGCTCACGAGAGGCCTCAATGGTGCGGGTCAGGTCATTGGAATACATCGAAAAATAGCGGATCCGCCCGTCAGCACCCCGTACGGGCTGGAGGATCGAACGCAGCCAGGCTTCCTGGCCATTGCCCCGCACCAGGCGCACGGCACCGGAAAAGTGCTCGCCACGGGTCAACGCCGACTTGAAGCGAACCTGGAACTCATTGGATTTCAAATATGCAGGAACCAGTTCATCCACAGGCCGGCCAATTAAGTCCTGGCTCTTGTAGCGCATCTCGTCGAGGAAGTTCTGATTGACCGATTGAATCCGTCCATCGGCATCCAGGGTGAGGCCAAGCATCTCGCGATCCAGGCTTTCCTTGACTTGCGCAAGGCTGGACAGTTCTTGGCGAAGAGCCAACAGCTCCTGCTTCAGGCGGTTGTTGAACATGGGCAGCTCCGACAGCAGGAGAATGAAATGCTGTCCCTTGCCATCGGCCCGGCGATTTTTTTCTAAAGAGCGCCGCGAGTCCCTATTGAAAATATTCATGGGTGCCCCTCGAACCCGATAAGCCTCCCATGGTCACTGGATTGTTCTATTGTTGCCGCTGATCGTGATTTCCCTGATTGTCACCTACGTCCCCGGGCCGAACAGCGCCCGTGACGCGGCCGCTTGATCGACCCGAGTTTTAGCATGCCGGCGTTGCTGCCCCGTACCCGCCCCGGGGAATGGCTGGAGCACCGTCCACTGCTGATCATCGCCCTGGTGCTGCTGGCCGTCGGACAACATTGAGCTATTTGCTAGCAGCGATGCCATAACGCCATAAAAAACGGTCGATATTTCCCTCGGCCCACTTTTTCTTCGGCCCGGTCTGTTTCAGTATGGGGGCGCCCTGTTTCGAGGGGCCCACACGCTGAAAAGGATCTGAGCATGTTCAAACTCGCAGTACTTCCTCTTGCTGCCCTGGCCGCCCTGAGCGCCACGGCTCACGCCGACGACATTGACGTACAACTTGGCAGCACCGAACGCGTCACTCGCCTCTTCGCCTACCCCAACAACTGCAACGTCATCTGCTTTCGCGACTGGACTCTGGAGCAGACCGTCGAGCATTACCTGACCCAAAGCGTACAGCGCGATGGCTACAGCACGGCCAAGGTCAGTGTCAAAAGCGACAACGATAAAGTTTATGCCCACATCAGCGGCGTCCCGAAGAGCTACGGCCAACCGCTCAAGGCCCTGCTCGACGCCGGGGACCTGGCGTACAACGGCGCCTCCAAACTCAACAGCGACAAGAAATGGTCCTATAACTGGTACCTGTTCCTGCCGCTGGGCATGGCCCTGGAAAACCGCAAGAGTGTCGAGTTACTGCACTTCCCGCCGGATTACTCCCTGACTCAGGCCCAGGACTACCTGGAGTCGGCCACCACCGACCGCTGGGCCACGCTACTGACCGTCAACGGCATTGCGGTTGAACAGACGCCGGCCTACCAGACCATCATCGACATCGCGCCCATCGCGGCGCCGTCCAATGCGGGCCAGACGCTGGAGGGGCTGTACGACTATTTCAACGATTACCAGACCACCATGGTCAAGCAAGTCACCCAGAGCGCCAGCGGGGGCACACTGCCGATGGTGGCCTTCGGCGCCCCTGTGCGTAACTGGATCAAGACCCAGTATGGCCAGACCGTGGGCGTGCTCGGCCTGGCAACCATCACGCCGACTGCGGGGGTCAAGGTGCCGGTCCTGGGCTCCAACCACCCAAGCTATATCTGGTACGCCGCCGACAAGGACAACTACGACGGTGACGAAGCCAAGGCGGATGCCGCCGGCTTGAAAGTCATGGGTCAGGACCTGAGCGCTGCATGCTGGCAGGCCGGCATGGGCAGTAAGCCGGGCACCGACCCGAACACCCTGCTGAACCAATGCACGCAGACCTGGCAGGTCATGCAGAAGGAGAAAACCTGCGAATTGTTCTACACCTCGGTTCGCAAACTGAGCGAGGAAGACGCGGCGAAAAAATGCGAAACACCGGCGATCAAGTCGCAACTTCCGCAACTGAAGGTGCCTATGCCGCTGCCTGCCGAGGCGGTCTAAACCTTGAGGCGCCTTCCCGCGTCGGCTTGCGCTGACGCGGGAAAGCGCCTTTGGCACCTGTCAGAGTCGACAGTAGATGAAACCCCCGACTTGGGCGAAGCTATCCTGGTTTTTTCAACGACCGCCGGCAGGATCGCCAGCGCCAGAAAGTCGAGTGTTTATCACCGACAAGGACTGTCATGAGCATGTTCATCACAGATAGCGACTGTTCACAGCACCGGGATTGCATCTACCCGGAAAAGCAACTCAGTACCCGCCTGGGCTACCCTTGCGTGCGTGATTTCGAAGTGCGTAGCACGACCGATGGCCGTGGCAACGGCATCATCGCCCGCAAACCATTCGCCCCCATGGAGAGGATGTGCAGGGTATCGGGGCTGCTGGTCAGCCGACGGCGCCTGCACACGCTGCAGATCCTGCCGGACGTCCACATGTATGACCCACGCTTCACCGGACTGCTGCTGCATTCCTGCAACCCGAATGTCTTCCTCGACATGAGCGAACTGTGGCTGTGGTCACTGGCCCGTATCGATGAAGGTGACTGCCTGACGATGGACTACGCCAGTACCGAACAGAAACTGTATCGACAGTTCGCCTGCCGGTGCGGTTCGTCCAACTGTCATGGCTGGATTACCGGCTATGACGAACCGCCCAATGAGCAGGGAATGAAGTTTCTACGGCACTGGCGCCGTCAATGTCACCGCGACTGACGAACCAGACTCAGGGCGCCCCGACCGGACGCAGCCGATACTGCGACGGCAACTGTTCGAAACCGCTGATCGTAGTGTCCAGGCTCTTCCAGCGTCCGTCCTTGATGCCGTAGATGCAGCCATGAATCGACAGTTTCTGCCCGCGGTGCCAGGCGTTCTGCACGATGCTGGTATGGCCGACGTTCGCCACCTGCTGGATCACGTTCAGCTCGCACAGGCGGTCGACACGTTCCTCCTCGGTCGGCAATTGGCCCAACGCCTCGCGATGCTCGTAGTACAGGTCGCGAATCGAGCGCAGCCAGCCGTCGATAAGACCCAGTTGCCGGTCCTGCATCGAGGCACGCACACCGCCACAACCATAATGGCCGGTGACCAGGATGTGTTTGACCTTGAGCACGTCCACCGCGTACTGGATCACCGACAGGCAGTTGAGGTCCGTGTGCAGCACAACGTTGGCCACGTTGCGGTGTACGAACAGATCGCCCGGCAGCATGCCGACGATCTCGTTGGCTGGCACCCGCGCATCGGAACAGCCGATCCACAGGTATTCCGGGGTTTGCTGACGAGCCAGCTTGGAGAAGAAGTCAGGATCTTCCTGCTTGATCGCATCGGCCCAACGCGCGTTGTTATCAATCAGATCTTGTAATTCGTTCATGCTGTCTAGCCTCGATTGAGAGTGCGCAACTGTGACAAACGACCGCCGGTCGAGGTCACGTCGGCGATGCATTGGAATTCCTGGATGCACTGCCGGTCGACACCAGTAAGGCCCACAGTATGAGGAATTGCCATGAATGATTCACGACGCCCCTTTGATGCGATGCAACCGGAACCCATCGACGACAACGAAGATCGCATGGGCTCGATGCATGAGTTGGAATTCGACGACGAACAACCCAGCGCGAAAATCGGCGACGAACTGCCGAAAAACCAACGCGAGCACTTGTTGCCTCGTGAACGCGTGCGTGAAGCAGGTATGACGGGTGCCTCGACGGATGATCACCAGCCGACCGATGACGACATGAGCCCGGAAACCCTCATCCACGAAGACGGCGCCCGGGATGCCTTTGAGGGCGACGACGACGAGCGGGCGGACTGGGACCTGAGTGTGGTGAGTGAAAACGATATTGGTGGGGGCGATGGACTGGACGAAGCGGAAATGGCCGATATCGATCCGCTGGATGGCAAGCGTTGACCCGACCCAGTGGGAGCGAGCCTGCTCGCCAAAGCGGTGGGTCAGCTTGTATCAAATGTCGGATGTGCCGAAGCCATCGCGTGCAGGCTCGCTCCCACAGTGGTTTTGTGTATGACCTCAGGTTTGATGTACCCCACCAATACTCTGTGGGAGCGGCGCTTCAGTCCACCAAAGTACACGCCATGACCACCGCATCCTCACGCCCACCCACCGCCGGGTAGTAATCCCGGCGCCGGCCCACTTCATTGAAGCCATAGCGCTCATACAGCCGGAACGCCGTGCGGTTGCTGTCGCGCACTTCCAGAAAGCACTCCCGGGCCTCGGCCTTGTAGGCAATCGACATGAGGTGCTCCAACAGTCGCAAGCCCAGGCCACGGCCCTGGTTTTCCGGTTTGACGGTAATGTTGAGCAGGTGCGCCTCATCCAGGATGATCTGCACCACGCCATGACCCACTTGCTGCTGACCTTCGAACATCAGCCAGATCTGGTATTTGCCCAACCCGTCGAGAAAGATCCCGCGGGTCCAAGGGTGGCTGTAGGCGGCGTATTCGATTTTCAGTACAGCGTCGAGGTCTGCCTCGGTCATCGGGCGGAACGATACAGCGTCACTCATTCGATTCTTTCCAGCGCGCCATCAGCCGGCGCATGGCTTGCCAGACATCAGCCTTGCGCTGTGGCGTTTCCATTAACAGTTCCAACCCGGGCAACGCCCAGGCCGAGCCCAGGCCTTCGACCTGCAGTTCACGATTGAACGCTTCGGCATCCGCCTCGCCGGCAAACTTCACCGCCGGCAGGCCGATCAGCCACAGGCACACGCAGGTCTCGTCTTCGAGGCGCGCCGAAACGAACCCCTGGACGAAATCCCGCGCCGCTTCGGGCCCTTGGTCCATGGTGCCGCGGGACAACAGCGGCCAGCGCACCGGTTCGCCAATGATCTGCGGGCTGTCCGGCAGACCGGCGGCGCGCAGCATGTCCTTGAGCAGCAAATAGGCGGGATCGCGGCTTTGAAACGGCTCGCCCGTGGGCAACTCCACCAACAGCAGGCAACGCCCGGCCCGCAGCAGTTGCAGGGCGAAACGCGGCGGGGCGACGTAGGGAGCCTTGGGTGGGGCCTCGACAACCTCTTCCACCGGCTTGGCGTTGGTACGGGTCGAGGCCAGGCTCGGACGCGGCACTTCGATTTTCGGCCGATCGACCACGGGAGCCACCGGCTCGACAACCGTCTTGGCCACAGGTGCGGTCACGACCGGCGCGATGTACTTGGGCTCGGGCGCTTCCAGCAGCTCGGGCCGCGACGGGGCGGCGAACGGCAATTCGGTACGCGGCAGCCAGTTGACCACCTGCATGGCGGTCAGATAGGCGCGGCGACGGGACTCGATAAGCAAGGGTCGGCCACTTGTGGATAACTGAAAGTGGGAGGGATTCTACCGCCCTTCGAGGCGGATCGCTCCCCTGTTGAGCCAATAGTTGATCGATCGCCAACGACAGTCTGTCCAAGGGGTGAATCGCAACCGGCCCGATGCAGTACAATCGCTGCTTTTAATTGCCAACCCGACGGCCATTGCGATGATCGAACCCAAGCGCGTCTTGCGCGCCCTCGCTGAACACTGGGCATTGCTGGAACCTTTGTGCGAGCACTTCGACCAGGGCACCCTGAGCCTCAACGAATTGCGTTCACAACTGGCCGCCCAACAACTGGACAGCACGCCCCAGGACATCACCAGCCTGTTGGACGTGTGGATCCGCCTGGACATCCTCGTACCGGTGGCGAAAAGCCCGAACCGCTTCGAGCTCAACGCCCAGATCCATGATTTTCTCGCCTACCTGCGCCGCGAACACCGCCTGGGCCTGTGCCTGGAGATCGAGGCCTACCTGCGCCACCTCGAGCGCCTGGCCGGTTATATCCAGGATGCCTTCGATGTGCGCGACGGCAACGACCTGGCCCGCCAGTTGCGCCTGCTGGACATGCGCGTGCGCGACGTGCTCAAGAAACTCGCCAACGACGAACAGGCCCTGGTGGCCGTGGCCGAACGGGCCAAGACCAGCGATCGGCAGATTCCGTTGCGCCAGCGTTATGCCGAAGTGCTGGCGACCTGGGACGAATACGTCGAGCCGATGATCCAACTGGTGAACGCCGATGGCGCCTTCGAGCAAGGCGTGCGCAAGGTCGAGAACGTACTGTTGCGCATGCTCACCGAACAGCAGCGCCTCGGTCACCTGGTGGACGACGACATGCTGCTGCGCACCCATGCGCGCATCCTGGAGATGCAGACCAGCGCCCAGTTGACCCTGCGTCATGCCCGTGAATTGCTCCTGCCTCTGCGCGAGGAGGCCCGCCGTCACAACGCCGTGACCCGTGGCGCCGCCTTGGCCCTGGCGGCCATTCGCCGCAAAGGCATCGATGCCGTACCGCAGGCCGCCATGCCGCTGTTCACTCGGCCGCAAAGCACGTTCCTGGGCAGCGCCAGCCAGGTCGAAGCCTATGTCTATGCGCTGGCCCGTTTCGAACCGAAACCGGCGCGCTTCCCCAAGTCCCACAAGACCCACAAGGGCGGCGAAGCACCGCGTGCGCCACGCACCGTGCGCGAGATGGTCGAGCGTTGCGAAGACGCCCTGCCGATGCCGGACCTGATGACCTGGCTGCTGGAGCAGGAACCGGACGGCGCCACCGACGAATTGCTGTACTGGTTCTCGCGCCTGTCGCGGGAAAAACGTTTCAAGCGTGAGCGTCTGGAACGCCGCGACTATCACACTCACGAGCATCAGGTCAGCCTGCGCTCCTTCGCCCTGCTCTTGGCCGGCGACACCGCCGCCGAGGATTCTGCGAGCATCCCCCATGCATCTTGATCTATCCGAACTGTCCCAGCTGGCGCCGATCTTCCGCGAGTTGTTCAAGGGCTACCACGTCAGCCGCCGTGACCCGGAGCTGTACGCGCAACTGTCGAACTTCCAGGACCAGTACCGCACGTTGTTCAAGGCCTTGGGCTTCGAACTGGTGTGCGACACCCGTGGCTTCTATTACTTCGTGCCGGACCTGGCCGCCGCGGCAGTCAACAAGACCGCCCAGCGCCTGGCCCTGTTCACCTTCATTCTGGTCGAGCACCTGGCCGACCAGGGCCGCGACCCGATTGCCGTGCTCGACGGCGGCAGCCTGGGCCGCGATGAGCTGCCTTCGCTGCTGGAAAAGTACCGCGACCTGTTCATCCAGGCCGAAGTACAGACCCAGGAAGAACTGGAAGAGAAAATCATGCGGCGCATGACCCAACTGGGTTTTTCCAGCGAAGAAAACGGCGTGTACCGTTTCCTGCCACCGATGCATCGATTCCTCGACGTCTGTCTGTCGGTCCAGCAGGACCGCGACCTGGCCGCCAGCCTGCACAGCGTGCTGCCGTTGCCGGTGCCGGTATTGATCGACGAAGACAGCGACGAAAAATTGCTGCAGACCGATGATCCGCTGGACCTCAGCGAGTTTGAAGGTGAGAGCGAAGAAGACGCACTGGCCCGCGCCATTGCCGAAGAACAGGAGACCGACGCATGAGCAAGGAACGCTACGGCATCCGCCGCTTTGCCCTTTTAAACACCGCCGGCTACAGCCTCGGCTTGTTCCCGCTGGAAGAACCGCTGTCGGTCTATGGCGCGAACAACCTCGGTAAATCCGCCTCGATCAACGCTTTGCAGTTCCCGATCCTGGCGCGCATGTCGGACATGAGCTTCGGCAAGTACAGCCTGGAGCAATCCCGGCGTTTCTACTTTGCCTCGGACACCAGCTACATCCTGGTGGAAGTCGCCCTGCCCCACGGCCCACACGTGATTGGCGTGGTCGGTCGCGGCCCCGGCGGCGGTTTCGGTCACCAGTTCTTTGCCTACGCCGGCAAACTGGACCTGGCCCACTATCAGAAAAATGACACCTGCCTGCGTCAGAAAGAGCTGTTCACCAACCTGGAGCGCGAAGGCTTGAAGGCCTACGAACTCAAGCCGGATGAACTGCGACGCCTGTTGGTGGGTGGTCACACCTCGATCCCACTGGACCTGACACTGATCCCGCTGCGCTCCACCAGCGAGCAAAGCCTCAAGACCTTCCGCGCGCTGTTCATCAACCTACTGCACATGCGCGAAATCACCGCAGCCAAACTCAAGCAACTGTTCCTCGACGCGTTCGAGCACAGCCTGCGCTCCGGTAGCGTGGACTACATCGCCGCGTGCGAAGAAGCCTTCCGCGACGTACGCCGCATGGAGCAGGACTACAACTCTCTGGTGGCGGCCGGTCCGCTGGTGGAAGCCCTGGCCAATGGCGTGAAGCAGCGCGACATCCTGCGCGGCAAATTGCATCGCCTCTCGCCATTGCTCGATTCGCTGCTGGGCACCTGGTCGGACTACGCCAGTGCGCGCAAGGAAGAGCTGACCATCCAGGCCGAGCACTACCGCAACGAACAGGATTCGCTGCAGAACGACCAGCGCGGCGGCACTCAGGAGCTGATGCGCCTGGAACGGGAAATCAGCGGCATCCAGCGCTGGCTCGGCGAGCTGTCGGTGCTCAAGCACCGCTTTGCCCTGGTGGATGATGTCAAGGTCCTGGAGCAACAACTGCTCGCCGCCAAGGACGCCCACGACGAACTGGCCGGCGCCCTGGCCCAGTCCCGGCAGTTCAGCGCCGAGGACTTGGAAGAGCGCCTGCGGGACCTGGAAAAACGCCTGAAGTCGGTCAAGCAGCAACTCGATCACGCCGACAACAACAGCTACGCCCGCCTGCGGGAAGAGTTCTCGCAGCAGGACGTCGAACGCCTGATGCGCCTGTTCAACAGCGCCCTGTTCAGCCTGCCGCTGGGCGAACACGGCATCGCGCTGGACGAGAATGGCGAGTGGGTCAAATCCATGGAGCTGATCCTCGACGGCTTCAAAGGCGAGCGTTTCGAAGTGCCGGGCCTGTCCATCGACCTGTCCCACATCGAACCGCCTGCTCTGCAAGCCCTGGCCGACCGCGCTGCGCTGCGCGACCAGAAAGAACGCCTGGAAAAAGAGCTCAAGCAGCTCAAGACCCAGCAAGCCGTGGCCGCCGACCGCGCCGCGAGCAAGACCCAGACCGAGGCGCTGTACCAGCAGGTCCTGGACGCACAGAAAGCCCTGGAAGACTTCCGCCGCAGCCAGACCCTGAGCGCCGAGGAAGGCGAGAAGCTCGAGCAACTGGCGCAGATGGAAGCCGCCCAGGATGAACTCAAACGCTCCAGCGATGCCTTCACCGAGCGCGTCCAGCAATTGTCCGCCAAGTTGCAGTTGGTGGGCCGACAGATCGCCGACATGGAAGCCAAGCAACGTACCCTCGACGACGCCCTGCGCCGTCGTCAATTGCTGCCGGCGGACCTGCCGTTTGGCACGCCGTTCATGGACCCGGTCGACGATTCCATGGACAACCTGCTGCCGCTGCTCAATGACTATCAGGACAGCTGGCAAGGGCTGCTGCGGGTCGACGGCCAGATCGAAGCGCTGTATGCCCAGGTGCGCCTCAAGGGCGTGGCCAAGTTCGACAGCGAAGACGACATGGAGCGGCGCCTGCAACTGCTGATCAACGCCTATGCCCACCGCACCGACGAAGCCCTGACCCTGGGCAAGGCGCGCCGTGCGGCGGTAACCGACATCGCCCGGACCCTGCGTAACATCCGCAGCGACTACGACAGCCTTGAGCACCAACTGGCGCTGTTCAACCGCGAGATCAACAAGCGCCAGGTGTCCAACCTGCAGAGCTTCCGGATCGTCCTGGCGCCGAACAAGGAGGCGCTCAAGCACATCGACCAGATCATCCACAGTGCCGGCCAGTACGAGGAAGGCGAGACGTTGTCAGTGTTCGACCTCAGCCAGAGCGCCGAGCAGGACAACAAGAACGAAGAAGCCAAGGAGTACCTGGCGCGTCTGGTGGCGGCGAACCACAACCAGCTCGGCCTCAAGGACCTGTTCGAACTGGCGTTCGAGATCACCAAGGTCAACGGCCAGCCAGTGATCCACACCGACATCGACGGCGCGGCGTCCAACGGCACCACCATGACCATCAAGGCGCTGACCAACATGTACTTGTTGCTGCACCTGATGGACCGCGAACAGGCCGGCCGCGTGCGTCTGCCGTACTACCTGGACGAAGCAGCGGACATCGACGAGAAAAACCAGGCCGCCCTGCTGGAAACCAGCCTGCAACTGGGCTTCGTGCCGATCCTGGCCAGTGTGAAGCCGCAAGTCTGCGCCAGTGTCGCCATCGACCTGGAAGGTGGCAGCGGCCCGAACGGCATCTACATCGACGAAGCGGACTGGAAGTACATCCGTCGTCATGATGCGGTGAAGGCCACGGTGAATGTCCAGGCCGACGAGCCGGAGCTGGATCCAGTGTGAGGTGAATGACTGGGCATGAAAAAGGCCGCGACCCATTGGATCGCGGCCTTTTTCATGGTTTGCACAACCAGTGGCGGGGAGCTTGCTCCCGTAGGAGCTGCGTAGGAGCTGTCGAGTGCAACGAGGCTGCGATCTTTCCACTGCCCATTGAGTCCAGAGCGAAAGATCAGATCAAGATCAAGATCAAGATCAAAAGATCGCAGGCTTCGCCAGCTCCTACAGAGCACAGCGCAAGCAAGCCCTCGCCACAAGTGCTAAACCCAACAACCTTACTTGCCGAGACTGATCTTCGGCGCCCAGGTCAGCCATTCATCTTCAAACTTATCGAACAGCGGGAAAGTCTGCTCCGGTCGGGCCGGGTTGCCCATTCGTTCGCCATCCGGCGTTGCGAACGCAATGCCGCCCTGGATAAGCGTTTCAAGCGACTCGGTTCGCACCGTCGCGCCCCTGAACAGACCAAAGTCCAGACCGAAACCACTGCTGTTCCAGAAACGTGTGCCGCCGCGCACCAGCGGCGCGTACTTGGGCTCGATCAGGATATGGATCAGCACCCGGTCCGCAGTCTGGCCCAGCTCATAACCGGTGACCTTGCCCACCGTAATCTCCCGATAGGTCACCGGTACGCCGACCTTCAACGAACCACGGCGAGCCGCGCTCAGCACCAGGCTCAGTCCCGCTTCGGGCACAGCGCTCTCTGGGGGGTTGGCCAGGGCCACGAAGCTTTTCTGCGGCCCAAGGTTTTTCGTCGAAGGCTGCACTTCAATGTATTGGCCGGTTACCAGCGTTTCCAGATTGGAGGTCTTCATCAATCCCAACTCAGGCTTGACCACCCAGAACTGGGACCCGGCCCGGGCGATGCGCTCCGGCACTTCGGTGATACGCGCCGTGAGCAGCACCGACTGCATATCGGCGCTGAGATCAACATCCTCGATCTTGCCCACATCCAACCCTTTGAACCGGATCGGCGTACCACTGCGCAAACCATCAGCGCGGTCGACCTTGATCGTGATCACGGTGCCTCGCTGTTGTGCAGCTTCGTGATCGGCGAACAGACGGAAACGTGGTATACGCCTCTTCAGCGGCACATTCGGTTCCGGAGTTTCGAAGGCAATCCCGCCGGCCATCAGGCTTTGCAGGGACTCGCTCTTGACTTGGATCCCGCCCGTCAAACCTCCCGTAAGAGTGATACCACTGGCGTTCCAGAACCGTGTCGAGCCGTTGACCAGCCCTTCGTACGCCTTCTCGATGTGCACCCCAATGATCAGCTGCTTCTTCTTGCGGGAGAACTGATAACTCTGCACCGACCCGACCTTGACCTGCTTGTAGAGGATCGGACTGCCGACCTCCAGTGATCCGAGGTTTTCGGTCAGCAGCACCAAGTGCAGCCCCGGGGAACGCAAATCCAACGGCGGTGCTTTCGCCCGAGCTTCGAACTCGCGTTGCGGCGCGCCACCCTTGTCACCCGGTCGCACGGCAATGTAGTTGCCCTTGACCAACGCTTCAAGGCCGGTGATACCCGCCAGGGAGATTGATGGTTTGACGACCCAGAACTGCGTGCCGGTTACCAGGTAATCTTCGGCTAAGGGGTCCAGGGTCAATTCAGCCGTGGCGCTGGCCAGGTCCGGATCAACCTTGAGGTTCTTCAGGCTGCCGACCTGGATGCCTTTGTACATGACCGGGGTACGATCGGCCTGCAACCCTTCGAAATCACTGAGCTTGACCTTCACCCGGATGCCCGCCGCAGCGGCGTCAAAGTCTTCGTAAAGACGGAACGGCAGGCTTGGGTCCGTCGGCGGGCTGTCCTTGCGGCTTTCCGGCGTGGCGAAGGCAATCCCTCCGGCCACGATGCTGGCCAGGGATTCGCTGCGCACTTTGACACCCGAGAGGTTGGCATCGATGCTGATGCCACTGGCGTTCCAGAAACGTGTGTGTTTGCGCACGAGGTTGGCATAGGTCGGCTCGATGAAGATTTTGATCTCGACCTTGCCCTGATCCTCGGACAACAGGTAGCTCTTCACCTGACCGACCTGAATCTGTTTGTAGAACACCGGGCTGCCACGGTTCAGCGAACCCAACCGATCAGCCTTGAGGGTCAGGTGCAAACCCGGCTTGGCGTCCGACAGCGGCGGCTCTTCGGCCAGGGCCTTGAATTTACGGGCCGACTCTCCTTCACCTGGGCTGATAGCCACGTAGTTACCCGATACCAGGGTTTCCAGGCCAGTGATCCCGGCCAGGCTCACGCTCGGCTTGACCAGCCAGAAACGTGTTTCGGTCTTGAGGTATTGTTCGACGTCCTTGTTCATCTCGATGGTCGCGACCACTCCCTTGGAGCTGCCTTCGTCATCGAGTGTAAGGGCCGTCACTTTGCCGACCGTCATCCCTTTGTAGACGACTTCGGTTTTGTTGACCTGGATGCCTTCGCCGCTCTCAAAGCGCACATTGATCTCGATTCCGGTCTCGTTATAAGCCCGCCAACCGAGCCAACCACCGATGATCAAGGCAATCAACGGCAGGACCCAGATGGCCGACCAGTTCGAAGCCGGTCGAGTTTTAGCGGTAGGCAAATCAGTCATGGTCGTCATCCGACTCCGTGTTATCCCAAATCAGTCGGGGATCGAAGGTTACTGCGGCAATCATTGTCAAAATCACTACGCTGGCGAAAGCGATCGCGCCGAGACCGGCTTCGACACTGGCGAGCCGTCCGAAATTCACAACAGCCACCAAAATGGCGATCACGAAAATATCCAACATCGACCAGCGGCCAATGAACTCGATAAAACGGTACATAAGGATGCGTTGCTGCGCCGACATAGGCTGATGCCGCTGCACGGAAAACAACAACAAGGCGATGCCCACCAGTTTGAAAGTGGGTACAACGATGCTGGCGATGAACACCACGGCGGCAATAGGAATCATGCCGTGTTGAA
The DNA here is from genome assembly GCF_963970515.1 of Pseudomonas sp. RL_5y_Pfl2_73. Classification (NCBI taxonomy): domain Bacteria; kingdom Pseudomonadati; phylum Pseudomonadota; class Gammaproteobacteria; order Pseudomonadales; family Pseudomonadaceae; genus Pseudomonas; species Pseudomonas sp. RL_5y_Pfl2_73. Next base: position 1,394 of record NZ_CAXAPD010000005.1, on the reverse strand, counting down.
CCAGCTCGATGACGCCGGCCATGATGGTGCTCGGGGCGCCCTGGCCCAGCGAGTTGATAGTCATGATCGGCAACATGTTGGCCGGAATATAAAGAATCGCGGCCGTGATCAACAACGCCCAGGTCCGCATCAAGCTGTTCGGGCGACGGGAATGAACCAACGCGCCGCAGCGAGTACAGGTTTGGTTGTCGGCCTCAGCATCCTGCCGATTCAACTCGTGGCACTCCGTACAGATCAGAATCCCTGCATCAATCGCCCGCATGGGCATCTTCTCCTGATAACGCCTGCCAGATCTGATGGGGTGACATCACCACCTCCAGCCAGACCTGGACCAGCAACAAACTGATGAAACACACCAGGCCAAGGCCTACGGTGATGGCTGCCATGTCTGTCAATTTTACGATAGCCACCAGCACGCCCATGAGATAGACCTCAAGCATCCCCCAGTCTCGTAGGTGGTGATAAATGCGATACAGCAACAAACTGTAACTACGGCCGAAGTCCAAACGAATGGACAACAGCACCACTAACTGACAAAGCAACTTGAGTAGTGGAATGCCCATGCTGCACAGGAAGACCACTGCCGCGATGCCTTCCATGCCGGTATCAAACAGGCCGACCACGCCACTCCAAACGGTGTCCTGGGAGGACTGTCCGAGCAGATTGAGTTCCATGATGGGTAAGAAGTTGGCCGGCACATATAACAGCAGAGCTGCGATAACCAAGGCAAGGCTGCGTTCAACTACATTGTGCCGGTGAGCATAGAGTTCATAGCCACAACGAGGGCACTCGGCTTTTTCACCATGGGCCAGCTGGGGCTTGCGCATCAACAGGTCGCACTCATGACACGCCACCAGACCGCTCAGGGGCAGATCTGACAACCTATCAATGTCTGACGGATCGGGCATAAACAGCTCTGGCTCAGCTAAAGTGGGGCTATTCTAGTGCTCCAGCTCGGAAATAACTGTGCAAATTATCACGAGCTTTCGCAGACTTTCCTGCGGGCAAAAACAAAACCCCTACCTGCGTCAGCAGATAGGGGTTTTGGAATTTAATCTTGACGATGACCTACTCTCACATGGGGAAACCCCACACTACCATCGGCGATGCATCGTTTCACTGCTGAGTTCGGGATGGGATCAGGTGGTTCCAATGCTCTATGGTCGTCAAGAAATTCGGTAGCCGGTGCGTGCCTTGCGGTCACGTGCCAGCGAATGGGTATGCGATAGTTTGTGTGCTGCTTTTGAGTCTCTCGAACTTTCGGTTCGTTTCGTCTTCACACACCGCAATCTGGTCTCTTTCGCCTTTAGGCTTGGAGCATACAAATTGCTTGGGTGTTATATGGTCAAGCCTCACGGGCAATTAGTACAGGTTAGCTCAACGCCTCACAGCGC